>BGZN01000031.1 GCA_003864455.1 Candidatus Termititenax aidoneus | reverse complement strand
AACTGAAAAAGGCGGTTGAGTTTGCAGGGATAACAGGGGAAGTTTAGGCATTAGAAAGAGGACACACCGTCTACCCGTTCTAAAAGTAAGATGTGTCCCCTGCCTCAAGGTATTATATTATAGTAAACCTATTCGTATCTTTTATAATGGTGTAACTATGTCAGACAAATTAAAAAGTCTATTAAATAATTCAAAGCACATAATTGCGCTAACTGGCGCAGGTGTATCTACGTTATCAGGTATTCGTGATTTTCGGGGTAAAAATGGACTGTATAAAGATTTTGATGCCGATAAGATTTTCGATAAGCGGTACTTCTTTCAAAACCCAGAATATTATTACACTCAAACTAAAGATTTTATTTATGGCTTAGACAGGTATAAGCCAAATATTATTCATAAAACATTAGCAAAATTAGAAAAGAAAAATATTATTCGTGCGGTCATAACCCAGAATATTGATATGCTTCATACTAAAGCAGGTTCGCGCAATGTCATAGAAATACACGGTTCGCCAGAAGTGCATTATTGTACTGATTGTCAGAGAAAATATTCTTTTGGAGAAATTGTGCCTATCGTTGAGAACAATAAAGTACCACACTGTGATAAATGCAATGGACTAATCAAGCCCGACATAGTGTTTTTCGGCGAAATGTTAAACGAAAAAACACTATCTAACGCTTATGCGGAACTTGAAAAAGCCGACCTTATGCTTGTGCTTGGTTCATCGCTGGTGGTTACGCCTGTTGCTTACTTCCCCAAAACAGTTATCAAGAACGGCGGTAAAGTTATTATCGTAAATGATATGCCTACACCGCTAGACGAACTGGCAGAATTGCGGTTTAACGATTTGCAAGGTTTTATAAGAGAAATTATTTGACCAAAAAGCACAATCGGCAAATTACCAATTATGGTGTGATATAATAAAACACTATGAAAACACCAAAAATATATTTAGAAACTACTGTTTTTAATTTTCTTTTTGCTGATGATGCACCTGAAAAGAAAGCAGATACGATAAAACTATTCGAGGAAATAAAAGACGGAAAATATATACCTTATACTTCTGACGCTGTTTTAGAGGAACTCGAAAAAGCCTCAAAAGAAAAGTTTGACCAGATGTTTGCGTTAATTGAGAAATACTCAATGATTACTTTGACTGTGAATGAGGAAGCTAAAAGATTGGCGATGATATACATTAAAGAAGGTGTTATTCCTGAAAAATACCCTACAGACGCTTTGCATATTGCAGTATCTACGGTTAATGACCTTGATTATGTAGTGAGTTATAATTTTAAGCACATAGTAAAAGTTAAAACAATTACTATGACAGAAAGTATAAATTTGAGGGAGAATTATAAAAGAATAGGCATATTTTCACCAACCGAGGTGATAGACAATGACTGAAGCAGAAGCGACAAAAAAAATCATAGACGAGCTTTACGCAGTGCGTGAACAGATTTATAACGACACGAAGAATTTGTCTGAAAAAGAGTATGTTTTGTACTTTAACAATAATGCGCAGAACATAATTAAGCGTAGCGGATATAGAGCAGTGTATCTGAATGACGGCTCTGGTTATAAAATCGAAAAGAACTAGAATTAGTGCTTCTACCTTGAAATATGCTTTATTTTCAGATGGTATTTTAGAGTATAAATTTCCTTTATAGCCTGCACAAAAGAGTTCCAACTGTTAGGGTTACGGAGCGGCGTTACTCATAAGCGGGTCAAGCAGATAGAAGCAAAGACGCTGAAAAAATTGAGAAAAGCGTTTGAGGTTGCAGGAATAACAGAGAGAACTTAGACATTTAAGAAAAAGTAAGTTTATTTTTTCGTGTCTTTGGTGTACCTTATACAGCATGAGTACACCTAGTACACCAAAAAAGCCACTTACTTTATCTAAGCGCAATACCAAAACGCCAAAAAAACAAACTAAACGCATATTAGTTTTTACAGATTCTGTTGATGGCTTATCTGTTGATAGTTTAATGGGTTCTCAATCACCCAATATAAGAAACATTAGACGAAAAGGATTTGATTTTGATAGACCATTTTGGCGTGATGATAGTAGTTTTTTTAATGTCCACAAACAAGTCATCGAGGGAAAAACTATTAAAGAGGTGTATCTTGAAAATTATCACACTTGGGTTTTAGAACTTGTAGGGAAAGATTTACTCTCATCATCGCACAAAAACAATTTTAAAGAATTACTCAAAGAATTACAGTACAACGGAATTAATTTGATAATTTTAATAAGGCAACCAAGCGAAACAGCAATGGAACTGATTTATGATGGAAATATAGGTGACGTTATTAACGATGAAAATTATATTGATGAGTTGAGCGAATTAAAATATAAAAGCGCAGGTGGAAATAGTGATTTGGATTTGTTAAAAATAATTTTAAATGTTGCGCCAAAAATTTTAGAAATGCCATACACAAACTATACAAAAAACGAGAAAAAACAATGCGACACCGTATTAATAAAAAAACAAATCAAAAATATTAAGTTTAGTAAAATTGTACCAAAAACAGTAGGCGTTCCTGCTATATTTGGGAATAAGATTAGCGATAAATATATACCTGTCGCTTCTCTAAAAAACAACAAAAAAAGCATTGTTAGTTTTTTTATGGGGGCTGAATTTCTTAACTGTTTTGTCAGCCCGATTGAAAACACAGGATTAAGAGAAAAGCAATTAGCCGTGTTAAAAGATATTTCACTACTGTTACAAAAAAGCAACTTATTTAAAATTAGGCGGAAAAGTGAAAAAACTTATAGCGAAAGAAAAATAGAAATAATTCCCGAACAATCCCGTGTAACTTACCAAAACAAGAATAAAAAAACACAAGTCAAGCTAAGTGGGGCTCAATACAATCTTTATTATGAGTTAGCTAAGGTACATCCAAATCCAATTCTTGATAAGGATATCAAAAGGAAAATCTTTGTCAAAGATTATGATGCGTTACGCAAAAAAGCAACCCGAGCGTTTCATAAATGTGGCTTGCCTGATGGATTTAAGATTAGGTATAAAACTAGGACGGACGAACAGAGTTATAGCTTAGGGAAATTTTTCTGGATAGACGATGCAGGTATTGAAATAGTCCCCCTAAAATCCTAGTAACTTCTTAATATTATCACTCGGTACTTTACGGCACTTTCAGGCACTTCTTTGGGTCATACCCACAAACTCAAATTTTATTTACGCTACTCCCCGTATTTGCGCAAATACAAAAAAAGCAAAAAAGGAGTAGCAAAATGTTAAGCAAGAAAGATTTAGAGGTTATGTCAGCATGGGGTATCAAAATTTACCCCTGCAAAATCGAAAAAGATGGCAACGGTATTAAGAAAAAGGCGTTATTTCCGAGGAAGGGAGTTTTAACGCCCGAATGGAAGTTTTGGGCGGACAAACAGCAGGCTGATATCAATAATATCTGGGCGTATGTTTCAAAACGACCAGATTATGGGTTCGCTTGTGTGCTACCCGATAACGTTGCTGTTATCGACTGCGATGACGCAGAAAGCTACCACAATGTTAAAGAGATCTTTAACAAAGCAGGTGCGTCATGTTAGAGGAAAAATCATTATCTAATACGCCAGAAAATAAAAAGACACATTTTTATTGCAAAACAAACCGCCCCTTACCTTATGTGACGAAGCTTGCAGACTTAGGCATATCCGGCAAGGGCGAGGTTCTGGGTGCAGGGCATCTGGTTTACCTTAATAAGAACGGTTGGGAAATACCGCCAAGCAACTTTGAGGTATTACCGGTCTTGCCGGAGCGTTTTTATCCGCCGGAAAAAACTGTATCTGGCGGAACAAACTCTACTATAAAAGCAGACAAAAAGTTTACTCAAACTGCCGAGTATTCTATACCAGTAGGCGAAAGACATAATGCGCTTTTCTCAATAGCCGGAAGTTTACACCGTCAAGGGCTAGGCACAGACACAATATATATGTGCTTAAAGATGATTCCCTGCAACCCACCTATGTCAGACATGGAAATTTCAAACATAGCCACAAGCATCAGCAAATACAAATCCCACCGAGAACACCTAAACGAATTGCAGGAAAGAATAAATAAAAAAAGAGAGGAGCTAGGCAATGAGTAAAGAAATCTTAGCCAAAGAAATCGCCGAGTGGATATGCGAAAAAAAGGGCGTAGTAAGTATCAACGGCGCGTTGTATCAGAAAAAAGTCGGGTACTACACACCGCTTACGCGACGGCAAATTGAGCAGTTGATAGGGCGTAGATGTCGAGAACTTGCAAAAAAAAATCTACATGGAAAGGAGTAGAGAAAATGGATAATGAAAAAGCAGAAAAAACACCGGCAGATAAACTCGCCGAGTTAATATACTTAGAACAAGAACTAGCAACTATCTATGGGACATTACACAAGAGGCACGGTACATATTTTAGGCCGCTTTCAACCTATGAAATTCGGCGATTAGTTTATGATAGCCACCTAAAGATTGCGGAAAACGAAAAAAGGTCTAGTGGGGTAATTCAAGAAATCATTTACTTCTTGGAAGTAATGAACCTAACACCCCCAGATAAAATAGAGCCGCTGGATTCCTTCCCTGTTAAAAATGGTGTGTTGCGGATTAAGAACGGGAAAGTAATATTCTGCCAGAGCAAAAAAGAAATTTATACATTTCAGGGCGAGGTGGAATATGACGAAGCGGTTGACACCAAAACAGCAGAGGAATTTTTAGAGCAAATACTGCCCAGTGAAAGCAACCGTAAGCAGGTATTGGAAGCCCTAGCCTTTGCTATGTTGCCTGTCCTGCGCCACTCCATAAACTATGACGTTATTATAATTTGCTACGGCGTAGGGGCTAACGGCAAAAGCGTATTGCTAAATTCAATGGTACAAAAAATCTTTGGGCTTAGCGTATCTAATGTTTCACTCGAAGCAATGAACGAACGGTTTCATCTGGCAGGGTTACTGGGGAAACGAATTAACATTAGCACGGAAAACAGAACCAACCGTATTAGTGAAAACGCCCAACTTAAAGCTTTGACCTCTGGTGATATGGTGTCCATAGAGCAGAAGCATAAAGACCCGATATTTGTACGGCTGTATGCTGTGCCATTCTTTGCCATAAACAAAGAACCTGCTATAGGGGATATAAGTTTCGCAATGAAGCGCAGGTTGCACATTATCAATTTTCCCAATTCATTTGTTGATAAACCTGACCCCAACAGGGGAAATGAGTATAAAGCTGACCCTACATTAAGAGACCCTGCCAGTGAACGGACAATCGCCATTCAAGGGGGCTTATTAAGGCTTATCGCGCAGACAGCCGAACGGCTTTGCGTAGAAAAAGAAATAACCCCTAACGATATGGAAGCAATTACTCTAGGACAGTTAAAAACTTCACATATCCGGCAGTTCATTGATGAAACGTTTGTTTTGGACTACACAGGGGTCATTGAGTCAGCGAAAGTTCATGAGATTTATATACAGTGGTGCGGTCAGCAAGGTATATATGATGAGAATAGCGGCAACGGTAAATCAAGATGGACAAACCCTGACGACAAGTACGACAAGGCGCAAAAAACCCCCGATAGATTATCAAGGCAAATCCTTAACTTTTACCCCAGAGAAGTAAGCAGGATTAAAAAAGACAACACGCGCTGTCTAAAAGGACTGACTTTGAAAGAGGGCGCACTAGTTGATGACCTGTTTGAGGAAAAAGGGAGCGAGGAGTAACTATGCCGGACATTATAACCAAAAAGCAGGTTGCGGAATTGTTGCAGGTGCGCGAAAAGACTGTTGAATACTGGACACGGATTAGAGCTATTCCAATCGTAAAACTCGGCAGGAATATCCGCTACTCAAAGCCCGACATTCTTGCTTGGTTAGACAACAATAGGCAATCCGTGAACATAAAACTAGCGCGCATCATATAACTAGTCTAAGGATATAAAACAATGGCAAGTATTCGGACGCGCACACTAAAAGACGGGAGCAAATCTTACGAGGTTTGCTTCCGTACCTATACAGCAAATGGAATAGAATATAGATCAGACAGTTTTCGCAATAAAGAACAGGCAAAAAGACGCAGAGCCGAAATTGAACAACAGCTGATTGCTAATAAATACGGCTGGGTGGAATTTAAACCTGTGTCTTTTTCCCGGTTTGTTGACGAAAACTATATGCCTGCTTATCTGGACAACAAAGCCCTAAAACCCAAAACTGTAAAAGTGTATCTTAATGCTTGTAATCATTTAAAAAAATATTTTCAGCACAGGAAAATGGACACAATAACCACCGAAGACATTATGCTTTTTAAGAACACACGAGCTAAAGAAACAGGCAACCGTACTGTTAATATTGACTTGCTTACCCTCAAACAAATATGCGACCACGCCATTACAAACAGTTACATAAAAAATAATCCGTACATCTCAAAGCGCATAGGAAAACTACCCGAAAACGTAAGGGAGCGTTATTTAACTGTCGAAGAGGAAAAACAACTTTTAGATAATGCTACTGCTTGGGCGCAATATGTAATCACTGTTTGCTTACAAACTGGCCTTAGACATAATGAACTATCTAATTTTTTATTCTCCGATATTAACTATACGAACAACTATATTACTGTTAGAGCGGAAATTTCAAAAAACAAAAAATCACGAACGATACCGATAACCTCTACCCTAAAATCCGCATTGCAATTTTTATCCGAAAACTGGATTAACCCTTTAACAAGCAAAATTATGAAGCGTCAAGAACAGCAAAAAAGATATGTTTTTTGCAATGAGTCCGGGGAGCGGATTAAGTCTTTCAAAAAAACCGTTACTAATACGGTAAGAAAAGCAGGCTTAAAAGATGTTTCTATGCACACCTTTAGAAAAACTCTTGCTTCACGATTAGTGCAAAAAGGTATATCACCTCAAATCGTTGCTGAAATTTTAGGACATAGCAGTACGCAGGTTACTATAAAACATTACGCTTTTCTAAATAATCAAACCAAACAAGAAGCAATGCTTAAACTAAATACTCCCTAATAGTGTGGGATTTTGGTGGGATTTCTCAATAACCAAAAAGCTTTCTTTCTTATAACGCCCGTATAACTGCTTAAACTGGCGCGCCCGGTATGAATCGAACATACGACCCTCTGCTTAGAAGGCAGACGCTCTATCCCCTGAGCTACGGGCGCAAAAATACAGTAAAGTTTAACATATTCTATCCCCTGACTCGAACTTCACAAGCGTTAGCGACGTGAAGTGAGAGCAACAAACTCGCGTAGCGAGCGAAGTTAGCTACGGGCGCAAAAAATACAGTAAAGTTTATCATGAAACTAGTTTGACATGAAAGTTGTGTTCGCGCGGGCAAAGATATTTGCCGGACTAAAAATGTCAACGTAAACAGCCGCTTGTGTTAAAATAATTTCATGAAATATTTAATAATGATCGGCGACGGCATGTCCGGCCGGCCGCTCAAGGAATTGCGGGGGCAGACTACGCTGGAAGCCGCGCGCACCCCAAACATCGACAAACTGCTTTCCGCCGGTCTGACCGGCCTGGCGCAAAACGTCCCGCGCGGCATGAAGCCGGGCTCGGACATCGCCAATATGTCTATATTTGGCTACGATCCGCGCCGGTATTACTCCGGCCGCGCGCCGCTCGAAGCCGCCGCCATGGGTGTCAAACTCGGCGCGTCCGATGTGGCTTTTCGCTGCAATCTGGTAACTATACAAAACGGCAGGATGCGGGATTTTACCGCCGGTCATATTGCAACTCCGGCCGCGCGCAAACTGATTAAAAAACTCAATCACGCTCTGGGCAGTGCGCAAATTAAATTTTATTCGGGCGTGAGCTACCGCCATCTCTGCGTCATCAAACACGGCAATCTCCGCGTGAACTGTACGCCGCCGCACGACATCACCGGACAAAACGTCAAAAAATATCTGCCCCGAGACGCGCTGCTCAATCAACTGATGAGCGCTTCGCAAAAAATTTTGGCCGGAGAAAAAACCCAAGCCACGCAAATCTGGTTGTGGGGGCAAGGCCAAGCGCCAAAGCTGACTTCACTCGCGCAAAAATATAAATTGACCGGCTCGGTCATCACGGCTGTAGATCTGATCCGCGGGCTGGGGCATTACGCCGGATTAAAGCCGCTGCGCGTCCAAGGCGTAACCGGATTTCTCGACACCAATTACGCCGGCAAAGCACGCGCCGCTCTGCGCGCTCTAAAAAAACAGGACATTGTTATAGTGCATGTCGAGCCGCCGGACGAGTGCGGACACATGGGCAATATAAAACTAAAAATCCAGGCCATCGAAGATTTTGACCGCAGGATAGTCGGGCCGATTTGCCAGGAATTATTCAAGAAAAAAATCCCCTTTCGCGCGCTGATCCTGCCCGATCACCCCACGCCGATCTGCCTCAAAACTCATTCCGGCGAACCGGTGCCATTTGTTTATTTTGACTCGGCCAAACCGCGTCCGTTTCGGCTGCAAAAATATTCGGAGAAAACCGCTAAAAAATCCGGACTGTATGTGGCGCGCGGCCATGAGCTGCTGGATAAACTTTATGCCGGTTTTTGATTTTGCCTGCGGCCAATGCCGGAAAAAATTTTCTGAGTTGATTTTCGGCAGTGAAAAAATAAGCTGTCCGTACTGCGGCGCGAAAAATCCGCGCAAGTTGTTTTCCGGTCTGCACACTATTTCCGACGCCACGCGTTTAGAAGCCCAGGCCGCCGATCTGCCGACTCTGGAGCAATGGGAAAAGGCGCGGCGGACTAAATCAGACGACAGCTCTACTGCGCGCGGCAGCCGCAAAAAGCAACCCCGAGAAAAAACAAAACGTCTGTCTATGCGGGATTTAAAACCCCGCGCAGCAATTTCTCAAGCGCGGCATAGCCGCTGATAACATTTATTTTCCGCCGCAGTTCCGCCGCGCCGGTAAAGCCGTTGATATACCGCGCCGCAAATTTGCGCATTTCCGCGATAGTTTTATGCTCATTGTCCGGCTTGTACTGCAATAACCGCCGCGTGTGCTCGAGGTACATGGCGGCGCGCTGCTGCGGCGACGGCTCAATATCTTCCGTCTCAAATATCCACGGATTGCCGATCGCCGCGCGGCCAATCATGGCCGCGGCGCAGCCGGTCTGCGCCAGCAGCGCGCCGGCATCCGCCCGATTTTTCACATCGCCGTTGCCGATCACCGGTATTCGCACAGCCGCGGCTAATTCTTTAATCTTGCTCCAATCCGCCTGTCCGGTATAAGCCTGCTGTCTGGTGCGCGCGTGCAAAGTTACCGCCGCTGCTCCGGCTTGTTCGGCAATTTTGCCGAGCTCCAAAAAATTCAGATTTCGCGCGTCCCAGCCGAGGCGAAATTTTACTGTAACCGGCGCTGGAGATTTGGCGGCGGTTATCTCAATGATCTCCCGCGCCAGCGGCAGATTTTGCATTAACGCCGCGCCGGAGCCGGAGCTGACTACTTTGCGCACCGGACAGCCCATATTGATGTCGATGCAGGCAAAGTCCGTGTTTTCCGCCAAAAAATCCACCGCCCGCGCAAACTCTTCCGGATTTTTGCCAAAAAGCTGCACGCCCGCCGGCCGGTCGCGGCGCGTCGCCAAATAACCCAGCGTTTTGCGGTTTTGCCGCGCCAAACCAGCCGTGGAAATCATCTCGGTATAGGTCAGGCCAGCGCCGTGTTCGAGGCAGATTTCGCGGTACACCAGGTCGGAAATGCCGGCCAGCGGCGCGGCCAGAGTTTTGCCGCGCAGTGTCAAATTACCCAGCTTAAATTCGCCGTCCATAAGCCGATTATAATATGCTAAAATAAAGGCGTATATGCGCAAACTTCTTCTGGTACTTTTCAGCGTTTTATTGAGCTGCAGCGCAGCTGCCAGGCCTTACGCCGCGCTGGTCAACGGCGAAACTATTCCGCTGGCAGAATTTGAAACAGCGCTGGCCTCCGCCAAAACCACATTGATCGATCAAAACAGCATCGATCTTGAGTCCGAGGAAGGCAAATTTATTTTAGCCACCACGCAGCGCTCGATCATCGACGACATGATCAATCAAACGCTGGTGCGCCAGCAGGCCGTCAAAATGAATATCGTGGTTACTTCCGCTGATGTGCAGGAGGAAATCGCCAGACTGCGCGCCGGATTTCCCTCGCAAAAATTATTTGAGGAAACGCTGGCGCAGGAGCACATCAACTCCGCGGAATTACTCGACGGCGTGCGCTCGCGCTTGGTCGCCGAAAAGATCAAAAAAACGCTGGCCAAAAAGACTGATGTTTCGGACAAAGAATTGAACGGCTTCCTGGAAAGCAATCAGGAGCTTTTTACGGATCAGAGCGAATCTTCCGAAGCCAAAAAGTATCTGCTCCGCAAAAAAGAAAATGAAATTTACGACCGCTGGTTTGCCAAGGTCCGCGGCGCGGCCAAGATCGAGATCAATCCCGACATTCTTTCCAGCGACGAGCCAGCCTTAGACCCCGGCCAAAAGCCTTTGCCGGACAAAACAATTTCCAATGGACGAGTTTAACCGCCTGCTGGACACGATCCGCAAACTGCGCGCGCCGGACGGCTGTCCCTGGGACAGAGTGCAGACGCATGATTCACTCAAGCCTTATTTGCTGGAAGAAACTTACGAAGCGCTTGACGCGCTGGACAAAAAAGACCTGGCTTTATTCCAGGAGGAATTGGGCGACTTGCTTTTGCAAATAGTTTTGCACAGCGTCATCGCCGAAGAAGAAAATAATTTCACTTTTACCGACGTGGCGCGCGCTATCACGGACAAAATGATCCGCCGGCATCCGCATGTTTTCGCGGACGCTCAGGTCAGCGGACAGGACGAGATTTGGCAAAATTGGGAACAAATCAAAAAAACAGAAAAAAGCCAGCAGTCCGCCCAAAGTATTTTAGATTCCGTGCCGCGCAATTTACCGGCTTTGTTTCGCGCGGAAAAAGTGCAGAAAAAAGCGGCGCGGGTCGGGTTCGACTTTACTGAAACGCGGTCGGTCTTGGAAAAAATCAAAGAGGAAATCGCAGAATTTGAAGAAGCCGCGCCGGACATTTCGACAGCGTATCCGCAGGATACTCCGCTCAATGTCCAAGGTAAAATTATTGATGAATTTGGCGACATACTTTTTTCGCTGGTCAATCTCGCGCGCCAGTTGGACATTGACGCCGAAAGCGCGCTGCGGCAATCCACCGGCAAATTTGAGTCCCGTTTTCGCCAAATCGAGGAAAAATTGCGGCAAGACCAAAAAGATTTCAAAGACTGCTCCGCCGCGGAACTGGACAAATATTGGAATGAGGCCAAGCAGAATTAGCGCACTATACTCAAAATATTTTTCCCGTATTTCACCGAGCCGTCTTTGGTCGTGGCTTTGACCACATAAATATAAGAGCCGTTGGCCAAAGCTCTGCCGTCAGCGCCCAGCAAATCCCATTCCGGCGTTACATACATACTGCCCAGCAAACTTGAGCCATAATCCAGCTCCTGCGCTTTGCGGCCGCGCTGGTCGTAAATATAGATCCGCACATTGTCCACCGGCTCATCCAGCGGAAAAGAAAAATTCACCGCGCGCTGCGCCGGATTGGGCGCAGAAAGAACTTTTAAATTTTTGCCGCCGCCGGAATCGCGCGGATAAGGAACGCGGGTCAGCGCATGATAAACATCGACAATTCCCCAGCCGTACTCCACAAAACTGCCGGCTGGTTTGGCGGTTTTCTTTACTATCTCCATGGCTTCCTGCGGGTTCACAGTCGGATTTTGGGCGCGCAGCAAACCCATCAGGCCGCTGACCAGCGGCGCGGCAAAACTAGTGCCGTCAAAGTATTTGCCATCATCAGACTGATTAGAATAATCGCCGGATTTATCTGTAGAAAACATCTTTTCCCCCGGCGCCATGACATTAGGATTTTTAACCGAAAATATCGAGCGATTGCCGATGTTGTTTACACTACCCACGCTCAGCACATTTTCATAAACGGCCGGATAAACAATTGAGTCGGCGTATATGTTTCCTCCAATATTACCGGCCGCCGCCACCAAAATAGAGCCTTTGCTGTGCGCATAATCGCAAGCCTTTTCTAGAGCATTGTCGAGGCTGTCGCTGAGTCCGCCAAAACTCATATTAATAACATCAGCGCCCTGATCCGCGGCATGTTTTATGCCTTTTGCAATAGCTGTTGTATCGCCTGCGCCATTATCGTTCATAACTCTGACCGGCAGGATCTTGGCGTTCCAGTCCAGACCGGTTATGCCCGTGTCGTTATTACCGATTGCCGCGGCTAGACCAGCCACAATAGTGCCGTGGCCGTTAGGGTCTACAGGAGATAGATTGTTTTCAGTTACAAAATCCCGCCAGCCCGCAGTGTCAAGGTCTAAATCACTATGCGGCGCGACACCGGAATCGACCACTGCAATTTTTACCGCCGTGCTGCCCGTCGTAATATCCCAGCCAGCCGGCGCGTTTATTAAGTCAAAATACCAGGCTTGATTTAAATATTTTTTATCATCCGGCGTTGCCTGTATTCTATATATAAACACCGGCTGGGCAGCGGCCACTTCCGGATCGTTTTTCAAAATCTCGACCAGCAGTTCCACATTTATAGAAGCCGGATATTCCACGGAGTAATAATCGGCCAGAGGATCAGCGGCGGAAGATTGCAACAACCCGCGGCCGCGCGGAGTGTCAGAAACTTTTTTGATCTCCGCCGTGCCGTAATTATTCAGCAGTTTTTCTAATCTCAGCGAAACTTCCGCCGCGCTGCTCCCGGACTGGACAGTCAGGCTGCCCGGCTTTAACTCCACCAAAATTTTATTCGGCAGATATTCCGCCCGGAGCAAAACAAAAAAACATAAAAAGAAAAAAATTATTCGCGCCACGGCTGCAATTTTCCCCCTGCTTTAGTATACAACACATAGACGGCTTGCGGTGCGGAACGCAAACCGGCATAGCCCACAAAATAAATATCCTCCAAGACTGCCGCGATCCGAAAACCGGCGCCGTCAAAAACCACATCGACGCCGTCCAATTGCAGCAAAACGTCCGCGTCAATTTTTAATTTGCCCTGCGTCCGCGCGAGCTGCGGCTGTTTCTCCCGATAATACACAGCCGCGCTTTCAGCCATTTTGCGCGCCTGCAACGCCGCCAGGTCCGCGCGGATATTTTGCCGCCAAAAACCCAGCGTCAGGGAGAAAAAAGCGGCCGCCAGCAGCAAGACGCTTAAAATCAGCAGAGCCGCCGGATAAGCAAAACCTTTTTTTATTCCGTTTTTCAAAGCCGCACCATTCTGTCCCAGATTTGTTTTTCGCCGGACAGGACCAAGCGCAGAATGCCGTTTTCCTGCTCAAAAGACAACGAATGTAAAACAATCTTGGCCGGTGTCAAATAAAGATTGGCGTCTTTGCGCCGCGCCAGGCGCTGATTATTCAGAAAATATAAATAATCCACGCCGTCCTTGGTCAGCAGCAGGCGGTCAGCCTGCACGTCAATTTTTTCCGCGTAAAGAATATCCTCGGCCATTTTATCCAAAACATTTTGCACCAGCAGATTTTCTTTGAGCCGCGTATGCAGCTGCAAATTTTTTTGCCAAATATTCCAGGCCAGAAACATGGCGCTGCCGATAACCAAAACCAGCAGCGTAAAATAAATCTGCAAACGGATATAAATAAATCCTTTGCGCATTAAAAAATTATAGCATACAATATACGGCAGCTATGGCCAGCGCGCAGAGAAAATGTCCTTCCTGCAAAAAACTCCTCAACTCTGAGGCCAAGTTTTGCAATTTTTGCGGGCAAAAACAGCCTCCGCTAAATTCCGCGCCGCCGGACCTGACGGACAAAAAGTTTTTATCCGCGGCCGAGCTGGAAACTTTCAAAAACAGCATCGCCGAACAATCCGCAGCGGAAATCGTCCAGTATTTAGAACACGCCAATAAATATTTGCGGCAGGCCGCGCTGGAGATTTTTTGGCAAAAAAGCAGCGAACCTGAAAAAAAACAACTGCTGCAAGAGCGTCTAAACAGCGCGGAATTTACGGCCGGGCTGCTGGACTTGCAGCCGGATTGGGCGGAGCTTTTCGCCGAGTTTTGGACCCGCGCTTCCGCTGACCCGTGGCTGGTTTATAAATATCTGGTCTGGGGGCAAAAACGCGGCTATGCGCTGCCGCTGGACGCCGCCAAATATTTGGAATCCACCGCCGACCGGCATTTACGCGGCTTCTCCAGACAATCAATAAAAAAATAAAGTTACCGCCGCGCCTTGTTTCCATTTGGCGGTGATTTCGATTTTTACCTTGTGCGCGTCGAGAATTTTCTTGACAATGCTCAAGCCCAGTCCGGTGCCGGATTTTTTGGTCGTAACAAACGGGTCAAAAATCTGCGGCAAAATTTCCGGCCTAATGCCGCAGCCGTTATCCTGAAAGATCAGGGTTTTGTTTTCTAGGAGAGTTATTTTTAAGACGCCGCCCTGCGGCATGGCCTGCAGTGCATTGAGACCCAGATCCAAAAAAACCTGTTCCAGCGCGTTGGTCTGGCCTTTAAACCAAATATTCGGAGCAATACTTTTTTCCAGACAGACATTCTGCTTGACGGCTTGTCCGGCCAGCAGCGCCAGACTTTTTTCCAAAAGCTGGCTGAGATTAAATTTAATTTTTTGTCCGTCACCGGCGCGGCTCAAGTCCAGTAAACCGGACACCAGATGATTGATCCGCTCGATCTGCCGCGGCACGATTTCCATAAACTCGGCGCGGAATTTCGCCTGCCGGTAATTTTGCGGCAAAACAGCCACCAGATTGTGCAAAGCCGCCAGCGGATTTTTGATCTCATGCGCCAGACCGGAAGCCAATTTGCCGAGCGCGCTCAAACGCTCCTGCCTCTCCAAGCAGAGCTGCGTTTGAAAAACATGCTGGTAAATTTCCGCGCAGGACAGCCAGACAAAAATGATCAGGCCGAAAATCAGCGCGGTCAAAATATACTGCCGGTCAAAAAATTCCGCGCCCTGCCGGTAGAGCAGCGGCCAGACTACCAGCACGCCAAGCAAAAATAAAAGCAAAACAAAAACCGACTGCGTAACCGCCAGCGTGCGTTTGCGCCAATTGTCTTTTTCCCGCAGCCAGCGCAGGAAAACAGTCAGCACCCCGGCCAGGATAAACAAAAACAATTGCAGCATGATCAACAGCCGCAGCTGCGCAAAACTAAAAAACCAAAAATTTTCAAAAGCGCTGTCCAGTCCCAGCCCCGGCCAGGTGCAAATGATCAGTGTTTCAGACCAGGGCAGCAGCCGCAGCCGGCCAAGATCGGCGCGCCAAAAACGGAAAAACAAATAACCGAACCAGGCCAAGCCGATATGCTTCAAGAAAAACAATGTGCCCGCTAAAGACTCCAGGCCGCTCAAAGCCAGCAAATCCTGCGCGGCGTCGGTCGCGGTGTACAGCGCAAAACTACTGGCCAGCAGCAGCAAACATATCGAACGCCGCGCCGGACGCTTGACCAGCCAAACCAAAACCGCCAGCAGCAGCATAGCCGCGGTTATCACCAAAGTAGTCAGCGCCAAAAGCAAATTGTCTTTAGCCTGCGCGCCGGCCAAGCGCAGCAGATAATAAGCGGAAAAGTCTAGAGTTTGTTCTTCGGCAATAATTTCGCCGTTTTGATTGGCCACAGACAATTTGTAATCGTCCGGCGGAACATTCAGCGCAAATCGGCCGTTGACCGCGGTAACAGCCGAGTATGTTTGTCCGGCATTGTAAAGCCGCACTGTAAAGCCGTAATTATCCCATTTGCCGCTGCGGACAACACAGCCGGAAAAAACCTCGGCATACCCCCAAACCGCTAAAAAGAGCATTAGCATAACTTTGCGCATAACCTGCTCCCTTGCCTAAATATATCGTCAATTTGTTCAAATCGATTCAAATTTTTAACAGGTTTCCACAGCGCCTTTATGCTATAATTAAGTCTAAGTTTTCAAACTGGGGGGAATTCATGAAAAGCAAAACATTTTACAGGCTCGGCATACTGGCTGCGCTGGTGATCGCAATTATCGCTGGAATTTTGTTGTTTTTGGCCGCGCCCAAAACGCCGCTTACCGCGGAAAAATATAACAGCCGCGGTCTGCGCAAATACGAGGCCGGCAATTACAATGGCGCGATTAAAGAATACACCAAGGCTATTCAGACTGACCCCCGGGACAAGGTGAGTTATTTCGGACGCGCCAACGCTTACATTCAGATTTATTTTTATCAAAAAGCGCTGGCGGACTACAACAAAGCGATCCAATTGGACCCCGCCAATCCGCTGTATTACGCCAACCGCGCCAACGCCAATTACGGAATGGAAAATTACAAAGCTACGCTGGCGGATTATGACCGCGCCATCAAGCTCAATCCTCAGGACGGCAAGCTGTACCAAAGACGCGCGTTGCTCAAAGAAAAAAATTTCAAGGCCAGTCAAAAAGAATTGGCGGCAGACTGGAGAAAAGCCATTGCTCTCGGCGTCGAAGACGAGCATGTTTTTATCAGTTACGGCAGTTATTTGAATAATGACCTGCAAAATTACGAGGCCGCGCTGTCTTGTTTTCAAAAAGCGCTAAAGGTCAATCCCAATAACGGCTTGGCCAAACAAAATCGGGACATCACGCTGGAAAATATTCGGACCAAAAAAGCCAATCAAAATTAAAAAGTCTACTGCTCAGAGCTGTTTAAAGTAGAGCGGAAAGTCCGTTTATATTTCTTGGTGTTTTTCTTGGCTTTGCTGACGCCTTCGACGCCTTTGATTGTTTTAGTTTCCGGCGGCGGCGGCGCATCCCACCAATAAGAGATCGTGAAAAAATGCGTGATGTTTTCCGCGACGGCATCGCCGGAATCGTAAGCGTAATCAAAATAAAAATTGGCGAAATTGAAGCCCACGCCAGCGGCAAACTGCAGCGTTTTGGCGCTTTGCTCCTCGCGCGCATCGCGCGCCTGCTTCAGACCGCCGCGCAGAGCAATATAATCACAAAGCCAGTATTCCGCGCCGGCGCTCCAAAAATAATCCACAGCCAGTGCGCGAATATCCGCGTACAGATGCAGCGGTTGTTTATAATCCGGCCAATAACCATCCGCGCCAAAAACTTTGAAAAGCGCGCCCAGTCCCAAAGACCGGCCGTAATTTTCCGCCAATCCGTTAGACCAAGCCATTTCAGTCGCCAGAATATTGCCCAACTCAGCGCCCAGCAGCAAATAAGGCTGCGCTTGATACGCGCCGGCCAAGTCCAGCGCCAAACCAACTGCCGAAACTTCCGCTTCCGAAAAATATTTGCTTTGCAATTTGCCGCGCAGTCCGAGCGAAAGCCGGCCTAAAGCAAAGCCGTACGCGCCGTAAAACGTGCTGTCCGTATAGTTAATCTCCCCGCCCTGCAGATTGCCGGCCTTGTCCCGCAACTCGCCGCCGGATTCCTGCACGCGCAAAAGTCCCAGGCTAAAATTATTCTGGCTGTACGCGGCGGAAAAATAATTGACCTCACTGATCAGATCAAAGGCGGTCAAGGAAAGGCGCGGCGCCGGCTGCTGCGCCAAAAAAGCGTAATTTTGAAAGCCGTAATGACCGCTCCGGCTGCCGGCCAGATAAGCGCCGCCGCGCGCCGCGGCGTCCGCGCCAATGCTCAAAGCATCCAGAGCGACTGCCTGCCGCGAACCAGCGCCCAGGCAAAAAGAAAACAATAATATAGCCAAGCCGCGTTTAATCATCGAGCACCGTCAGCCTCCCTCTGGCCAAAACTTTTTTCTGTTCATTGGCCAGCAGCAAAATATAAACGCCGTTGCCGACCTCCGCGCCGTAAGCATCGCGGCCGTTCCAGATAACTTTATTTTTTTCGCCGGCTTTCGCGTAACCGGACGCTGACCAGATTTTCTCGCCCAATAAATTGTAAAGATAAATATTTACCGTGCCGTCTTTGTCCGTGCCGTAAACAATTGTTACATCTTCTTTGCGCGGCTGCGCGGGATTGGGATACGAATAAATTTTCTTGCCGATTGGCGCATCCGCGGCTGGAGCGGCGGCATCGGGGACTGTGCTGCCGGCGGCGTCAGTTAAAATTATGCCCGCCGAAATAGTCGCGCTGATATTTCCCGCGCGGTCTTTCAGCCAGACATAAATAGTTTTATTTCCAGTCGCCGTATCCAGCAAGGTATAATCGCTTTGCGCCAAATAACTCTGCCAGTTCAGCCAAGCGTCCGTCTCATTGATATTCATGCTGACCGCGTCGTCTGGTCCGGTTAATTTCAATCTCAGCAC
Organism: Candidatus Termititenax aidoneus; assembly: GCA_003864455.1. Taxonomy (GTDB): domain Bacteria; phylum Margulisbacteria; class Termititenacia; order Termititenacales; family Termititenacaceae; genus Termititenax; species Termititenax aidoneus. The sequence continues at coordinate 1,270 of BGZN01000031.1, read as the reverse complement.
TTTGGTGTCGGTCGTAGTTCCGCCGCCGTTGATCTCCAGAGTTCCGGCCGGCGCTGTTGTGTCCAGTATGATCGTGCCGCTGTCCCCGTTCCACGTAACATTGCCGGCCATGTTTCGGTACTCGACACTGATAATTTTTGTTCCGTCGCCGGATGATAAAGTCCAGTCCAGAGCTGTATTTACGCTCACCCACCGGGCAGCGGCGTCATCGGAAATCTGCATATCGTAAGCCTCAGCGTGAATTTCGCTAAAAGCCAGCGTTACATTACGTGTATTTGTATACGGCATGTCATTATTTATTTTCACTTCGCCGCCGCTGCCGCCAACATCGGTCAGGTAAATACTCCGGGTAACCGCCGCGCTGATATTTCCGGCCTGGTCTTTTAACCAAACATATATGGTCTTTTCCTGATTGCGTGTCTGGTCATTTAATGTATATTCAAAATCCGCCTCACAAGATTGCCAGCTTGCGGACAACAGGTTCGTTTCGCTGATATTCACGCTGGCCAATCCGCTGCCGGCATCGGACGCGGATAACGTTAATCGCAAAACCGGATTTTTGGTCAACGCCTCGCCGCCGTTAATTTCCAGAGTTCCGGCCGGCGCTGTCGTGTCGAGGTAAATATCGTCCGTTACAGTAACTTCATTGCCCAGCGCGTCGCGGTATTTCACGTAAACAGTTTTGAGGCCGTCGCCGGTAGTTAATGTCCAAGCATAGCTATTATTGTGTTCCACATAATTTATCCAGCCGCCAGGCGCAGCGCTGTTGCTGATATTCATAGACACGGCATTGGTAGACTTGAGCGACAGCTTTACATTGATCGTATTTGTATAGGTGTCGCCGTTGTTAATAGTAACCGCGCTGCTGGCTGTGGCGACCAGACCGCCGGCCACTACCGTAAATGCCGTGGTTACTGTCTTTTGATTCCCCGCATAGTCCACGAAATTAACCGTAACAAAATTCTTTACCCCGTTGCTCAAAGAAAAACTGCCCAGATCATAGTCGAATGTTTTAGCCGTGCCTCCGCTGGTTGTATTTGCGCCGATAATATCAGTAGCCGCTGCGTTATTCAGACTAAACAAAACTTTTTCCACACCGCTGGCGTAACTATTCTTTAAAACATCATTAAAATTAAAACGCAATTTGACGCTGTTGTCCCCGACGATTGTCTGGCCGAGGCCATTCACTCTGCTGTCGAGCAAAGTGATAGAGCCGCTGGGAATTTGCGTGTCAACTAAGATCCAGTCCCAGCCAACATCGCTGGTGTTG
>BGZN01000030.1 GCA_003864455.1 Candidatus Termititenax aidoneus | reverse complement strand
AAGCCGTGGCGACCGCTCTGGGCGGCAAAGAGGACAGCAGCAATAAAGCCACGTCAATTACCGATGTCAATAAAAATGAGGCGGTCAAATATCCAACGATCGGAGCGGTAACGGCCTGGGCAGGCTCTAAAGAAGACAGCGCCAATAAAGTTACGGCAATTACTGCCGGCAATATAGAGGATGCAACCAAATATCCAACAACCGGAGCGGTAGCGGCCTTGGTAAACACTAAAGAAGACAGCGCCAATAAAGTTACGGCAATTACTGCTGCCAGTATTGAGGACACAGCCAAATACCCGACAGTCGGAGCGGTAACAGCCTGGGCGACCACTGAGTTAATGAACATTCTTTTGCCGGCAGGCACAATACTGGCTATGTCTACGAGCAGTTGGAATACCGCCAGCGCAACTTTCAAGAGCAAATGGAGTGTCTGCGACAGCACGAACGGCACGCCGGACTTGCGCGGCAAATTTTTGCGCGGCGGGACAAGCACCGATGCCGCTTACTATGACAATCCTACAACTACAAACACGCAAACAATTTCTGTGCCTCTGCCCCAGCATAACCATCCGGCAAGCAGCTCTCTGCGCCTGTGGGGAGATGATGAGGGTAGTAAGAGTGGTACTTATACAACGGAGACGTCATTGGGTTTTGATTGTGATAGTGGAGGTGTTTATGATAGGGCCTGCAAGAAATTTACCGATAATCTAGTTACAACTTCAATAACAAATACAGGCACAGCAGGCGCTTCTATAACTGTAAATACTATGCCCAGTTATTATACCGTGATTTATATTATGAAAGTGGCTTAAAGATATTTCAGCGAACGCGGCTAGCTGCGGCACAGCAACAAGGCGTTCTAATCATTTCAGCGCCCGGTTTTTACGTCTTTGGTTAAGCAGGGCAAGCAGCTTATTCATTTGTCTTTTAGTTGTTTCCGCGCTGATCGTGAGACGCAAACGCGCTTGGCCTCTCGGCACGGTGGGATAGCGGATAGCCGGAATAATAAAACCTTCGTCCCGTAATTTTTCGGCCAGAGCCAGAGCTTTTTTCTCATCGCCGATCAGCAGCGGAATTATCGCGGAGTCCGCCCTAATACCGAGTCGCGCGCTGAAGTAGTTAATATTTTTCCATAATTTTCTGCGCTGTTTTTTGCTCTGAACTTTTTTTAAATTAGCGAGATTTTTTCGCAGAATTATTTTTGGCAGAGCTGTCGTATAAATAAACGCGCGCGACTTGTTGACGAGATAATCGATTAGCAGGCGTGAGCCGCAAACGTAACCGCCCAGTCCGTCAAAGGCTTTGCTGAATGTGCCAATCTGTATATCGATGTCTCCGTTCATGCCGAGCTGTCCGGCCAGACCCTCGCCGCTTTCGCCAAAAACTCCGACGGCATGCGCTTCATCGACGAGCAGCCAGAAGCCGTATTGCCGGCGCAGCGCGGTCAGTTCCGCAAGCGGCGCGCGGTCGCCGTCCATAGAAAAAACAGACTCCGTAACAACAAGAATTTTTTTGTAGTTCCGGCTTTGCCGCAAAATTTTTTCCAGGTCGGCAGGATTATTGTGCTTAAAAACCCTAATATCCGCCTGTGCCAAACGCGCGCCGTCAATGAGTGAAGCGTGGCAGAGTTTGTCGAGGATTATCAGATCGCCTCTGTCCAGCAGCGCGGAGATAACGCCGAGATTGGTCATATAGCCGGCCGGATAAACCAGCGCGGCCGCGGTTTTTTTCCACAAGGACAACTCTCTCTCAAGCCGCGCGTAGAGCCGGTGATTGCCGGAGATGAGCCGCGAACCGCTTGCGCCGAAATGATTGCCGAGATAGGTGTTGCGTGAAAAACCGATGTCGATATTTTGCAGGTCTGGCAAACGGCGGAGGAGATTTTTTTGGTCTAACTCGGCCAGCGCGCCGGTTAAAAATTCCGCTAAATCCATACGTGCCACACTATAAAATTATATACTTATCTCCCGCGGCGGCGCGCTAAAAGAATAAAATGTCGCTCTCGGCTGGTCGATATAAAACAAGGCAAACGTCGAAGTATCTTGATATATTTCTTTGATATTTGGATAAGCCGCGAAAAATTCCTCTTTTATTTTTGCGTCGTCCGTGAATACTGCCCGCCCGGTCAGACGCACCCAGTCCATCGTTTTGGGATCAAGCGCGTTGATCTGCACGGCAGGATTTTTTTGCAGCTCTTTGTACACAGTTTTAAAATTGCCAGTGCCATAATAGATCCGTCCGTCCTCAACATAGATAGACTGGAACGGCCGTACACTAGGTGTATTGTCCAGCCCCACCGTCGCCACATAATGCAGCGGATTGTCCTGTAAAAATTTTATTCCTTCGCTCATAAAGAAACTCCTTGAAAATTATTTACTGGATTCTAGCATAATCGGGCTGTGATTTGAAATATCGAAGATATTAAGACAAGTCAACAAATTGCAGCGCAATAAAAAATAGGTCTACGCCAAATATCTAGAAATAATTGAAGCAGATTTGTAATCCGAAACTCTTTTCGCCGTCTTCGCGCCGCGGCATGATGCGGCCGAACTCAGTTTTTCTAATCCAAACCTTTTACGTTGATATAACTATGTATTTGACTGCTCGGCGGCAGAATTGCGGAGAGTGAATTTTAGTTTCTTTCTCTTGTTTTAATATTTTATTCGGTATCCTCTTCTTTCCAGTATGTTTTAAAATGTTCAGCAGCATTATTATTCTCAAATAATTTTTCTAAAACACTCTTGATTTCCTCTCTAGTTCTGCCATTCTGTTCTGCCTCTAAATCGTCAATAGAATGTTGATTGACATCAAAAAGTTTTTTGGCAGTCATACTACTCTCGTAAAAATTATCTTTACAATTAAACTTAAAATAAGTTTCACAAATCCTTCTACAACTATTCAACATCAAATCCCGCTTGTCTTTTTCGTAAAGGAACAACAACTCTTTCCACAACATCTCATAATTTGTCTTAAAATCGTCGTTGTCATCTTTAATGATTCTAATAGTTGCTAGTTTCCCATCAGAGAACAAATGAAAATTGCCGTACTTTTCATGAAATTTATTCTCCCGTTTACGAACATTTAAATAAAAATGGCAATTGTGTGTTAGTAAAACAAAGAAACTATCATTTTGGAGTTTCTTATAATATCTTTGGATTTCCCCAATCATTAGATATTGCATTGTATCGTCATTGCTTGTCATAGGGTCATCAAGCACGATGATTTTAGGTTTGTTATTATCATTAGGCTGTTCAAGCGAAAGAATGAAATAGAGAAAAGCGATAATATTCTTCTCGCCCTTGCTTAATTCTGTAATGGTTCTGATATTTCCATTATGTCCCTTGATTTTATATTGTCCTTTTTGGTTCTCGGCATCATCCTTAACTAATTCAAGCGAAAAAGACGAAACGCCCATATTTTTTAGCAAGTTATCTATCTGATTGGCGATTTCTTTTTCATTTTTTGTCTGTATAATTAAATCTTTTTTCGTTTCTTGTTTCCTTTCAAACTCGCTCTCTCTATTTTTTAGTGATTTTTCTGCTTCTGCTTGCAAACTTTTAAGTACAGTCAAATTGTTTTTTTTAGTATCATATTTGAATACATCTAATTCCTTTTTAATTTCATGATAACGTAGAGCGTTTTTTGCTTGCTCTCGCTCTTGTTCCAAGTTGTCTGAAAATTCGTTATTTTCGGAAACAAGTTTTTTATAATCATCTTCAATTTTCGCAAAATTGTCTGGAATATTTGGAGTTAATTCTTGAGTTTTCTTAAATAGATCTTTCTTTTTTTGTTCTAATGCTGTTTTTAGGGTTTCAAAAAATATCTTGCAGTTGTTCTTTCTGGTCTCAATCTGTAAATTAAGCATCGCTATCCTCTCGGCAAACCTTTCATAAAAATCGGTTTTATTGATTTCAGCAAGAGCCTCTATTTTGTTCAACACACTATCAATTTCTGAAATATCTCGGTCTATGCTAGATTCTAGGTTTTTAACCTCATCATTGAAATAGTTGCCAAGGAATTGCCACCGCTCTTCACTTATTTCGTTACCGCAAAAGGCACATTTTTCGCCGTTTTTATGTTCGTGAATCCGTAAGCCTTCTTTGGCAAAATTTTGTTTGTCATTGTTATCTTTCAATTCGGCAATAATTTGCCTTTGCGAAACGCTTGATTGTAAAATCGTATTTGTTGATTTTAGTAATTCAGCCAAATCAATACTTGGAAAAACAAGACTACTGACCGTTTCTTTCCTTTCTGCCTTTATAGTTTCTTTGTATTTTTTGATATCTTCATCTGTAAGCGATTTTGCTTGTAAAATTTCATCTTTAAAATTATTCTTATCATAAGTTGTTGATGCGATTTGTGGATTGTTTTTGTTTTTTATTTTTCTTGCCGCATCTGTATAAGAACGCTCCAACTCGTCCTCTTGTTGATTGTAATTAGTGTTGGCTTTTTCTAATTCAGTAAATAAGTTTTCTGTGTCGTCTTCTGGTTTTTCAATCTCTTTTTTTATGGCGGTGATTTCAACATCTATTGCATCAATTTTAGCTTGTATCTCCGTATTTTTAGTTCCCAGAGCTATTGCATCTAGTCTTTGATTTTCTCCAACTATTCCAGCAAAATCCTTAAATATACAAACATCATAAGCGTCTGAATATTGTGCTTTTATAGCATCTGTAATAGTAGTTTTGCCAGTTCCATTTTTGCCGTAAATAAAATTTACTTTTTTGGCAATCAATAATTCTCTGCTATTTTCAGCAAATCGTTCTGGAAAATTTGACAGATCAATCTTTAATTCAACCATGTTCTGTTAAATCCTCACCCTTGGCAACCCTTTTACAATCTCATTTGTTTTGATTGCCACCGTCATCACGCTCAACAGCAAGTCTAAAATATATTTTGGATTATCGTGTTCTTTTGCCCAGTCATTTGGGTCGTTCTTGATACCACTGTCTTTATCGACCGTTACCTGATACCGCTCCATAATCCACTCGACAGGACTGCGCCCATTGACCACATAAGCATAAACTTCCGGCGGTATATTTTCTACAGTGATACTGCTGTTGTAAATAATTTTGTCTTTTTTCGTCTTGTCGGCAAAACGCATTTTTTGCACCTCATACTTTTTGTCAGCGGTCGCAGAGCCTGTCGAAGCGACTTTCACGCCATCTGGCTTGGGCTGATTTTCGTAATTCAAGTGCAATTCCGCCAGTTGTCTGCCCGTCTTGCTAAAAGCCCAAAACTGTTTTGGCTCGTCCGGCAGGGGAATGTGTGGCAAATCTTTTTTAAGGTCAGCGGCAAAGGTCTGACGGTAATCCGGTGAATGCAGGAAACCATAGACATAATAAAAAATATCTTCTTTGGTCACACTATCACCGTAAATTTTTTTCGCCTGACCAAAAATAAAATCAGACACAGCCTCGTGGCGGACATATTCTTTGTCGTTATCTGGGTTATCAAAAAGTCCCAGTTTGGTTTTGTCTTTTTCTTCGTACCAGTAGAGGGGGAAACATTGGGTGTCACCATTGAAATGCAAATCAACAATGCTGTTACTCAATGAAACAGAAAGCCCACTATTTACACCTACACACGAAATACAGATTACTAGATTTTCCACGTCAGCCGTGGGAAATAATTTATCGCTTATACCAGGGCTTTCAATGAAATTATGGTCATCATATAAAAATAATTTTTGGAATGGTCTATACATAGAATAGGTTACAAATTCTTTCTTAAACTTATGCATAACACAATTTGCCGCATTATTTTTTAAAGCACGTGTCCATTTTATTTTTTTATGGTCTTTATCTACAAAATCTTCAACCTTTATATATGGATTATGCTTAACTTGTGTCTCGTACTTATACGCAGTAACTTGTTCATTATAAACAGCAACCATACTTTTCATGTTTTCAAGCAATAGTTTTTTTGAAAAATTATATGTCCAATCGTCTCTATTTGTTGCTATACCTATTGCATTTACTATAAATAGCGATTGTGTGTTTTGCGTAAACTTTTTATCAGGGGCTAATGGAATAAAAGTCTTGAATTTATCATTTCTTTTATTCACCCAGTCGCCGTGTTTATTGGGCGTAATTTTTTGCCACGGGATATTTTCAATACTGCCAAAGTCTTTAATTTTGGCCAGCTTTTCCTCGCGGCTCAGGTAGTCGCCAATGTCGTGGTAGTAGATGTCCGCTGCGGTCATTTTTATTCCTTTTCTTTATACTAAATTTCGCAATGTGTAACTAATTTAGTAAAAGATTTTTAGCTTAAATAAGCAAAAAATCTGTGTTAATTTCTTCGCTTTTATTCCTAAATCCTTTCCTAAATCGCTCAAATTACAATAAATTTAGGAATAAACAACCCACTTAGGATGTCGGCGGGTTTCCATGTTTTTAATTTGTTTATTTTTCCGTAATTTTGTCAGTAAATTATCAATTTTTTTGCGGCGTTGACTGTCTGTCAACAAATCAGATAGTTTATTCCAGAGTAACTTGTCTATATCCTGTCGATTAAGGCTGCCGTGCTGTTCTAGGCTTTTCAAGATTAAATCTAGATAATATTGCTCGTCCAACCCTTTGTGCTTAGTATACTCGGCTTTCTGGCCAATGGTCTGGGCAATTTTGGTGCTAACAAAATATTTTGGTTTGCGGCCCTCTAATAATTTATTCTTGCGCAGATTAGCGGCGGCGGCATCTGGAATGGGTTGCTTTTTTTGTACCCTATCTAGTACCAATATTTGGTCAAGTGTCAAGTCGCTGCGTTGAATCAGCAGATTGGAATAATTTTCATCTATGACTTTACCATAGATTTGCAGGATAACTTTTTGCGGAGACAGGTCATACTCTGGCAAAGGGAAATAACGGTCTCGCTGTGATTTACACATACGATTGATACCCAAACCCATTTCGTCAATCATACCCAGGTTGTGCATAGCTTTAGCTAACCAATTGTTCCTGTAGGTATGCGGTGTTTTCTGTCCTAGAAAATACTCCTCTGGCCTGCCCTCAAAAAACATTCCCGCATTCTCAAAAGTTAATTTGTCTGCCTCCTCGGTTACGATAATTCGAGAGCGTAAGGAATAGTCTTGATGGGCTATGCAATTATGTAGTGCCTCTAAAATCGTCTGTGGGTTATATTTGTCCACCACAGTGGCCAGTAATTCATGCGTGGGGAAAAAATGGTGTTTTACATTACGGATGCGCTGTTTTACTTTTTCTGTGGTTAATAAAAAAGGCGGGGCGAAATGCTCATAGGCCTGTTCTTCTTTGATATTTAATTTCCACGTAATTTGCGCCACAGCTGGCGACAAATAATGCACGGATTCCGGTTTGCCCAATAAAAGCAATGCGGTATTGGTAATTTTCCCATCAATGGTTACCCCTGCTTTGTTTAAAAAAGTTATGTCGTCCCATTCTGTTACAGATAGATCTGAATGACGTTCCTTAAATTTTTCTCGTGCCACCCTGACAGCCGTAGCATCGAGATTCTGTAAAGAAGCATCTTTAATGATTTTTTTACTCCAATCCTCTCTAGAGTTATAGACACTCCGCATCATGTCTGGGTATTTGTTCAATTTAGTTACATTGCTGCCTACACGCACATATGGCTCATTCTTAAAACAGGTTGGCTCTCCTTGGGCAGAGGGAATACGCATTAAAACAATTCTTTTGGCTTGATATTCAAATTCAAAAACTTCAAAACTCAATTTGGGAGACAGTAAGGTTCGCAACCACAATTCCAAATCTTGATTGCCTTGCTTGGTCTTGGAAAAACTAAATTTAGTTCCGACTATGTTGTGCGTGGCATTCTCAACTCCCCAGACCAGATAACCATAAGGTTTATTGGCCAGCGTTGCGCCATTGCTCAGGGCGCTGATATATTCGCCGATTTCCGCGTTTTTAGTGGCGCCATTGAGCTTAAATTCCAACCACTGTGTCTCCTGCGGCTGTGCGCATAAATCAGTCAATAATTCTATTAATTCGTTATTCAGCATAATTACTCCAGTTTAGGCTTTTTGACCAAAAATGTAATAGCTATCGGCGTCCTGCTCCCGCCGCCAAAGATATTTCCCGCTTCTTTGCGGCGTAATTCTCCCTGCGTTCTAGCGTTACCACGAGTATTAAAAACATAAATACTAGAAAATTCCTCGGCCAGACATTTGCGGAAGCCGTCCATAGAGTTGCCGTCCAGCCAGCCCGCATTGCTGATGAAAGCGATGATCCCGCCGTCTTTGCCTAAGCGGTCGCTGCTCCACCTAAAGGCTTGAATGTAAGAATCATAAGTGCCTTTATTATTCACTGCATTTGAGTTTACTGTGTAAGTATATTTTATTCGTTGGCTTAATTTTGGATAGTATTGATTCTGGGCATTATCGTTCCCAGATTTTTGCCCGATAGAATACGGTGGATTGCCGATGATGATTCTGATCGGGGTTTTCTTTTGTTTTTCCACCCGCTCCGAGTTTTCAGGGAATATTTCGGAAATCAACGCTTCGCCGCTGTCCGTTTCGCTAAGCTGGAAAGTATCGGTTAAACAGATGCCGTCAAAAGGGGTATATGCTCGGATACTTCGACTCCTTTCGGCTGCGCTCAAGGCAAGCCGCTCAGTGTCCGAAATTAAATCATGATAGGCGTTCTCAATATTCACAGACGCTATGTAATAGGCCAGTAAAACTATTTCGTTGGCGTGGAGTTCTTTGGCGTATTTTCTCGGCAAGTCCTTGGGCTGAATCAAACCATTTTGCAAAAGCCGCACTATGAAAGTTCCCGTCCCTGTAAAGGGGTCAAGGACATGAACATTTTCATCGGAGATGTCCCTGCCAAATTCTTTTTGCAAGAGATATGCTACGGACTTGAGGATAAAGTCCACGCACTCCACGGGCGTATAGACTATGCCAAGTTTTTCTACCTGTTGGGGAAACGCCGTCTTAAAAAACTTTTCGTAAAGTTCAATAACGATTTTCTGCTTGCCGCTGGCGTTGTTAATGCCCGCTACTCTTTTCCGCACGCTGTCATAAAATTCGTTTAATTTTTCCGTGTCCTTAGCCATTGCCTGTTTTTCGAGAAGCGTTATCATTTTTTGCATTGCTTTAGAAATGGGATTATTTTTAGCAAAAGAATAATTCTCAAACAAAGCCTCAAATATCGGCTGGGTTATTAGGTGCTGAGCCAGCATCTCTATGGCGGATGAAATAGCAATTCCGGGATTGATATTTCTCCGCAAGCCCGCCAAAAACTTTTCAAATGCCTGCTGGTGTTTTCCGTCTGTTCGGATCAGGCGGTCGATGCGCTCAATGTGGCGTTTCACTATTTGCGCCACATCTTTTGCCCACTGTTCCCAATAAAGCCTATCGCCGACTTTCAAAACCATTCTGGCGAACATTGCGTCTTTGTATTCCTCAAACGGAAATTGCAGTTGCTTAGGCTTAGACTTGCCATCGCCATCCTGCGGACTTTCGCTAGCATTCCCGCCGATATGTCCAACAATAATTTGCCCGCCGCCGTTTTTATTCAAATCTATTTTGTTAATCACAGCGTTAAATCTATCATCGTGGGCCCGCAAAGCATTCAGGACAGTCCAGACTACGGCGTAGCGTTTGTTGTCGTTTAAGGCTTCTTCCGGCGAGATATTAGTCGGCACTACCACCGGAATAATGATATAGCCGTATTTTTTGCCGTTCGTCTTCCGCATCACTCTGCCCACGGACTGCACCACGTCCACTTGGGAATTTTTGGCAGACAAAAACAATACAGCATCAAGACTCGGTACATCTACGCCCTCGCTCAAACACCGCACATTGCAGAGCATCCTGCATTCCCGTTCACTATCCGGTGTGGCTTTCAGCCACGATAGCTTCTCGTCCCGTTCGGTTGCTCCCATCGTGCCATCGATGTGGTCGGCATTTACTGCCACCACCTCGTCCCGCGACTTTGCGTCCAGTGATTTGTAATAATCTTCTTTGGCACTATTAAATAAACCAGCGGTCTTTTGAGAAATCTTAATACTCTGGCAAAAGGACACTGCCCGTCGCATAGGCTCTGGGTCGGTCTCTTTTAAGATGCCCTCATCACCCAATATACGTTTGGACAGACCATTAATGCACCCCACCAGCTTGGAGATATCATCGGTATTTATTTCATTGTTGCTACTACTGATTATTTTCTGCAAAGATTTGGGAATATCATTGTCGTTGATGCTTAAGATTAAAACTTTGTAATCGGATAAAAGATTTTGTTCTACCGCTTTGCCAAAACCGATGCGGTAAATCTCTGTACCGTAAATTTTTTCATCGTCCATAGAACACAAAACCGCATTATGTTCTGCTGCTTTGGATTTGCTGCTGTCGCTATAAAGCCTTGGCGTGGCGGTCATATAAAGGCGTTTTCTGGCTTTAAGAAAATTATTGTCGTGGACTTTTACAAACGCTGATTCGTCCTCGTCCTGCAAGGTAACTCCTGTGGTACGGTGAGCTTCATCGCAGATTATCAAATCAAAAACACTTTTGCCACTCACTGCTTTTTGGGCTCTGGCGATAACCTCAATTGATTGGTAGGTAGAAAATACCACCGTCAGACCATCTTTTTTATGCTGGCTTGCCATCAACTGATTAACAATATCTTTCGTGCTGGTGGTTGCAGGCAAAGCCAAGTCCACCGTGCTGATGTTCAGGCCATCCTTGCTTTTCGTTTTTTTCCTGCTGACTTCCGCGTCAGAGCAGATACAGATAGCATTTATTTTTTCATCCGCCTGATAAAACCACTCATTCAAGGTCTGCCCCAGTAGAGCAATGCTCGGCACTAGGAACAAAATCAAGCCTTTACCGTCTGTTTCTTTTTCGGCAATTTTTAGAGCCGTAAATGTTTTGCCCGTGCCGCAAGCCATTATCAGCTTACCTCTATCGAAAATTTTATAATAAGCGTGAGCTTTTTCTATTGCTTCTATCTGGTGGGGAAAAGGTTTTTTCTTACTAAACAGGGCTTTGTCGCCAGATATTCCTGCCTCTAATTTCTGCCAATCAATCTCAGCATTTTCCAAATCTGTTAAATTTATTCTGGTGACTGGCGGTGTCTGATTTTGCAGAGCCTCCACAGCTTTGGCTGTCCACATGTTTGTAGTGGACACCCACACTCTATGGACAAAATTTACACCCTGCAGCTTTGCATTGATAAACTTGCGGCTGGAAGTAGCTAAGAAACTATCCACGGCCCCTTTGTCTATGGTGGTGTTCTTCTGGTAACATTTACACTGTATTGCCCAGTATTCGCCGCTGGTAGTCAAGGCCACCAAGTCTACGCCGACATCTTGTCCACCGCCGAAATCCTTGCGTTCTGGAAAATCTGCCCAGAGCCAAATTTCCTGGAAACGGTCTTTGTATTTTGGATCCGTCTGCAAATAAGCTCGTATCAGCCGCTCGAATCTCGCCCCCTTGTCCCGCTCCGAAAAAGAGTATTTACGGAATTTCGTTAAAACGGCGTTAAAGTTGGACATGAGGTTATTCTAGCCCAGAAAATTTATTTTGTGCATTTTTTGCGGCAAAGTATTGGTGTCAGCGCTTTATTTTTAGCTATTTGAAATACACCCAAAAATTTATAGATACTGTACGGCTCTTATCCACTAAATACAACCTTTCTCCTTACCTGCTTTGTCAGCCCGATTTTAAGAGAAAAGGCAGACTGCAAGGATGTTAAAAACTTGTCTCTCGCCGCTGCGCGGCTCGAGGCCAGATTTTTTCGTGTGAAAAAACTCGTCACTTCGGACGCTTCGCGTCCTTGTGGCTCTCGCTTAACTTCGCGGCCGCGCCGCTTGTTAAAAACTCGTCTCAAATCGCCATAGGCGATTTGAGGCCAGAATTTTTTTGCTCCGCAAAAAAATTCTGGTAGGAGCATGGAGGCTCGAACTCCAGACCCGCTGATTAAGAGTCAGCTGCTCTACCGACTGAGCTATGCTCCCCTACCGACGTTCACGATTTTATAATATGCCAATAGTTCCGTAAACTATACCTTGTGTTTAAGGCCGCTTAGTATTTTAAAACTTGCGCACTACCCGCTGAATAACCGTGCTGACTTGCGCGGTCAACTGCTCGGTAAGATTTCTTTTGACAAAATCAGACATTAGCGGCCTGGCCGCCAGCTGCGGAGCTTGGCCGTCCAGAAAAAACAAATGCAGAGGCATTTGCAGGGCGTCCGCTATTTTAACAATCAGTTTCAGAGAAGGAAATTTCCGGCCAATTTCAATCTCGCCAATATAACTGGTCGCTGTATCGCAGCGCAACCCCAGTTGCATTTGAGACATGCCAACTTGTTTGCGAAATTTTTTTAGATTGCGCACATAAATTTGTTTTAATTGGCCGAACTCCATTTTGTCTTTATAAGCTACTGGCTGATATATTGACAATTAGCTATATTTTGATATACTTATGTAAGCTGTGAGTTGATACTAATAACGCATATTCACAGCCAGTACAATAAGGGGGAATATATATGGTGGTAGAACAAGGCAAGCCGATGTTGGCCAGTGACATTTTGAATCTGACTTTTTTCCCGATAGGCACGATTTTGCAGTTTAGCGGCGGCGAGTACACCAGATTGACCAGCGCCAGAACGGAAGACGACGAAGTGATTTGGACGCTGTGCAATGGAACAGATGTTAACGGAATAACCGTTCCAAATTTGGTGGACAAATTCTTGCGCGGAGCGGCCAGTTCCGGCACGGCTGCCGGCGCGGACAGCCAGAGCGTAACGCTAACCGCCGATAATCTCCCCTCGCATAATCACGGAGTGGGTTCATTAGCTATGTCCGCGTTATCTGCAACTGAACTGCCCGTATCTGGATTATCCGCATCCGGATTTTCCGTATCCGGGCAGACCATAAGCGGCCTGACAATTGATAATGCCGGAGCGCATACGCATACAGTCAGCGGCGACGCGGTGGAAGCTGGCTCACATGACCATACATTTTCTAATGGCTCTGCGGCTTCAGCCGGCGGGCATACACATACAGTAACCGCGCATGATTCAAATCATAGCGCAACTCCGCAATATACGGACTATTCGGTTAGTGAATATGGCGAGTATCATAGCGCAACTTACACAACATCTTCAGGCGGAGCGCACACGCATACTGTATCAGGCACTATAGCCAATGGCGGAGCGCATACTCACACTATTTCCGGTAGCGCGGTAGAGGGCGGCTCGCATTCGCATACTGTTAATAGCAGCAACGCGACTATTTCCGGCGGCTCTATCACTGGCAATATTACCGGCGGCACGGTCAGCGGCAGCATCGCCGCTAGCGCTATTACCGGTTCGACAGGCAGTGTCGGCTCTAGCGCGGCGCTTACTATTGATACTTTGCCAAGTTATTATACTGTGGTTTATATAATGAAAGTGGCCTAAGGTTTGTCTTTGATTATTTTACTTTGATCAAGGTCTTGATCTCTTCCACAAATTCATTCACTGTTTTAAACTCGCGGTACACCGAAGCAAAACGCACATAAGCCACCGGGTCGAGTTTTTCCAGCTCTTCCATGACGAGCAAACCGATCTGGTCAGTGGACACTTCATTCTCGTTATTGTAAGGCAGTTTTTTCTCGATCATTTGAATGACTTGGTCGATTTTTTCCATGGAGATCGGCCGTTTCTCCACCGCGCGCAGCAAACCCTTTTTGATTTTTTCGCGGTCGTAAGGCTCGCGGCGGCCATCTTTTTTGATGACAAAAGTCGCGCGCGGTTCGATACGTTCGTATGAAGTAAAACGTTCGCCGCATTTTTCACATTCGCGGCGGCGGCGGATCACATCGCCCTCATTTGAGGTACGCGACTCTATCACTTTATCCTGATCCGCTCCGCAATAAGGACATTTCATTTTATGCTCCCCGCACCGCCACTTTTTTGACAAACGGCTCAAACTGGCGCGCAAATAAATTTAACTGGCCGGACGTGTAAGCTCCGGCCTGGCTGTAATCCGGATTGAGCAAATGCTCACCGGCGTGAAATTGCTGCAAATAATAACACTCCGCGCCGTTGAGCATACCTGTCATGCCGGCAAATTCTTTTTCATCTAAAAAAGCCGGCAAGACTGTCGTGCGAAATTCATAGGGGATACTGCTCTGCCGGAGCAAATCGATACTGCGCGAGATTTTGGCCGTGTCCACTTCGGTATTCACGATCTGCGGATACAATTCCAGCGGCCCTTTGATGTCCATCGCCGCATAGTCCAGCAGATTTTCACGCAGCAGTCTTTCCAGCATTTCGGGATTAGTGCCGTTGGTATCCAATTTCACGGCATATCCGATGTCTTTTATTTTACGGATAAATTCCGGCAGGTCTGCGTGCAAAGTCGGCTCGCCGCCGGAAATACAGATGCCCTCGAGCTGCCGCGTCCTGCCGCGCAGATACTCCAACAGCTCACCCTCGTCGATCACCGGCAAACCGTCCGCCTGGTTATTCTTGACCAGCAAAGTGTTGTGGCAAAAAACGCAGCGAAAATTGCAGCCGGCCGTAAAAATCGTGGCAGCAATTTTGCCCGGAAAATCAACCAGTGTGGTTTTTTGCAGTCCTTTAATTACCGGCATCGTTTCTCCAAAATTTTATAACGTTACTTTAAAACGCCCGACACTTTTAACTCGCGGTACAACCCCATGTCGTTGCTGACCGCGCGGCCGTCGTCAAATCTGATGATCGGCAGCACAGCGTCGGGGCGGTCGGCTACTAAAGCCAGCGCCTCGGCCTTGACCGCAGGATCGCCAGTGCTTTTTTCTTCAAAAACGACATTTTGTTTTTTCAAAAGTTTTTTAATGTCGTCGCATTTGTCGCAATTTGGTTTGCTATATAAGATCATTTCTGCTCCCTGTTTGATTTCGCCAGCATATCCCGTGGACACACTGGCGAAACATCTGCCGCTTTACCCTAACTTCACAAGCGTCAGCGCCGTGAAGTAAGGGCAACAAGCGCGTTAGCGCGCCGTTACCTCGTAGGTCTTGCGGTCTTCGAACTCCTGCTGTTTGCCTTTGTTCCAGTTGGACACCGGACGAAAATAACCGACAATGCGCGAATACACTTCGGTCGCTTTTCCGCAAACGCCGTTCTCTTTATTTGCCATAATTCTCCCCTCCTTTCTATATAATTTCATCTTTACGCCGACACCAATTGCGGCTCTTGGTTATAGGTTTCCACCGCATGATTGCATTCGTGATGCGTGCCGGAAATATAGCCGTGCTCCGGACAGATCGAAAAGGTCGGCGTTACCGTAAAATACGGCAAGCGGTAATTCTCGGCGATTTTTTTGACCAGCCGCTTGCAAACTTCCGGGTCCTCGATGTTTTCGCCGAGGAAGCCGTGCACCACTGTGCCGCCCGTGTAAAGCACTTGCAGCGCGTCCTGATGATCCAGCGCCTCAAAAATATCATTGGTCGCGCTGACCGGCAAATGCGTGGAGTTGGTGTAATACGGCGACTCCGCTGTGCCGGCCTGGATAATGCCCGGAAATTGTTCGCGGTCGCGCAGGGCAAAGCGATACGTCGCGGATTCGCAGGGCGCGGCCTCCAGATTGTAAAGGTGGCCGGTCTCTTCCTGATACTGCTTCAGTTTGCCGCGCATAAAATTCAAAATCTCCACGGCAAATTCTTTGCCTTCTTTGCTGTCAATACCTTTGCCCTGTCCCAGCAGATTGAGCAGCGCTTCGTGCATGCCGTTGATGCCGATTGTCGAAAAATGCTGATCATACGAGCCGAGATAAGCGCGCGTAAAAGGCATGAGGCCTTTTTTCAGATTGGTTTCCACCACGCCGCGTTTGATCTCCAGCGAATCCTTGGCCAGGTCCATGACCGAGCCGAGTTTGGCTTTGAACTGCTCTTTGTTCTCGGCGGTAAAACCGATGCGCGGCAGGTTAAGCGTAACCACGCCCACCGAGCCGGTCTGCTCGCCAGCGCCGAACAAGCCGCCGGTTTTATTTTTTAATTCTTTCAAATCCAACTGCAGGCGGCAGCACATCGAGCGCACATCGCTGGGCTTCAAACTGGAATTTACAAAATTTTGAAAATACGGCACGCCGTACTTCGCGGTCAGTTTGAAAAGCAAATTGGCGTTTTCCGTGTCCCAGGCAAAATCTTTGGTGATATTGTAAGTCGGTATCGGATAGAAAAACGGCCGCGCTTCGGCATCGCCTTCGAGATACACTTCCATAAAAGCCTTGTTGACCATGTCCATTTCTTTTTGGCAGTCGCCGTAAGTAAAATCCTGCGGCTCGCCGCCGACTATCGCCGGCTCGTATTTCATATCCTCCGGACAAATCCAATCCAGCGTAACATTGGTGAACGGCGGCTGGCAGCCCCAGCGACTCGGCACATTGAGCGAGAAAATAAATTTTTGCATTTGCTGCTTGACCTGCTTGTAGGTCAGGCCGTCCATGCGGACAAAAGGCGCCAGCAAAGTGTCCAGCGAACTAAAAGCCTGCGCGCCGGCGTGCTCCATTTGCAGCGAGCCGAGAAAATTGACCATCTGGATCACGACCACATCGAGATGTTTGGGCGGCAGAGAACAGATTTTGTGGCGCACACCGCCAAAACCTTTTTTGATCAGATTTTTCAGCGACCAGCCGCAGCAATACGCGACTATCGCATGGCTCAAGTCATGAATATGGATCGCACCGTTGCGGTGCGCGTCGGCGATAGACTTGGGATACATCTCATGCAGAGCGTAATTGGCAATAATTTTGCCGGAAATATGCGACATCAAACCGGAGAATGAAAAATCCGAATTGCTGTTTTCAAAAACGCGCCAGTCGGTTTTTTCCATATATTCGTCGACGGCGTTTTTGACCTCGACAAAAGTGGACTGCGCGTCGCGTTTGCGCTCTCTCTGCTCGCGGTACAAAATATAAGCTTTGGCGGTCTTGGCATAGCCGTCCTTGATGAGGACTTTTTCAACTATATCCTGTATCTCCTCGACTGCCGGTATCGAGCGCGCGTGGAACTGCTGATTGATCTGCGCGAGCACTTTGCCGGTCAACTCCTCGGACAATTGGCGGTCATGGCCGCCGACCGCCTTGGCCGCTTTGAAAATCGCGCTGGTAATTTTTTCGCGGTCAAAATCAACAATATGACCGTTCCTTTTGCGTATTTCTTTCACTGTATTTTCTGTCATTTTTCCCGCTCCTTTTTAAAATTACAAAATTTGGCTTAAAAGTGCCAAAAAACGCTAAATGTAGCGTAGTTTTCTCATAATAACACACCATATATGCGGTGTCAAGTCCCCGTCAAAATAGCGCTTTTTTGTGATATTTAAGGAAAAAACCGGCTTGATTTCAAATAGTTTTCGCCAACTGCAGCGCGTATTGATCGGTCATACCGGCGATAAAATCCCCGACGGAAATTTCCACCGGATCATTGCGGCGAAAAGTCGAAGCGGAGAGCGCTTTTTCCGGCCGCTCGGTCAGATACGCGAATAATTTTTTTATCACGTTTTCCGCTTCTTGATTGTGCCGCAAAACTTCCGGGTGCTGATAAAACTTGGCGTACAAAAACCGGCGCAGCTCGGCTATCTTTTCCGCCAGATCCGGACTGAAACCGACCAATTCCGTTTCGGCCCGGTAAACATCTGGCAGAGTTTTTATGCCGCGCGCAGCCAAACGCCGCTCGGTCTCAAAAGCGATGTCGTTAATCAGCAGGCCGATCAGCGCGCGAATATTTAAATCGACCAGGGAACGGTTTGAGATTTGCGGATTTTCTTTTTTATTTCGGGCGCTCAGTTCAGCCCAGAGGCTGACCTGCTGTAAATCCTGCAGTGTCAGCAATCCGGAAGCAATCGCGTCGTCAAGGTCATGGCTGTTGTAGGCGGTCTCGTCGGCCAGATTGACCAACTGCGCTTCCAGCGACGGCGCTTGCTCGCGCGGCGCGCCGCTGTCGTCATAGGGACTGCGGTGCTTGATCAGGCCGTCGAGCACTTCGTAAGATAAATTCAAGCCGTCAAAGGACGGGTATTTTTTCTCAATGCTCTCCACGATTTTCCGGCTCTGGCGATTGTGTTCAAAGCCGCCAAAATCCCGCAGCAATTCGTTCAGCGCGCGCTCACCAGTGTGGCCAAAAGGCGTATGGCCGAGATCATGCGCCAGCGCGATGGTTTCCGCGAGGTCTTCATTTAAGCCCAGCATACGCGCCAAATCGCGGGAGATCTGCGTTACTTCCAGCGAGTGCGTGAGCCGCGTGCGGTAATGGTCTCCCGGCTGCGTGGCCACGAAAACCTGGGTCTTGTGCTTGAGCCGGCGAAAAGCGCGGCAATGGATTACACGGTCGCGGTCGCGCTGAAATTCGGTGCGGTGTTCCGGCGGCGGCTCGGCGTAAATCCGCCCGCGCGACTGCCCGCTTAGCGCCGCGTATTCAGCTAAAAACCGCACCTCTCTCTGCTCCAGTTCTTTTTTTGTCAGCATTATTGCGCGCTGCCCATCTCCCGTCCGGTAGTGGTGATCTTTTTCATGATCTGCAAAACTTTGGCATTAGCGTCGTATTTCTTGGAAATATCCGGCATAGCCACCAGTTCCTCAGACATGTCGACATTTGAGCTTTCATAATAATACTGCCGAACGCGCGGAGTTTCCAAATTGATAAACGCGTTGTCGCTTCCCGGCGCTTCAAAAAAAGCTCCGTTGACAGTGCGCAACGTAACGGAGGGATCCAGCTCGCCGACAGCCAGCCGGTCGATCATTTCGCCGTCCCGGACAATCAAGCCGGTTTCCGTAATCTGCACATCGATATTCTCCATGCCTAGTTGAATAGTACTGCCGCCCGCGGCCAGCACCGGATAGCGTCCGGACAGCGTAACCAGTTCTCCGTCGTTATCCACTGTAAAGCGGCCGTCGCGCGTAAACATATCACCCTGCGGAGTGCGTACCGAAAAAAATCCCGGGCCGTCGATTGCCACATGCAAAGGATCACCGCTAAAAGTCATCGCGCCGTTTCGGAAAAAGAGCGAGGATTCTTCTGCAACCAAATTGCCGGCTTTGTCCAGACGCGTAACAATCTTGACCGCGCGGTAACCCGGCGTATTCACATTGACAACATTGTTCATCAGAGCGCCGTATTGTTTTTCGTAAGTGTCCAGCGCGTCGGTCGTCGATTTATTGGCCGCGGCCAGCAGACAGCTCACCGCAAAAACAGCAATTAGTATTTTGGGCAGCTTATGCATCGTCCATTTCCTTGACGCGCTTGTACAGTCTCTCGCGCTTCGACGCCATCTGATCCAGACGGAAAATAAACGCCAAAACTTCCGCAATCAAAGTATACAGTTCCGGCGGCACTTCCGTGTTGACCTCCAGCTTGAGCAAAAGATCGGCCAGGCCTTTGTCTTCGTAAAAAGGAATTTTGTGGTCTTCGGCGATCTTCAAAATATCCTCGGCAAATTCTCCGCGGCCGGCCGCTAAAATCACCGGCGCCGCGTCGTGCTCCACATCGTAGCGTATCGCAATTGCTGAACGCTCGCCGGCCGCTTTGCTGTCCAGCTCCAGCGTGGTTTTCTTAATCTTTTGGCGGTGTCTCGCTTCTTTTTCTTCTATTTCACGGCGGTTCGGCATCTCTATACCTCGGTCTGCACACGCGTCAGATTATTGAAATCCAGCGTCGGGATCAGAAATCTTTTCACATCGAGATTGCGTTTGACCACGCGCACAGTTTTTGTTTTGTAATCGAAAGTTTCCATTTTTTTGCGCAGTTCGTCAACATTGGCGTTGATTAGTTTGCGGATTTCCTCGCTGTTGGTGTTAAATTTAAAATCCAGATTGTCGTCTTCCACTTCCACTTCGGCGGAAATCTCGCCCAGCGCTTCGGACTCCGTTTTCAAAACCAATTTGGTGCGCCGCGGATTGATCTTGCGGTATTTTTCTTTTTTGTCTTTTTCCAGCAGCAACTCGATAGTCTGCGGCGGATTGCCCATGCTGTTGGGGATCTGCCAGTAAGCAAATCTTTCACTCT
>BGZN01000029.1 GCA_003864455.1 Candidatus Termititenax aidoneus | reverse complement strand
TTTAAATTCATTTTCCCAATTTGTACTGATCACAGCCGGCTTGTTTATTTATAGGACAGTTTGGGTTTTGCCCTGGGCCTTGTTGATTTCCTTGATCCTAGCAGTTGGCGTTTTTTTTGCCGGCTATAACCCGTATATTACTAATTTTTTACATCATGGTACCCCTTTGTTTATGTGGCCTGTAGCAAAATTAAGTCTGATGGAATATTTTAAAAATTGCGCTCAGTATCTTTTAGCGCTGCTTTTCTTTAATAATCCGCATTTTATTCCTTTCAGCCCGTGGAAATTGCTGTATCTGTCTAATGGTTCAGGCCTTAAACGTTATTTGGCCTACGACGCAGGCTTTGGTTTATTCTTTTTAGAGATTTGTTTTTTAGCTGTTTGTTTGTTTTGCTCCGGCCAGCGCGGACGTGTCAACAAAAAAGAGCTTGGCGCTGTGGTTTTATTTCCCTGTTTTTTAATTCTTTTTATTTCAGCTGTTAGTTTTTTGAATTACTGTCGGATTTATGGCGAGGGCGGTTATCTGGCGCGTTTTATTCCCTACCTCTGGTATATCTTTTGTTTCCCTTTGCTAAAGATAGATTTTGCCGCGCCTAAATGTAAAACGCTGGCTGTTTTATTTGCCGCCCTGGTTTTACTAAACAATGGCCTTTTATTTGGGAGAAATACCACAGTTGCTTTAATCCGCACCGTTGTGCTGCGTAGGAACATTGCGGAAATTAGAACTTTGCCGGAAGAACAGATTGCTATTGTGCTTGATGAAGCCGAGTTTCGACACGCAATTGAGGAAAAACTAAATCATTTTAAGGTTGCTAAAAGTTTTCTTTTTACTACTGATGATAAATTGCCGCACAAACAATTTACTCGCATGAAAGCAATTCGTGTTGCGCGTTAAATGTACTGCGCGGTTGTTTGGTACGACGGCTTTATGTATAACTTTCACTCCATTGTAAGAAATGCGCTGGTTTTGCTATAATCACTTCTAGGGGGTATTCATGGGTCTTTACATCTTGCAAATCGTTATTCTGATCATACTGTTTATTGATGTCCTTTATTGGTTTTTTTCCGGTCTCAAATCGCCCTGGCAAAAATTGATCGGCTTGCCTTTTCTCAATATCGCGGTTGGCACGCCGATTATTTTTACTTCACTGACCCGCTCGGTTTTTGAAGTTTCTAAATTGTTAAATGTGCGTATCGCGCTGATCTGGATCGTGGCGGTCATTTTGCTCAAAGCAATCCTCCGCAAAGAAAAATTGCAATTTGCTAAAACACCGCTCAATTGGCCGATTTTGGCTTTTATTGCCGTGAATATTTTTTCGGTGATTTTTTCCAGCAATCAGTACATTGCTTTGCTTGGCGCTTATGACCGCTGGGAGGGCATGATCACCGAAATCAATTACATGTTGCTGATTTTCTTTTACATCAATTATGTGCGCGACCGTAAAACGCTTTTTTGGCTGATTGGCGCGCTGGTTTTCGGTGCGATCGCTTCGTCGATTTACGGCATTTTTCAAGCTTTGCAAATAGATTTTATGCATTGGTCGGTTGACCCTACAGCGCGCGTTTTTGCCTGCATCAACAATCCGGTGCATTTCGCGCCGTATGTTGTGATGCATATACCGCTGATTATTGGCATAACTTTTTATTTTATCCGTAAATATAAGCTAAGCTTGGCCGGGTTAAATGAGCGTCTGCAAATTGCCGGATTTTCCGCGCAGAAGTTTCTAGTAAGTCTGGGATTGCTGCTGGCCGCGCTGACGGCGATTTTCACAATTCACTTGACCGGCAACTTTTTTTCTTTTGGCCGCGCAACCTGGATCGGCTTTTCACTGGCAATCACGCTGTGTTTGGCTTTGCTTTTATCACGCGATCAAAAAGAAATTTGGCAGGATGTGCCTTTCATCGGTTATGGCTGTTTTTTGTTTAATGCGGCCTACGTTTTCAAGATTTGGAGTATGCACGCGCTTTTAAAATATTTTCTCTGGCTGGCTTTGGCGATTTACATTGCTTATATTTTTTACGCGATTTTTGCCAAAAAAAATTGGCTGAAACTTTTGATGTACTGCATGGTTGTTTTGTACGGCGGTTTTATGCAGTTTACTTCTGTGGATTTGAATGCCATTTATGTTTCTATTGCGGCGCTGATTTTTCTTGGCCTTTGGGTTTGCAAAACTTTTCCTAATACTCTGGAAAAAGTTTTTTTAATCGTCCTGCTGACTATGCTGGTTGCGGTAGTTTCTTTGCCGTCCGCGTCCAATCTTTACTATGGACAAGTAATCAAAAACACTTTGGCTAAACAAGGTATAAGAGACCTGAACGATCCTAATTCCTTTGCGATGGTGGCGGACGAAGTAAATAAAATGGTATCGGAGAAAAAAATTTCTGGACAAAGCGCTAATATCTTTCTTAAATCCACAAGTTACGCCGAGGCTTTCAATAAAGGCACGGCGCGCACCTCGATGTGGAAAACTGGCTTTTATATGTGGCGCGACGCGCCGTTGCTTGGGCAGGGGCCGGGCATGATCAAGGAAATGTATCCGAAATTCCGGCGCGCGGATTACGGCCGCTTGGAAGGGGGACAGCAGTTTACGCCGGATAAGCTGCACAATGATTATGTGAATATGCTGGCGACGCGCGGCGCAGCAGGTTTTATAGTATATTACGGCTGGCTGCTGCTCACCGGTTTTTTTATTATACTGCGCAAACTCTGGCGGGAGGGCTTCACGGCCGGCAATTTTGTTCTGCTCGGTTTTTTCAGCGGCTTGTTTGTCTATCTCGGCCAGGTGCTTTTCAATTTCGGTGTGGTGGCCACGCGCGTGATTTTTTACGAATTTTTTTGTTTGGCCGTCTGTATCGCACTGTATGATCCTTTTGCAAGCGCGGCGGCTGGCGAGGAAACGGAATGCGCGCGCTGATTCTTGATGTTGGGCTGGAGATTTGTCTGCGCGAGCCGCTGGGCAGGGATATTCTGGACTATCAAACGGAATATTTAAAAGCCGCGAATATTTTCAGCAAAATAATTGTGCTGACGGATACTATCGCGGAAGATTATACACAGGACAATGTGTACTACTATGTGTGCACGCAGCCGCCCAAGTATGAATTTCTCAAGTCGGTGCTCGACGATCAGCCTTTTTTGCTGCTCAATGGTCCGGTTTTGACGGATTTTCCGGCCGTCAAAATCCGCGATTTGTTTTTTAACAGTGTGCTGGACTTGCTTTGTCTGACCGCCGGTGAAATGCGCGGCTCTACTTTTGCTTTAGAAAAAACCGCCGGTGGTGTCTTGCTTACAGCTTTTGGCACGGGCGAGACCGCGGCGCAGATTTACGTTATCAATCCGCTGCTTTTGACTTACTATTTTCACGAGCGTTTTGAGCTGCAGACTTTTTTGACTGAAGTGCTCAAGCATCGCAAACAAATTGTTTGCCGCGCCATGCCGGAATGGACGGAATGTGTAAACAATTATCCAGCCTATATTAACGCCACCAGACATTTAAAGAATAGTGAAAATCTGCCAGGACAGTTGATCGACGGCTCTTATTACGGCAAAAATTGCGAGATCGATTTTTCCGCCGAATTAAGCGGCCTGCAGTTTTTCGGCGCTGACTGTGCTGTCGGCAAAAATTGTGCTTTGAAAAACAGCGTTTTGCTCGGCGGCAATAAGATCGGTGAGGCGGCCCGGCTTAGCGACGTAATTCTGCAAAAAAATGTCTGCATTGGACAACATTGTGAACTCAAAAATTCTTTGATTGGCGCGAACAGTGTCATTGAAAACAATGTGCGTATTCCGGAAGGCATGATCGTCGCGCCGTACAGCATTATCAAAAGCGGTTCGGGGGTTTAAATGCAAAATTTTCGGCGGCTCTTTACTTGTTTAAAAATTCTGGGCGATCTGGCGCTGATCGTCGTGAGTTTTTGCATCGGCTATGTTTTAAAATTTAAGCTTTATTGGTTTGGCATCGGTGAGATTACGCCGAGCGCCAATTTCCCCGATTACTGGGAAGTGATGATATATATAGAAGTGCTATGGCTGCTGGCATTTGCTTTTGCCGGCCTGTACCGCTATTTTCAGGGACCGCTGGCGCGCATGCGCGAAATCACCGCGGCGGCGGCCGGCGTCAGTCTGGGCGTGCTTGAGGTTATGGCCTTTTCTTTCATTTATACGACTTTTCCAGGTTCGCGCTATGTGCTGGTTTATTCCGGTTTGTCAGCAATTTTGCTAATTTCGCTGTACAGAGCAATTCTTGCCAAAATTATGGCGATTTTGCATCTTCGGGGCTATGCCAATAAGCGCGCGGTGATCATCGGGTCCAGTCCGACCGCTCAGCGTATTGCCGAAAAAATCCTCCAATATCCCGAATACGGTTTCAAGTATTGCGGTTTTATCGCAGACCGCAAGCCTGAACATATAATTTATCCGCTGAAAAAAAATTTCATCAAGCTTGGCCGGTTGAAAGACTATGCCAAAATCTGCAAGAGACATAAAATTGCCGCCATTTTTGCCGACTCGGATATTTTGAGTGCCGAAGAGATTTATAATATTGTGGAATTTTGCCGGCAGCGCGGTTTGTATTTTCGCTATCATTCCGAAGCTTTTTCCAAAAATATTTTTTGGGAAGATCTGGACGCTTTAAATCTAATCGGTCTCAAAGAACAAAAGTTTTCGGAAATTAACCGGCTTATTAAAAGAACGGCTGATTTGATTTTAGTTATTCCGGCGCTGCTCATTGCTTGTCCGCTCATGCTCTTGATTTATCTCGGTATCAAAATTACTTCACCCGGTCCGGCGATTTACCGGCAGACTAGATTGACGCGCGGCGGACGGGAGTTTCAATTTTTGAAATTTCGGTCTATGCCGGTGGATTCCGAAAAAGGCGGCGCGGTGCTGGCGGTGCGGGACCAAAAATACCGCACGACGCGTTTTGGTTATTTTATTCGCAAAACTTCGCTGGACGAATTGCCGCAATTATTCAATGTGCTCAAAGGCGACATGTCTATTGTCGGGCCGCGTCCCGAACGGCCGGTCTTTCACCATGAATATTTAGAAACTGTGCCGCGCTGGAATGAGCGCCTGGCGGTCAAAGGCGGCATCACCGGCTGGGCGCAGCTCAACGGCCGCGCGGAGTTGACCGCTTCGCCGCAGGAAAAACTGGAATATGATATTTATTATATTGCAAATTGGTCGCTGCTTTTTGACATCATGGTTTTGTGGCGCACTTTTTGGCATGTGCTGAAACAAAAAGATGTATACTAACGGTTAAGTTTAATGGAGCGGTAAATATGTTTGCCGGAGCGAACGTAACCTTCAGTGCTATGCCGTGTTCGCGCAGGTAAAGCATATTTGCCGCGAAAATTTGGAGAAATTATGGTAAAAGTCCGTTTTGCGCCATCGCCTACCGGCAATCTACACATTGGTTCGGTGCGCACGGCGTTATTTAACTATCTTTTTGCGCGGCATCATGGCGGAAAATTTGTCCTGCGTATTGAGGATACCGATCTGGAGCGTTCGCGTCAGGAATACACGGACGATATTTTGTCCGGTCTGGAATGGCTGAGCTTGTCCAGCGCTGAGCCGCCGGTTTACCAAAATTCCCGCCGTGAATTGCATTTGGAATACGTGGACAAATTGCTCCAAGAGGGCAGGGCTTACCCCGATCCGGAAGGCTCGCCGGCGGTGTTTTTCCGCGTACCGGCAGACGGAGAAACGGTGATCCACGATCTGGTCAAAGGCGACATTGTTTTTCAAAACAAGGATTTTAAGGATCAAGTCATTCGCAAATCCGACGGCTCGGCCACGTATAATTTTGCCGTGGTTCTGGACGACGCGCTGATGGGCATTACGCACATTATTCGCGGTGAAGACCATATTTCCAACACACCCAAGCAGATCTTTTTGTACAATGCGCTGGGTTTTGCTCTGCCGCAGTTCGCCCATATACCGATGATTTTGGGTACAGACCGCTCCAAATTGAGCAAAAGACACGGCGCGACCTCTATAAACGAGTATAAAAAAAGCGGTTTTTTACCTGAAGCTATCGTAAATTACCTGGCTTTGCTGGGTTGGACACCGGCGGACGGCGCGGAGTTGATGAGTTTGGCCGAATTGTGCCAAAAATTTGATCTGGACAGAGTGTCTAAATCCAATTCTATTTTTGATCTGGAAAAATTACGCTGGCTAAATGCCCAAAAATTAAAGAATTTGAGTCTGGAGACTCTGCAAAAGGCTTATCCAGAGTTAGATATAGAAATTTTAAAGATCATAAAGGACGACTTGGTCTTGCTGACTGACGTTCCGGAAAAAGCAAAAGTATTCACTTTGCCTAAAATTGAATACACCGATGAACAAAAAACCGAATTAAAAACTGATTCAGCGCATCAAGTTTTTCGTGAACTGCAAGAAAAAATCGATATTATTTATAGCGGTGCTATTGAAGAACAATATGGCAAGGCTCAAGCGCTTATTGATGATATTGTAAAGAATACCGGATTGAAAAAAGGGCAGGTTTTTCATCCGCTGCGTGTGGCCTTGACCGCGCAAAAATCCGGCCCCGGATTGAAATTTTTACTGGTTTTACTGGGCAGGGAAAAAGTAAAGGAGAGAATACAAAATGCGCTTGGGTGTTAATATTGACCATATTGCAACTTTGCGCCAGGCCAGAAAAGACGTGTATCCCGATTTGCTGACCGCGGCGCGTGAGTGTATCAAGGCCGGCGCGAACGGCATCACTGTGCATTTACGCGAAGACCGGCGGCATATTCAAGACCGCGATGTGTTTTTACTGCGCCGGACTTTCCCGAAAACGCATCTCAATCTCGAAATGGCCGCTGTAGACAGCATTGCCAAAATAGCCTGCCGGATAAAACCGGACTCGGTTTGTTTAGTACCGGAAAAAAGACAGGAATTGACCACCGAAGGCGGGTTGGGCGTCAAAAGTAATATAAAAAAAATCATGTCTATTTCACGAAAAATGCAGAGGGCTGGCATTAGAGTTTCGTTATTCATTGATCCCGACACAGAGCAGATCAAGGCTGCCCGGGAAGTTGGCGCGGACATGGTCGAACTGCATACCGGCGCTTTTGCGGAATATTCCGATCCGCAAAGACCAAATTTTAAGCGGTCAAAAGCTCAAAATGAGTTACAAAAATTATTGTCCGCCGCGAAATCGGCTAAAAGTCTGGGACTGCAGGTCAACGCTGGTCATGGTCTGACGTATAAAAATGTCCGCGCGCTGGCCAGGTATAAAAATTTGTTCACGGAGTTTAATATCGGGCACAATATTATCGCGCGCGCGGTTTTTGTCGGCCTAGGGCAGGCGGTAAAGGAAATGTCCGGCCTGTGCGCTGCACCGCTGTAAATATGTTAAAATTAAATATATGAATAAACAAGTTTTAGATCTATCTTCTTTTGCAAAAGCAGTTAAAACCCTGAAGGAAGCTTTGGCTGAGCATGCCAAGGACAAAACAAATTTATTCGTGCGGGATTCCGTTATACAAAGGTTTGAATATACTTATGAATTGTCGCACAAAATGCTGAAGCGTTTTTTGCTTTATTCTGAATTTAGCGGCCAGGATATCGCGGAAATGGTTTTTTCAAATATTATCCGTACCGCCAATGAAAAAGGCTTGTTATTGAATAATTTAGAGAAATGGGAAGAATACAGAAAAATAAGGAATATGACCAGTCATACTTACGATGAGATCAAAGCCAAGTTGGTTGTTGCTATTGTGCCGGAGTTTTTGCAAGAGGCTGTTTTTCTGCTGGAGCAGTTGCAGCAAAGATCAAAAAAATTATGAGTCTGGCTATTTCAGAAAAACAACTGGCCTTAATCAAACAGATTTTGGCTAGACAAAAATTCAAAGCTGGCGCGGCGTATGTTTTTGGTTCCAGAGCTAGAGGTACAGCTAG
This sequence comes from Candidatus Termititenax aidoneus, assembly GCA_003864455.1. Taxonomy (GTDB): domain Bacteria; phylum Margulisbacteria; class Termititenacia; order Termititenacales; family Termititenacaceae; genus Termititenax; species Termititenax aidoneus. The sequence goes on along the minus strand of BGZN01000029.1, from coordinate 12,665 downwards.
AGAATACTCGGATTTGGATCTGGCTGTGGACAATAATGGCGGCGCAATTCCGCCAAAAACAATTTTAAGGTTAATGCTGGATTTTGAAAATTCCTTGCTGCCTTATAAAGTGGATATTGTGGATTTGAATAATATATCAGCCGAATTTAAATCGCTTATCATCAGAGATTTAGTAAGACTCAATTAGGTATTTTCCCGTTGCCCGCTAAAAACCCCGCGCATTCGCTTATTTAATAAAAGACGCCGGTCTATCTAGAGTAAATAAAGTGTAATTATCATCACTGTACAACTGCACGCTGTTCCGCAAATAAATATGCGACTTGTATTCGCCTAAACAATTATTATAAATCAAAACAAAAGTTCCCCATTGCGGCTCCCAGTTGGTATTCGCGTTGGAGTTAGATAAATTGAGCGATTCCAGGCGCACTTTCCCGTCGGTCAATTCCTGAAGCACTTTGCTTTTGTGATAGCAAGAGGCATGATAACCAAAACGATATTCGCTGCTGGACAAAAAAGCGGCGAGCGGAGTGTGGATTTTAGTGTTTTCTCTGGCTAATTTATAGTACGAGCCAAAAGCATAAAAACCGCCGAGCAGCAAATAGAGCAGCAAAAATCCGCCCAGCCAGGGTTTTTGAAAACCGTGTTTACTAAAATACAGGGCGATGAACGGCGCTAAAAAGATAAACAGCGCGAAGTAAGGGTAGCGATCTCCGCCGCAGGGCTGATAAGTCAGCGCGGAAACCGCCAGAGTAAAAAGCAAAGCTTTAGCCAAAAAATCACGCAAAATTGCGGACCGTTCATCGGCCGGTTTATCTTCGCGCCACAATTTGAACAAAAGCAAGCCGAAAATTATAGAAGCCAGGCTGAAAAGTCCGGCCAAACTGAAAACTTTGACGCCAGGATAAAAACCTAAAAACTGCCAGCACTTTATTAAGAAAGCGCCGGCGCGGTAAAATAATTCCTGCGGCGCGCAGTTAAAAAAACGCAGTTGAAAAGAGCAAACGCCGCTCAAAAAAGCCAGCAGCACAAAGAAAATATTTTGCTCCGCGCGATTGGCGGCCAGGGGCAGGCGCAAAAAGAGGCCAAAAAGCGCCAGGATCAAGGCGTAGGTCAGGCCGTTGTTTATTAAGAAAATGTAATTATCCAGGCCTACCGGCAGGAGAAAAATACAGGCAGTCCACAGCCGCCAGGTTTTTTTGACGCCAAGCCGCTTGGTGAAAAAAAGGTAAGCCAGCAGCAGCAGTATCTGGGTAAGCAGACGGCCGACCGCGCGCGTCAAAGCAAAACTGGAGAATAGTTTAAACAACGGCGCATAAATCAACAGATTGGTTAGATTAAATTTAGATCCGGCGGAAAAATTCTGAAAAAATCTTCCGCTGTCCGCCAGGCTTTTGGCTTGCAGCAAATTGGAAGTAAAATCCAAACCGCAAATTGTGGAATAATTGATGTAAAACCAAACCGCCAAAAACACGCCTATAAAAATCCATGCGGCCGTTTCCGCAATTTTGGCAAATCCGGCTTTATCTCCGGCCTGTATCTTTGCGCGCATTTGTTTCCCCCTTCAACTTTGATTTAACGCTTAGTATTATAGCATATTGGCCTGGCCTGCCGGCCGAAAAACACTGATAATTTCAATACTGGCCGGAGCGCACCGCGCGATAGTTTCCGCCAATTTTTTTAGAGTATTGCCGGTGGTGATAATGTCGTCGATAAGCAAGATTTTTTTGTTTTTTAATTCGGCCTCTTTATTGGCCCAGACTTGAAAAATATCCGCGGTTTCCCTCTCGCGTTCGGCGGGGGAGAGCGCGGCCAGTTTTTGCGTATTTTTGCCCCGATAGACTATATCGGCGCGCAGAGGAATATGATAATACGCGGCATAGGTTCGGAAAAATTCTTCAGCCTGATTGAAACCACGTTCCTGCCGGCGCAGCGGATTGAGCGGCGCCGGAATCAACAGATCCGCGGCGATTTTTGGCGCGTGCCGCAGCAAAGATTTTTGTATAAATGGGATTAATTCACGATTTTTTTGATATTTTATCTGGGCTAAAATTTTCCTGGCTGTTTCGTTATATTCAAATAAGCCGAGATATTTATAACCAAGCGCCAGTTGGCTGTGTTCATGATACGGACGCAAACGGGCGCAATTTGGGCAGAGCAGGGACTTATCCGCCGCCGCGCCGCAAACCGCGCATTTTTGGGGAAAAAGCAAATTCCAGAATTGTTTCAGCATGAGCGATGTGTTAAAATTATAACATAATGCAAATGTTGAGCTGGCCGGAGTTTTTGCAACTGATCAAGTCGGACGTCAAGATGTGCGGCGTGCCGCTCATCAATACTTCGCAGGACATCACGAAAAAAGCTGTGGAACTGGCCAACGAAAAAGGCGGTTACCTGATCTTGGGTTTTGACCGCTATACTTTTCAACTGCCGGGCTGTGCTTTTGACGGCAAATGGCTGAATGGCATTTTGACTCAGGAAATCAAGCCGGCGCTGAATTTTGAGATTATCGGTTTTATCCGCAGCAACAAAAGGCTTTTCGTTGTCAAAATCGCCGAAGGCGTGAAAAAACCGTACAGCGTGTCGGGCGGTTCGGAAGTGCAGACGACAACAGCGGCCAAAGTGCTGATGCTGGAAAATATCGCGCCGGAATTCGTGCAAAAACGGCAGGAAGCCTGTCTCAAGTATATTGAAGAACACACGGACATTACCAATATTCAATACCGCGAACTGAACGGCGTGTCTTATAAGACCGCGCACAATGAGTTGAGCGATCTGGTCGCTAAAAATCAGATTGTACAGGTCGGGCAGGGGCGCACGACCAAATACGTCTCCGCCAAAAACAGCGCTTATTTGCCGGCCAAAGAGGTCAGTTTATTCGGCAGCGCGCTGGACAGTCTGGTCAGTATCAATAATGACAGCACTTCGATAACGGAAATACGCCGCGCGCAAACCATTTCCTCCGAACATATGGACGGTCATTTGACCAAACTCAATTAAAAATATTCTAACAAAAAAGCTGAATAAATATCTTTCCCTGCGCGCGTGGCGGCTTCCATTGGCCCACGGCGCACTTAACTTCGGCTACTTTGTGGCCTTGTTAAGTTCGAACCAGACGCGCTCCGGCAAAATATTTATTCAGCCGCCTTAAGTTATACGCTTTAATTATGCAATTATACATAAGCCTTATTATGCGACGTTAAACAACACACCCAAAAACAGAAAAATTGCCTATATCCGCTTATATCAAAGACCATACTTGAACCTAACAAAGAGATTACTATGTTGTCAAGCAAAACGCTGTATTTTATCGTGAATTGAAAGAATAAAACGATTGTTTAATGAACCGGCAAGCGAATATCTTTACCTTCGCGGCCACGGCATAGCACTGAAGGTTACGGCCGCTCCAGGTAAAGATATTCGCTTGCCTATATTATTAAAAATATAAGTACGTAAATATCCCGTACAGAAAATTGCGCAGCTTGGTGTCGATGAGATTGTCGATCAGTTTCCAGGCATACTCCTGCCCTGTCTCGATTTCTTTGACGAAGCTGATCAGCGTATTGCGGTCGACAATGCGTTCAATTTCTCTAAATTTAATATATTTTTGCGATTCGCGGTAGGCGATGTAGAACAATTTACCTTTGAAATAATCCTGTAAATTATCAAAGGATTCCTGATGCTGTTTGGCCACGCGCGCGCGCACCGCGCTTTGATTGATTTCCTTTATAGTATCCTTGACCGCCGCTTCTTTGGCAGTATTTTCTACCAATTCCAATTCGTGATTGACTATGTCGTCTAATTCCAGCAGAAATTTTTGGCTATTTTTCTCCTTGGAGCTCTTATTAATATATTTGAGCAGGCTGGATGTTGTTTCCATTTACGTCTCTCCCCCTTGGTTTGATGACGTAGTGAAAACAGTTTTTATGCCAAGAAATTAACGATTTTTGCCGTTTATTTGTTCAATTTTGAACAGATAACAGCTAAAATATCCGCAAAAATGGTTTCTTGTGCTCTATTTCCATCTAATACGCAAAATCTTGAATTATTTTCAGCAATTTTTAGATAAGTTTCACGCACGCGGCGGTGAAAATTCAAGGATTCCTGCTCAAATTTGTCAGCTTTTATGCGTGTGGCGCGTTGCAAACCAATTTCTGACAAAATATCCAGCAAAAAAGTGAGATCCGGCGAAAGTCCTCCGGTAGAATCTTCATTTAATCTGGCGATAAAATCCGCGGCAAAACCGCGGCCGCCGGCCTGATACGCCGTTGTGGAATCAATATAGCGGTCGCAAATGACAATCTTGCCCTGCGCCAAAGCCGGTCGAAGGACTTCCTCGACATGCTGAGCGCGGTCAGCCGCGAAAAGGAACAATTCAGCCGGCGGCGCGGCTCGCGCCGCCGGATCATCCAGCAGTAAAGCGCGGATTTTTTGGCCAATTGCTGTGCCACCGGGCTCACGGGTCCAAAGCACGTCCCGTCCCTGCCGTTGCAATTCAGTGTAAAGCAGCCTGGACTGGGTGGTTTTCCCAGAACCGTCGGGGCCCTCAAAAGTGATGAACATTTTTTAAGAAAGCGGCGGAGTTTCAGTTTGGGGGGTGTGTTTTACTGCGTCTTTGAGCACGCGGCCGGCGATGAAAGCCGGGGTTTTGGTCTCGGGAATAAAAATTTTTTCGCCAGTTTGCGGATTGCGTCCCTCGCGGCCGGCGCGATTGTGCGTTTCAAAAATGCCAAAGCCGACCAGACGGACTTTTTCACCAGCGGCCATCGCGGTAGTGATGTTGCGCAAAAAACAATCGATGATCTCTTCGACATCGGCTTTGTTGTAGTCGAGTTGTTTAGCAACCTGCCAGGCTAACTCTCTTTGATTCATTATGCGCTCCTTTCACCGCTGGTAATTATACTACACCCTGCTTAGAATGAAAATCACATAACGCTTTCAAACTTTCCCAGTCTTGATCGACTTCACTTTGGATCTCTGCCAGCAAAGTCTCATTGCCGGTTTTGAAAAGATGTTTAAAACGTCCCTGCAGTTTCAGCCAATCGGCCACGGGAATTTTTTTGTCTTTGGGGTCGTAATTCAATTTATATTTGCCGTTTTCCACTTCGTACAAAGGCCAAAAACAGGAATCAACGGCCATTTGCGTCAATTTGACCGTGTCTTGAGTTTTGGTTACCCAGCCCAGCGGACAGGTTGCCAGCACGACGATAAATTTTGGTCCGCGTATGGACATCGCTTTTTCAATTTTATTGGTCAAATCTTTCCAGTTGCCGGCGATGGTTTGCGCCACATAAGGCACATTGTGGCCGACCATAATTTTGGCCAAATCTTTTTTCTTTTGTCTTTTGCCCGGATTGACCTTGCCGACCGGCGCGGTGGTGGTGTTGGCATAGCGCGGCGTGGCGCCGGAACGCTGAATACCGGTATTCATATACGCGCCATTGTCGTAACAAATATAGAGCATGTCGTGACCGCGCTCCATAGCGCCGGAAAGCGACTGCAGACCGATATCATACGTACCGCCGTCGCCGCCAAAAGCGATAAAACGGAAACTTTCGTCCTTGATCTTGCCGGATTTGACCAGAGATTGATAGGCGGCTTCGACACCCGAACAAGTAGCCGCACTGTTCTCAAAAGCGTTGTGCAGGAACGGCACTTTCCACGAAGTATAAGGGAAAATCGAAGTATTGACCTCGCAGCAGCCGGTCGCGCCGACCACAGCCACCGGCTCTTTGATGGCGGCGAGGGTCAGACGGAAAATATTCGGGTAACCGCAGCCGGCGCAGGAGGTATGTCCGCCGACGAAGCGTTCTTCTTTGGCCGCTAATTCTTTTAAAGTTGCCATATTATTTTTGCTCCTTTGTTGTTAAATGCGTATGAATATCTTTACCTTCGCGGCCGCGGCATAGCACTGAAGGTTACGGCCGCTTCAGGCAAAATATTCACACGCAAAAATCACTTTCGCACGCCTAAATAACTTACAATATCGCCAACATCTTTGCTGTCTTTAATACTGTTCAGGCGATTGTACACGGCTTCGATTTGATGCATGTCTATGTCGCGGCCGCCCAAACCGTATATGTAATTGACGATTTTGGGTTTTTGCGCGGAATTGAACAGCGCGGAACAAACTTCCGTGAAAACCGGACCGCCGTAGCCATTGAGCGAATCCGAACGGTCAAATACGGCGACGGCCTTGAGAGTGGAGAGAGCCGCGGTCAGGTCTTCCACCGGAAAAGGCCGGAAAACGCGTATTTTTATTAAACCGACCTTTTGGCCTTTGGCACGCAAAGCATCGACGATGTCTTTGGCTGTGCCAGCCGTCGAACCCAGACAAATTAGCGCCGTTTCAGCATCGTCCGTTTTGTATTTTTCGAGTAAATCATAAGCGCGTCCGTACTTTTCGCCAAAATCTTTGCCAACTTGTTTAATAATGGCCTTGGAAGCTTGCATAGCCTCGATCACCGGGATACGGTGTTCAAAATAATAATTTTGCAGGTCGATAGAGCCGACAGTTATCGGTTTTTCGTGATTTAGCAAGGAATAATTTGGCTTATAAGCGCCGATATATTCACGCGCGTCGTCGTCAGGCAGTATTTTTATCGTCTCCATGCCGTGCGAAATGATAAATCCATCGGTCGTAACCAGCGCTGGCAAATGAACCTGGGGATTTTCCGCAATTTTTATGGCCTGCAAGACATTGTCGTAAGCCTCCTGTGCGTTTTCCGAAAAAATCTGTATCCAGCCAGCGTCGCGGCAAAACATGGTGTCGGAATGGTCGCAATGAATGTTGATTGGGCCGGAAATAGCACGGTTAACCTCCGGCATCACTATCGGCAAACGCAACGCCGCTACTATCGGCATAATCTCGGCCATCAACATCAGACCCTGCGAAGCTGTGGCGGTCATCGCTCTCGCTCCTGCCGCCGCTGCGCCCAGCGTGGCGGACAGCGCGGAATGTTCGGACTCCACAGTAACCATGTCGGTATTGACCAAACCGTCGGCCACAAACGCAGAAAAAATCTGGGCGATTTCCGTAGCCGGTGTGATGGGATAAGCGGCGACCACGTCCGGATTGATTTGCCGCATGGCCTCGGCCATAGCCTCATTGCCCGTTCTGGCTACTGTAATTTGTTTGAGTTTAGTCGTTACAGTCATGTTTATCTCCTTTTTCGTGAATTAACGCGCTTTTTCCATTGTTATCGCCGCGACTTTTGGCGGACAAACAGCCGCGCAAATGCCGCAGCCTTTGCAATGTTCCAGATCAATGCCGGCGTTTTTGACATCTTCTTTGCCGGTCTTTTCGTTTAAGGCTTTTTCGATCTTGATGCAGGAATCCGGACAATAAGCCCAGCAAGTCAGGCAGCTAATACATTTATTTTTATCCCAAACCGGTTTTAAGGTTTTCCAGTCGCCGGTTTTGCGCATCAGAGAGGAGCCGGGCTCTGTCCAAATGCCGCCTTCGGGCAATTCGCCCACGGTCAAAGCGCCGGTATATTTTTGCGGATCGAAAGACATTATTTTTTTACCTCCTCGTAAGCGTCTTGAATGGCTTTCACATTGCCCTCAATGACTTCCGGTTTGTTCTTGAACTTTTTTTCCAGTTTATGTTTCGTGTCATCGAGCATTTTTTTGTAATCCAAAATGCCGGTAGCCTTGACCAGCGCGCCGAGCATCGGCGTATTAGGCTTGTTCATGCCGATATTTTTGACGGCGAGACCGGAAGCGTTGACCGTATAAATATTGCCCTTAAAATTCAGTTTTTGGCGGTAATCGTCCGCGGATTTTTCAGTGTTGATAATAATAGTGCCGTCGTCCGGCACGCCTTCCAGCACATTGACGCTGTCCACGAGGGTTTCGTCCAGCACCAGGACAATAGTCGGGTGCTCGACGGCGCAATGCACGCGGATCTCACGCTCGGAAATACGGTTAAAAGCCTTGACCGGCGCGCCCATGCGCTCGGGACCGTATTCGGGAAAAGCCTGCGCCAGTTTGCCGGTAGCGATAGCGGCGTCCGCGACCAAAAGCGCGGCGGTTTTCGCGCCCTGCCCTCCTCTGCCGTGCCAGCGAATTTCTATGGTGTCCGTCATTGTGAAAACCCTCCGTGTTTTTGGGTTGAACGCGCGGAATATACCACAAAAAAAAGGCAAAGGCAAATGTAAAGCGGCAGGCTCAATGACCGAATAATTATTGCAATCCCTCGATCGGCGGCAGGCCGCGGGTCAGTTCCTGCGCGTAGCGCAGACGCGACAGAATGCGCGCCGCGTCGCGGCGGGTCAGATAAGATTTTGGCTCGAATAAATCGCGGCCGACGCCGTAAGTCATATTTTTTTCGCGGGTCAAATTAATATCCTGGTAACCCCAGTGGCGGCGCGGCACATCTCTGTAACGCAAGGTGTCCAGCAAATCCAAGCCGCTGATCTCCGCGTAACGCGTTACCGCGCCGGCCGCTTCATCGCGGCGCATGGGCAGATGCAGGCGCGCAAAGCCGTCCGCGTAACCGCTCAACAAGCCGTAACTGGAAGCGCGGTCGGCCAATTTGGTGGAATCGCTGAAATGCTTGATCTCCTCGCGCGGCACGCGGCCTTCTTTGTCCAGCAGATTGAGCAGGATGGTGAAAAACTCCGCGCGGCTCATGATGCGCTGCGGCGCAAAATACGGATTGGCGCGCGGCAAAATACCAGCCGCGGCAAGATTTTCGATAGCGAGCTGCTCGGCGACGGACAGATAACCGATGTCACGGAAAAAACGCTGCCGGTTTTGAGGCGGAGCCGGTTTTTCCACCACAGGCCGCGGCGGAATTTTTTTAACGCGCTCAGGGAAACGGTAAGAGAGCGTGAAAAAATGCGTGAAATTTTCGGCCATATCATCGCCCGGATTGTACGCGTAATCAAAATAAAAACCCCAGAGATTGAAACCTAAGCCCGCCGTAAATTTGAAATGTTTGGTCTCCGTCTCGTATTGCAAATCATAGGCTTCTTCAAATCCGCAGCGCAGGACCATATTTTGTCCCAGCCAGTAATCCGTGCCGATATGCCAGAACGAAGTATTTTCGACCAGATTAACATCGGTGTAAAAATCCACGTGCGTAAAAGGATGAAACCGCAGGCCGAGGCCGTATTCCGGCAGGAATTTTTCCCGTTCGCCGTCCGACCAATCCAGCGGCGTGGCCACGATATTATTTAACTCCGTGCCAAAACTCCAAAAAGAATTTAATTTGTAAAACCCGGCCAGGTCCAAAGCCGTGCCGGAGGCGTTGGCGGAAAAGCCGGAAAAATATTTTTGGCGGTATTTGAGCCGCGCGCCGAGGCCAAAAGCGTCAAAACTGGCGCCGTAAGCGCCGTAAATAGTCGTGTCCTGAAAACCGATACGGCCGCCGGCCAACTGATTGGCAGCGGTACGCAGATAACCGCCGTTTTCCTGCACAGTCAGGAAACCCAAACTAAAATTGGCCTGGCTGTAAGCCGCGTCCAAATAATTGACTTCATTGAGCAATTTAAAAGCGGACAAAGAAAGGCGCGGTGAAGTGTCGCCTAAAAAAGCGTAATTTTGAAAAACGTAATGGCTGCTTTGCGGCGCGGCCAAATACGCCCCGCCCCGCGCCATGGCGTCCGCGCCAATCAGCAGCGGCTCAAGATTGTAAGTGTCTTTGGCATCGGCCAGCAAAAAACTGCCCAGCAGAAAAAAGAGGACGGCGCGCCGCAGCCTAGTCATAAAGGGTCAACCTGCCTTTGGCAATAATGTGTTTCTTTTCATTGGCCAGCATCAAAATATAGATGCCGTTGGGCGCAATCACGCCGCGCATATCGCGGCCGTCCCAGAGCACTTCGGTGTTTTCGCCGCGGCGCGCAAATCTGTCGGTCTGCCAAATGCGCTGGCCGCGGATATTGTAGATGTAAACTTTAGTCCAGCCGTCTTTGTCCGTGCGGTAAACAATATGCGCCGTCTCATTTTCTTTCGGGCTGAACGGATTGGGATACGAGTAAATCGGCTCGTCTGTGCCGCCGCCATTGTCGTTGCTGTCCGTTCCGGCCGGTTTGGGTACGATAACTTTGCCGCTGGAATAATCATAATTGGTATGCGTGCCGTCGCTGATCTCGACACAAATATAATACTCGCCTTCCGGCACATTGTCGGCCAGCCAATCGTAAAAATCCGCCAGATCATCGGCGTCAATATTGGCGGTGATCAGCGTGCGGCCGTTGGCCGGATCAGTATCCGTGTCATAGTAAATCGTGATCAGCGAGCCGTCGCCAGGAGTATTTTCATCGTCCCAGACTATACGTATAGTCTGACCGGCCTGCACATCGCGGCTCGGCTCGATGACCAGCACGGACGGCGGGTTTGACGGCAGATGTCCCGGCGGATACGGACCCACATCACCGGGATTATCTTGATGCACGATATAAACAGGATACTTTGCGTCGGCAGTAGTTGTGCCAAAAACGGAATTGATCACGGCGCTGATATTGTAAGTGCCGCTCTGGAGAGCGCGGGTGTCCCAGATCACGCCGTTGACCGGATCGTCGAATAAAATATTTTGCGAAATCAAGTGCCACTGATGAGAGCTGTCTTCCTCTGCCCAAAGCGAGATAGTAGCGGCCGGGTCATTGAGCAACTGCGGATAGTCTTTCCAGCTGATCGTGAAATTATCGCTGGCCACATCGTTGATGCCGTCCGGTTCGATAAATTCCAGCAGCGTAAGACTGGTGTCCACAATAATATCATCCTGCACATTGACCGAGTTGCCGACCGCATCGATGAATTTGGCGTAAACGAAACGAACGCCGCTGCCGCCTAAATTCCAGCCGGAATAACCGGACACGAATCCGTTAATTTCTGTTTTATTCGTGAAATCAGGCGAATTACTGAGCCAAATTTTCTGCACATCAGCGACCGGGTTGGCGGTCAGGGTCAAATTGACAGTCGGGCTGATAGTTTTGGGCTGGCCGTTATTGATGAGCACACCGGCATTTTGCGGCGCGGTGATGTCGTATTTGATAGAATCGGAAAACACGAGCGACTCGTTGCCGGCCGCATCACGGAATTTAATATAAACATTTTTAGTCTGCGGATCGCCGTCGGAGCGCAGCAGCCAATTATTTACTGTCGCGGCATAAGCAATCCAGCCGGTAGAATAATTGCTAAAATCGTTATAGTTGCTGATGTTCATAGAAATCACCTGACCGATATTGCTGGTCGCGCGGATATTGAGCGTAACGTTGAGAATATTTGTCCATTCGTCACCGCCATTGATGACTATGCCGTAATATCCATCGCCAGCGCCGTCGCCGTCGACATCTATCTCATCTCCGGTCGGCCGCTGATCGTTAAACAATATATCGTCGGTTACCACAGCGGACACATTGCCGGCCGCGTCGCGGTATTTCACGTAAACTGTTTTGGTAACGCCGCTGTTATTTAACAGCGGCCAGTTTGCCGTAATGACAGCGTAGTTTATCCAGCCGGTCGTATCAGCGCCGATGCGGAAATCGTCATAATTACTGATATTCATTTCCGTTACAGCGATATTATCCGTGGCTGAGAGATTAAGCGTGACATTGAGCGTATTCGTCCACAGATCACCGCCGTTGATCAAGACGCCAAAATAATTATCCGGTATTCCGTCATGGTTACCGTCCTCGACGTCAGGGTCGCCCTTGTCGGGGAAATTTGGCACAACATTGTCATATTTAATATTGTCAGAGACAGCACTGTTGGAAGTATTGCCGGCGGCGTCCATAAAAAGGACATAAACAGTCTTGGTTACCTTGCCGTCATCGAGCAATAGCCAGTTATTGACGGTAGTCTTATATTCCCGCCAGTTGGCCGCAGCGAAAACATTGGGCGTATTGCTGATATTCATAGATGTGATGCCGTTAGCGTCTTGGGCTTTGATATTGAGCGTGACATTGAGCGTATTCGTCCACTCGTCGCCGGCATTGATGACCACGCCGTAAAACGAGTTGCCTTTATAATCCGTGCCGCTGCCGCCGGTGGGAACAGTGGTGTCCAAAATAATATCGTCCGTTACAGTAACTTCATTGCCCAGCGCGTCGCGGTATCTCACATAAACAGTTTTGAGGCCGTCGCCGGTAGTCAACGCCCACGCATAGCTATTATTGTGTTCCGCGTAATTTATCCAGCCGCCAGGCGCAGCGCTGTTGCTGATATTCATAGACACAGCATTGGTAGACTTGAGCGACAGCTTTACATTGATCGTATTTGTATAGATGTCGCCGTTGTTAATAGTAACCGCGCTGCTGGCTGTGGCGACCAGACCGCCGGCCACTACCGTAAATGCCGTGGTTACTGTCTTTTGATTCCCCGCATAGTCTACGAAATTAACAGTAACAAAATTCTCTACCCCATTGCTCAAAGAAAAACTGCCCAGATCATAGTCGAATGTTTTAGCCGCGCCTCCGCTGGTTGTATTTGCGCCGATAATATCAGTAGCCGCTGCGTTATTCAGACTAAACAAAACTTTTTCCACACCGCTGGCGTAACTATTCTTTAAAACATCATTAAAATTAAAACGCAGTTTGACGCTGTTGTCCCCGACGATTGTCTGGCCGAGGCCATTCACTCTGCTGTCGAGCAAAGTGATAGAGCCGCTGGGAATTTGCGTGTCAACTAAGATCCAGTCCCAGCCAACATCGCTGGTGTTG
>BGZN01000028.1 GCA_003864455.1 Candidatus Termititenax aidoneus | reverse complement strand
AGGCGCTGACTACGCTGGTGCTAAATAAACTGCGCGGCACGCTCAACGTTACCGCGGTCAAGGCGCCGGGTTTCGGCGACCGCCGCAAAGCCATGCTGGAAGACATCGCGATACTGACCGGCGGCGAGTACATCACTGAGGAAAAAGGCCTCACGCTGGAAAAAGTGGAGATTGCCGACCTCGGCTCGGCCAAAACGATCAAGATTACCAAAGACGACACAACTATCGACGAAGGCGCCGGCAAGAAACAGGCGATCAAAGACCGCATCGCGCAGATCAAGCAGGAAATAGAAAATACGGACAGCTCCTATGACAAGGAAAAACTGCAGGAGCGTCTGGCCAAACTTTCCGGCGGCGTGGCAGTGATTTACGCAGGCGCGGCTACCGAGACTGAACTCAAAGAAAAGAAGCATCGCATCGAAGACGCTCTGTCCGCGACCCGCGCGGCTGTGGAGGAAGGCGTAGTCTGCGGCGGCGGCGTGGCTCTGGTGCGCGCTATACCGGCTCTGGAAAAATTGGAAAAATCTTTTGAAGGCGACGAAAAAGTCGGCGTGCAAATCGTAAAATCCGCGCTGGCCTCTCCGCTCAAACAAATCGCGGCCAACGCCGGTTTTGAAGGCTCGGTCGTGGCGGACAAGATCATGAATGAAAGCGACGCTCTGGCGGAAAAATTCAAAGTGAAAGACGCCGCGCATCTGGGTTTTGACGCGCAGATTTTGGAATACGTCGATATGTTCAAAGCCGGTATTATCGATCCGCTCAAAGTAACCCGTTCGGCTCTGCAAAATGCTTCGTCTATCGCGAGCATGCTGCTGACCACCGGCTGTCTGGTCGCGGACAAACCGGAGAAAAAAGAAGCTCCGGCTATGCCTCCGGCCGGTATGGGTGGCATGGGCGGAATGGATTACTGAGCTTAACAAGCCAGCGTTGCTGGCGACGTTAAGCGAAGCACACAAGTGCGCGGAGCGCACGCCGTGTCTAGGTTTAGCAAGCGCGTGAAGTGTCTAGCACACAAGTGCGCCGTGTCTAGGTTTTTTGAGAACAAAAAAGCCTCGGTTGCAAAACCGAGGCTTTTGCTTTGTTAAGCGTGTTGTCTGAACATTTGTCTGTCCACTAATCGTCCCGTCAAGTACTTGTGAATGATGCTGGAGATCAGCGTCTGATAAGGCAGCCCTTCTTCCGCCGCGCGCAGCTTGATGCCGTCAAGATCACTGCGCGTTACACGGATATTCATGCGCTGATCTTTAGTCAAAGTGTTCGTCGCGGCTTTGGCTAATTTGGTTTTCCAGTTTGACAGATTCGCCACAGGTTGCCAGCCGTCATTCTCCAGCGAGTTAATCAGTTTCTTTTCCTCTTTGTCTAAAAATTTTACTTTACGCATTGTTTAATCCTTTCCTAAGTATTGTTTCGTATATTTGCGGCTAGGATAAATCGTTTTCAATAAACATTTATCAGCCCTAATTTCCGCCGGCACAACATATACATAATTAGTTACTTCCACCAAAATAAATATTTGTCCTTTGTATTTGGCTTGATTGGGATGGTCAAAAACAGCGACTACTTTTTGATCCTCTATCGCCAGCATAATTTCTGCAAAAGAAATATCACGGGTTTGTTTTAGCAGCGTATTTTTCTGTTCATCCCAAACATAACGCATATTTAAATTATATTACAATGTGTGCCTTTTGTAAATATTACAACCGAAAGGTGCAGTTTTCATACTAATTTCGTTGCGCGGATAACCCCTCTGCGTAAATAAGGAGGTTTAAAATTTGGCAGACCGGGTATTAACATATAACCGGATGAAAATTCGGTTTTAAAATTTTGAGCGGTCAAAATACTGTTAAATAATTCCGCGTCATCTTGTTTATGATAAGTGCACAAAACGAGTCTAAGTTTAGTTGATTTGGCCAACAAGTTTTTCGCTCCATTAAGCATTTGTAATTCTGCTCCTTCAATATCTGCTTTAAGAAAATTGATTTTTTCGCCCGAAAAAAAACTATCCAGAGTCACGCAATTGGCATTATTACGGTCAGAAACATATTTGTTTACGATAGTAACTTTGTCTTGCCAGGGGGCAAAAGTTTTTTCCAAGGCCTCCAGCCATTGTTTATCAGTTTCAAATAAATATAATTTTTGCGCTTTATCTATCACCGAAAGCGCAAAGTTGCCCTCCGCTGTGCCAACATCGACGATCACATCGCCGTTTTGCGCTTGAAAATTATCGGTCAGGTAAAGGTGCGGAGAGGCAGTGTCCTGTTCTGCCAGCAGAGAGCTATAGTAATATTGAGTGTAGCTTTTATCCCAGCTTCTAGGAAAATACATTTTTTTGTTTTCATGCAGCACATAATTTAAACCGCAGCTGCTGTCATAATGCACAGAGATTTTGTCGGGTTTATATTTTTGGGTGAAGTTATAGGGAAAAGTTCTCAGGCCGTGCCGCCAGATGTATTTGCTTATTGCTTTTCGTTCCTGTATGTCTTGCCGCAAATATTGATAAATAGGCCAGACATTCGATACTCTATTCAAAATTTTTCCGCGGATTTTCCTGATCCAAAGCGGAGTTACCGCTCTGTAAATATTTGCCGCTAGTTCACGGAATTTCGGGGGGGGGGGTAAGAGACATTATTTTTTTTCCGCATATGCCGCCACGATCTGTCCGGCAAAAAAGTTTTTTAATTCGGCGAGCAGGCTGTCCATGTGAAACGGCTTAATGATAATTTTTTCAAAATAAATTCTGTTGTGTTCATTGATAAGTTCCGGCATGCCGGTCAGCGCAAAAATGTGCGTATCTTTCAGCGTCGGGTTGGCGCGGATATTTCTGGCCAGTTCAATGCCGTTGACCTCCGGCATGGCAATGTCCATCAGGATCAAGTCCGGTTTGGCATTGAGCACGGCTTGATAAGCCCTGGTGCTGTCGGATTCGGTGCTTACCGAGTATCCGGCGGTAACTAAAATTGCTTTGGAAAGAAATAGAATGCTTTTTTCATCGTCGATGATAAAAATTTTATGCGCCATATTTATACCCCCTGTGTTTAATTACGGAATTATCCTTTCATACTTTAGCTATCTCTTTTTTATGTACCAAACCGCCTGTGGCGGTTTGGTACGCACACACAAGTTGTGAAAGGATAATTCCGTTCAATTATACAGCCTGTTTTTAAAAAATCAAAGTAGAGGCTTCAAAACGAATGCGCGGTGTCGGGAAATTTTCCCTGCTTGACCTCGGCAATGTATTTTTTGATGGCTTGCGTCACGGTTTGGTCGAGATCGGCATAACGTTTCACGAAGCGCGGCGCTTTGGGGTACAAGCCGAGCATATCGTCGCAGACTAGTACCTGTCCGTCGCAGCCTGCGCCTGCGCCGATGCCGATAGTCGGAATTTTTAACGCGCGCGTTATTTCTTGGGCTAGTTTGGCCGGCACCATTTCCAGGACGAGCATAAAGACGCCGGCTTTTTCCAGCAGCCTGGCGTCAGTTTTAAGTTTTTGCGCAGCGGCGCGGTCTTTGCCCTGCACGCGGTAGCCGGACAGAGTGTTAACGCTTTGCGGTGTGAAACCTAGATGCCCGATGACGGGTATGCCGGCGGCGGTTATTCTGCGGACGGATTCCAGCGCCACTTTGTCCGCGCCTTCCAGTTTGACGGCGTTCGCGCCGGTTCGTTTGATTATTTTGCCAGCGTTGAGCAGGCTTTTTTCGGGATTGACTTGATAAGACATAAACGGCAAATCTACCGCCATAAATTTGTCAGGCGCGCCGCGCCGCACCGCCTGCCCGTGATAGATCATTTCCGCGAGCGTTACGGACAGCGTGTTTTCTTTGCCCTGAAAAACCGTACCCAGCGAATCACCGACCAGCAACATTTCCACAGCGGTGTTATTGAAGACCGCCGCCAGCGCCGCGGAATAAACGGTCAGCATCGTGATTTTTTCTTGGTTTTTCTTGGCCTGCAGTTTGGCGAGCGTTTCCATGATTATTTGGCCGGCGGTTTTTTGCCGAATAATTTTTTTAGATTGCGCTGCAGGGCGGTCAATTCCCCCTGATAGACTTTGAGCAAATAAGTCTGCACAGCCTGCAGATTTAATTTGCGGGTCAACTGGCCGTTTTCGGCGATGGAGATATAGCCGGTTTCTTCCGACACCACAATGATCAATGCGTCGCTGACTTCCGACAGACCGATCGCCGCGCGATGCCGCGTGCCGAGCGAGCCGAGATTTTTGTTTTCCGTCAAAGGCAGCATGCAGCTCACCGCGCCGATTTTTTTATTGCGGATAATCAGCGCGCCGTCGTGGATCAGCGCTTTTTTGTGAAACAGGCTGACGATGAGATCGGCGTTGATTTCCGCCTGCAGAGCAATGCCGGTTTCCATAAACTCGCCCAGACCGATATTGCGCTCGATGACGATCAGCGCGCCGATCTTGCGCTTGGCCAGAAATTCTGCCGCTTTGACTATCTGGCTGATAATATTGAGATCGGCGGTTTGTTTGGCCGCCGGTGCGAAAAAATTTCCGCCGAGTTTTTCCAAGCCGTGCCGCAGCTCCGGCTGAAAAACGACGATCAGCAAAGTGGCCAGCATCGGCGTCAACTGGCCGATCAGCCATTCGATAGTGTACAGATCAGCCAGTTTGGAAATAATAAAAATCCCGATCAAAACCGCGAAACCTTTGAGCAGTTGTCCGGCGCGCGAACTGCGCAGCCAGACCAACGCGTAATAAATTGCGATACTGACCAGCACGATGTCGAGAATATCCAGCAGGCGAAATTGACTGAGCAAGGCGCTGAACATCAAAACTCCTGTCTGGCGAGCAAGTCGTCGTAAGTCTCACGGCGCACCAGGACGCGGCTCTGGCCAGCATTGACCAGCACCATAGCCGGCCGCGGATTTTGATTGTAATTGGAAGACATGGCGTAATTGTACGCTCCCGTGGCGTAAACTGCCAGCAGGTCACCGGCCGCGGCCGGCGGCAGGTAAATATCTTTGATCAGCACATCGCTGGATTCGCAAAACTTGCCGGCGATCGTCATTCTTTCCGTTTTGCGCTCGGACATTTTGCTGACAAGATCCGCGGTGTATTTCGCGTCATACAGCATCGGCCGCGGATTGTCCGACATGCCGCCGTCCACGAACAAATATTTGCGGATATTTTTATTGTCTTTAACCGTGCCGATAGTGTAGAGCGTAACACCGGCGCGTCCGACTATCGAGCGTCCTGGCTCGACGATCAGTTGCGGCAACGGCAGACGGCGTTTGGCACAGTGGTATTTTAATTCCTGGCCAATAATTTTGGCGTAATCCGCCACTGGCGGAGGAATTTCTTTTTCCAGATAAGATATGCCCAGACCGCCGCCCAGATTTAAAATTTGCACTTCGAGCTGATTGTGTTTTTGAATTTTCTCGATCAACTCGGTCATTTTTTCCACGACAAAACTAAAAGGATTGACGTCAAGGATTTGCGAGCCGATATGGGCATGCACGCCCCTGAAATCAATGCTGCGGCAGCGTTTGATTGCTTCAATAAAATCGCAGACCCGTTCAATATGCACGCCAAATTTCGAGTCAAAGCCGCCGGTTTTTACAAAATCGTGCGTGTGCGCTTCGATGCCGGGCCTGACGCGAAGCAAAATCGCCGCTTTTTTCTGCAAGCGGCCGGCGCAGTTTTCCAGATTTTGCAGCTCGGCGGTGTTGTCGACGACTATCAAACCGACGCCGGCCCGCAGAGCGTCCTCTAATTCTTGCGGCGATTTATTGTTGCCGTGAAAAATAATTTTTGACGCATCAATCCCTGATTTGAGTGCGATATGCAGTTCTCCGCCGGAAACCACGTCGACGCTTAGTCCCTCGGCGTCAATGATGCGGTAAATGCCGGCGACAGCCAGCGCTTTGGAAGCGTAAGCTATAACAGCATTAGGATAATTTTCTGCAAAAGCCTGTTGATAGGCGCGGCAATTGGCCCGCAAAGTTTCTTCGTCCATGATGTACAGCGGCGTGCCGTATTGTTCGGCCAGCGCAGCCAAGTCGCAGCCGCCGATTTCCAGATTGTTGCGGACGCTGATGCAGCTGGTCAACGGCAGATATTCGTTTTTGCTGTGTAACATTTTTGCTCCGTTTATTTTAATAGGCCGTATTCAATGCTGTCGACCAAAGCGTGCCAGCTGGCTTCGATGATGTCAGTGGACACGCCGACTGTACCCCAGGTTTTGCGGCTGTCACGGGACTCGATGATGACGCGCACTTTGGCTTCTGTGCCGCTGCGTCCGTCGAGCACACGCACTTTGTAATCCGACAGCGCGATGTTTCGGACCTGCGGATAGTCGGCGGTCAGAGCTTTGCGCAGAGCGCGGCCGAGCGCGGACACCGGCCCGTTGCCGTCAGCGACAGTGTGAATTTCCCGGCCTTTGACTTTGATCTTGACGGTCGCCTCGACGATCAATTCTTTTTCGTCAAATTTTTCGTTGGTCACATGAAAACTAATCAGCTCAAACAGCGGCCGGCATCTGCCCAGCATCCTTTGCAGCAGCAGTTCCAGCGAAGCCTCTCCTTCTTCGAAATGATACCCGGCGGATTCCAGCGCTTTGATTTTTTGCACCAGGCGTTTGGTCTGCGAATCATCTTTTTGTAAAGCGATGCGCATAGTTTTAGCTTTGTACAGCAAATTGCTGGCGCCGGAAAGCTCGGAAATCAGGACGCGCTGTTTGTTGCCCACAAGTTCGGGATTGACATGCTCATAAGTCGCGGAGTTTTTCTGGATCGCGCTGACGTGCACGCCGGCTTTGTGCGCAAAAGCGGAATGGCCGACATAAGCGGCCTGATTGTGCAGTGGCAGATTGGCGATCTCCGCGATACGGCGGGACAGCGCGGCCAATTTAGCTAATTTTTTTGGCGGCAAAACCTGGCGTCCCATTTTTAACTGCAGCGAGGGAATGAGCGCGCAAAGATTGGCGTTGCCGCAGCGCTCGCCGTAGCCATTGATCGTACCCTGCACCTGTGTCGCGCCGGCGGCCACGGCAGCCAAAGAGTTGGCCACGGCGGTTTCCGCGTCATTGTGCGTGTGAATGCCAAGCGGTGTTTTGAGGCCGGCGCGCGCTGCGCCGACAATTTCCTGGATTTCCGCGGGCAGCGTGCCGCCGTTGGTATCGCAAAGCACGATACGGTCAGCGCCGGCGTCCTGCGCGGTCAGCAGCGCGCTCAGCGCGTACTCGGGATTGTGTTTGTACGCGTCAAAAAAATGTTCGGCGTCAAAAAGAACTTCTTTTTTATGATTTTTAAGAAAACGAATCGTGTCGTCAATGATTTTCAAATTTTCTTCCAGCGAGATTTTTAAGGCGTCTTTGACGTGCAGGTCCCAGGTCTTGCCGAAAACTGTAACGACCGGCGTGCCGGCAGCCAGCAGGTTTTGCAGATTGGGATCGTCTTTGGCCGGCCGACCGGCGCGGCAGGTCGAGCTAAAAGCCACAATTTTGGCTGTTTTAAATTTTTCTTTTTTGACCAGGCGAAAATACTCATCGGTTTTGGGATTGCTGCCCGGCCAGCCGCCTTCTATATAATGAAGGCCAAATTCATCAAGCAGACGGGTGATTTTCAGTTTGTCCTGCGCGGTAAAAGAAATGCCTTCGCCCTGCTCGCCGTCGCGCAGTGTGCTGTCTAGTATGGTGATAGTTTTGCTCATAAAGAGATTATAAAGAAAAGGACAGGGTTTAGCAATTTTTAAGCTGCCCGGCCAGCCAAATTAAAGCTCAATGGAGAAATGTCTATTCGAGGCGTAAGGCAGAACAGGCATGTTGTACACTATAGCGTGCCTGTCTTTGCCCGGATGCATAAACAAAATTTCTTTCATGAAAGAAACAACTTCCTCTAGGGGATTCTTGATCCGCAGCAGTCTTATGAACAAACGGAAATTAATGTTGGGACTGTCTGCCGCGTCTTGGTATTTTGTGATAATACACTGAAGCCGCTGCGCTGTCCGTAAAAACGAATCCGCGGCATGTTCAATAATTCTAGCGGCTCTGTCGCGGCTATGCGATTCGGCGTAGTTGGCCACATCATCACGCAGTATTGGAATTATCTTGTTTTTTAAAATGTCATGGGCTGTGTGCAATTGTTGCAGAGCAGCGCGCCGATTCTGATCGTTGGTAGAGGTAGTAAAAAAAACGGACAATCGGATTAGAGCTCTGTTAAATGCCTGGCAATATTCAATAGTTGTATCTATAAGCGCCAACCAACACCATTCTGGAACAAAATTATTTTTTTGAAAACCCTGGAGCAGCGCCGCAATGTCTTCTGGCTGGAAAATACCGCTGTCTTCCGGAAAGATCCGGGGAACAATTTTATTTGTTTTAAATTCCAAAAGGTAATATTTATTCCAAATATTGCGCAGTTTGAAATGTTTTCGTAATTCCGGATTTTGTTTGAAGATAACTTTATATTCTTTCTGTTTAGAGAGCTTGACGATTATTTTTCCGGAGTTGTCCGCGATCAGTTTATGCCGCATATATTTGAATCCCATAACATAAATTTAATATCAGTATCTTAAAATACTGTTTCGATTTTGTACAGCGGCGACTGTCTTTTGTATGCAAAACGGATATTTTTACGTGAATATAGCGCAATTTATTTGTGTCCGTTGCAAAAACTTTGCGAGCAACTGCCGCTTGCCTAAACCCCTGTAAATTGTTAAGGTTTAAATATATGTCCGACCGCTACGATCACCTGACTATCGAACCGAAATGGCAAAAAAAATGGGCGGAAGCCAAATTGTATCAGGTAACAGAAGACGCCGCGTTTCCTAAAGAAAAACGTTTTTACTGTCTGGATATGTTTCCCTATCCGTCCGGCGCGGGGCTGCATGTCGGGCATCCCGAAGGTTACACAGCGTCGGATATTTTGTGCCGCTACAAACGCATGAACGGATTCAATATCCTGCACCCGATGGGCTGGGACGCTTTCGGCCTGCCGGCTGAAAATTACGCTATCAAAACCGGCACGCATCCTGCCGTTTCCACCGCCAAAAATATAACGAATTTCCGGCGGCAAATCCAGGCCTTTGGTTTTTGTTATGACTGGAGCAGGGAAATCGATACGACCGACCCCGAATATTTCAAATGGACGCAGTGGATATTTTTGCAGTTGTACAAAAAAGGTCTGGCCTACGAAGCCAATATGCCGATCAACTGGTGCGAGAGCTGCCAGACCGGTATTGCCAATGAAGAAGTGAAAGACGGCTGTTGCGAGCGCTGCGGCGGCACGGTGGTCAAAAAAGATCTGCGCCAGTGGATGTTGAAAATCACCGCCTATGCCGAGCGGTTGCTCAACGATCTAGATCTGCTGGATTGGCCAGAGCCGATAAAATTGATGCAAAGAAACTGGATCGGTAAAAGTCTCGGCGCGGAAGTGGATTTCGAGTTGGTCGCTGGAAGCGACACTTCGACTCCGCTCAGTGTCCTGAAGATTTTTACTACGCGGCCGGATACTTTATACGGAGCGACCTTTATGGTTGTCGCGCCGGAACATACTCTACTGGAAGAAATTACTACGCCGGAGCAAAAACAAAAAGTGCAAGAATATGTGCGGCTCTCACGGCTCAAAAGCGATCTGGAGCGCGCGCATCTGGACAAAGACAAGACCGGAGTTTTCACGGGCGGGTACGCCGTCAATCCGGTCAACGGTGCGAAAATCCCGATCTGGGTCGCGGATTACGTATTGATCTCTTACGGCACTGGCGCGATCATGGCAGTGCCGGCGCATGACGAGCGCGACCTGGCCTTTGCCCAAAAATATAATATTCCGGTCATTACGATTTTTGGCGAGGACGGTAAAGCGTCTAATTCGGAGAAGTACAACGGTCTGACCAGCGCGGAGTTTAAGGAAAAAATCACGGCCGATTTGGAGAAAAAAGGCGTCGGCCAAAAAACGGTCAATTATAAATTGCGCGACTGGGTTTTTGCGCGGCAGAGATACTGGGGCGAGCCGATACCGCTGGTGCATTGTCCGCAATGCGGCGTGGTGGCTGTGCCGGAAAATGAACTGCCGCTCAAACTGCCCGCAGTCGACAGATATGAGCCGACCGGCACCGGCGAATCGCCGCTGGCCAATATTCCGGATTGGGTAAATACCAAATGTCCGCAATGCGGCGGCGCGGCCAAACGCGAGACAAATACTATGCCGCAATGGGCTGGCTCGAGTTGGTATTATTTGCGCTACATCGATCCGCGCAACCAAACGGAATTGGCGGACAAAAACAAACTGGCTTACTGGCTGCCGGTCGATCATTATATCGGCGGCGCGGAACACGCGGTGCTGCATTTGCTTTACGCGCGTTTTTGGCACAAAGTCCTTTTTGATCTCGGCGTGGTTTCCACGCCAGAGCCTTTTCAGTGCCTGACCAATCAGGGGCTGATCCTGGCGGAGGACGGACAAAAAATGTCCAAATCTAGAGGCAACGTGATCAATCCCGACGAGGTGATTCGGGATTACGGCGCGGACGCCATGCGCCTGTACGAAATGTTCATGGGGCCGCTGGAAATGGCCAAGCCCTGGTCGACCAAAGGCATTCTCGGCGTGCGGCGTTTTTTGGACAGGGTGTGGAATATTTTTGAGCAGAAAAAAATTAGTGATGAACTAGCGGACGAGGAATTATTAAAAATCCTGCAGCAGACCATCAAGAAAGTCGGCGAGGATATTAATAATTTGAGTTTTAACACCGGCATTGCCCAGCTGATGATTTTCATCAACGCCGCGCAGAGCCGGGAAACTCTGTCTAAAAAAACCGCCGAAGATTTTTTGAAACTGCTGGCGCCTTACGCGCCGCATCTGGCCGAGGAGTTATGGGAAAAACTAGGGCATAAAACTTCTATTCATCTAGAGCGCTGGCCGGAGTACGACGCCAAATATTTGACAACCGCTGAAGTGGAAATAGTTTTCTCCGTCAACGGCAAAGCGCGCGGCGCGCAAAAGGCGGCCAAGGGTTTGAGCCAGGCCGAGCTGGAAAAACTCGCGCTGGCCAATCCCGCGGTGCAAAAATATCTGGCCGGCAAAACCATCATTAAGAAAATCATAGTTCCCGATAAAATCGTCAACTTTGTGGTCGGCTAAAAAAACCTTTAAAAAACCCTGCAACTAATTTAAAATACTTACGATATATAGGTATAGTTAGTTGCCCTGAGCATAGTAGGGTAAAAAATAATGTTAAAGGGGAATTTAGTATGTTATGCCGCAAGATGATTTATGAGGGGGCCGGATACATTGATTGGCGGCACGACTTAAGAGCCGGCTACGGCAGCAGAATGATGCTTAAATATCAATTTTCCTCTCAAGTTGTCGCTTGGAGCGAATTGTATATTTTAGAAAAAAGCATGAATTTGGCAATCCGTTTTAAGGAATCAGAAAACGTAAACATTCAGGTGGGTGAAAAAAGGTTTTCCGAAGTTGTCAGAATCTGTTTCTGTAATGAAAAGATTTCGTATATAACCACCCGAGACGGAAGCATGCATCATTTTCTCGATGATGAGTTTTATGCTACCACACCAATGGAATAAGATTCTTAATATTTCTATAAATCAGAGAAAGCGCTAAAGTCTTGCCAGAAAATTTTCATAAGTTTTTTGGATTTTAATCCGCTGCCCGGTATTTTAACTATTCACAAAACCTAAATTTCCTTATATTATAGCGCGCATAACAAGGGCGGTAAAAACGGCAAAAAACACCTAAATAAAGAGGTTTTATGAACAAAGTGCTGCTGGAAAAAATAAGTGAAGCTTTCTCTTCGGTGCTGCCCATTACCGCTATCGTGCTGATCGCCAGCATTATCCTGGTCCCTATGCCGGGCAGTGTCATTTTGATGTTTCTCTGCGGAGCGGCCCTGCTTATTATCGGCATGGGCTTTTTTACTCTGGGCGCGGATATGGCCATGACGCCTATGGGCGAAGGCATCGGCGCGCAGCTCACGAAAATGTCCAACTTGATCTTGGCGCTCTGCGTTAGTTTCATAATGGGCGTCATCATTACCATTGCGGAGCCGGATTTGATGGTGCTCGCGCTGCAGCTTGAACAAGCGCTCGGCATCTGGGTGCTGATCGTTACTGTGGGGGTCGGTGTGGGTGTATTTCTGGCCATCGCGGTGCTGCGGGTGCTGGCTGGTGTCCCTTTGCGGACTTTGTTGTGGTTTTTTTACCTTATTACTTTCGGTGTTGCAGTGTATATGTTTGCCACCGGCAACGACGCTTTTATTCCGGTGTCTTTTGACTCCGGCGGCGTGACCACCGGCCCGATCACCGTGCCGTTTATGCTGGCGATGTGCGTGGGCGTCGCATCTTTGCTCGGCGACAAAGGCTCGCAGGAAGACAGTTTTGGTTTTGTCGCCCTCTGCAGCATCGGCCCTATCTTGGCGGTGTTAATGCTGGGTCTGATCAACAACATCACCCATGTCAACGCCGGCGAGTTGATCAATGTACCGGTGCTTGCCGCCTACACGGACAGAGACATAGCGCTGGCTTTCCTCGAGAAATTTCCGCACATGGTCAGAGAAGTTTCGACCGCGCTCGCTGCCATACTTGTGTGCTTCACGGCGTTCCAGTTGATCACGCGGCGTTACCAAAAACATCAATTGCTGCGGATTACGGTTGGCTTTGTTTACACGTTTATTGGTCTGGTGATGTTCCTGACCGGCGTCAATGTGGGTTTTATTCCGGTGGGACACTTTTTTGGCAGTGAATTGGCCGGTTCAAATCTCAAATGGATGCTGGTGCCGATTGGCGTGCTCATCGGTTATTTTATTGTCACGGCAGAGCCGGCCGTCCATGTGCTAAATAAACAGGTGGAAGATGTGACCCAGGGGGCGATTACGCGGAAAATGATGTACACCGGTCTGGCTGTCGGCATGGCGCTGGCGCTGGGCATCACCATGATCAGGATTATCACCGGCCTGCCCATTATGTTTATTTTGATCCCTGGTTATGCTTTTGCTTTGCTCCTTGCCTTTTTTGTGCCGCCTATTTTTACCGGTATTGCGTTTGATTCCGGCGGGGTCTGCTCTGGCCCGATGACCTCGACATTTTTGCTGCCGCTGGCGCTGGGCGCTTGCGCCGGTGTCGGCGGCGATATGATGCGGGACGCCTTTGGCATTGTCGCTATGGTCGCCATGACGCCGCTCATCGTTATCCAATTGATGGGGCTTATTTATAAACAAAAACAAAAACAAGCCGCGGTTCTCAAGGAAAAACACGCCGCAGTATTGGCCGCGCTCACTCCTGCAGAAATTGGCCACATCACGATATACGAGGAGGCTGCTTATGGCTAAAGAAAAATCCAGCCTAAAGGTAAAACTGCCTTTCCAAGTTCCTTTTTTCCGCGAGGAAGCAAAGAGCGCCGCCCAAAGCAAAACAGCGCCGCCCCTGCTGAAATTTTGCGTCGTTATCGTAAACTGGGATAAAGTGCAGCTGGTCTCAAAACTGCTGCAGGAAAAAGAAGTTTTATTTCACTTCATCAGCAAGGGCAGGGGCACGGCCACTTCCAATATACTCGATATTTTGGGCGTCGGCGCGGAGGACAAAGGGGTGGTCATCTGCCTAGAGACAGCGGCGCTCGCGCCGGAGCTTTTGCGGGCGATCCGCGAGGAGCTCCACACTCATGGTCCGGGCGCGGGCATCGCGTTTGCAGTGGCTCTTTCGGCGATAAACACGGTTATCCTGAGAGGTTTTAAGAAAAAGCGCGGAAATGTAAAAATTTTAACAAACGAAGGAGGAAACGATATGGAAACAATAAAGAACGACCTCATCATCTCGGTTGTCAATCAAGGTTACAGCGACGAGTTTATGACCACGGCTAGAGAGGCCGGCGCCCGGGGCGGCACAGTGTTAAGCGCCCGCGGACTGGCCAATAAAAATGCGGTGAAATTTTTGGGCGTTTCGGTGCAGGAAGAAAAAGAAATCATTATCATTCTCGCCAAACGGGATAAAAAAGAAGCTATCATGCAGGCGGTGAGCCGGACTCACGGCATTGCTTCCAAGGCGGAGGGAGTTATATTTTCCCTGCCGGTGGACTCGGCGCTGGGCTTGAGTTCTTAAAACAAAATCAGAAAAACAAAGAACCGATGCGCTGGACTAGAAAAGCGGCCAGCCAAGCCACGCCGCAGGTGTAGCCGAAATACAGAGCGGTGTAACGCCAACTGCCGGCTTCCTTGTGAAAAACCGCGGTCGCGGCGAGGCACGGCACATAAAGCAGCACAAAAACCAGCAAAGCCAAAACAGTCGGCAGCGTGAAAACAGGGTCGCTGCTGATCCGGTCTTTCAAAGCAGTGGCTTCTTCGTCCTCGATGTCCGCATCGTCCAGCGCGTAAATCGTGCCTAGCGTGGAGACGACCACCTCCTTGGCGGCCACGCCGCTCACCAGCGCGATGCCGATTTTCCAGTCAAAACCCAGCGGCTTGATGACCGGCTCGATAAGTTTGCCGGCGCGTCCGGCCAGACTGTACTCGATTTGCGACATTTCGCCCGGATAATCTTCGGGCAGGGACGGGAAAGTTGTCAGTCCCCACAGGACAATCGACACCAGCAGAATGATCGTGCCGGCTTTTTTGAGATAAAGCTGGGCTTTGATCCACATCTGGATCAGCAGATAACCAATAGTCGGGGCGCGGTAAGGCGGCAATTCCATAACAAAAGGCTCGGATTCGCCTTTGAATAAAAATTTCTTGAGGACAAAAGCGGACAGCAGCGCCATAAGTATGCCAAACATATAAACGCCGAATAACACATTGCCGCTGATATGCTCCGGAAAAAACGCGCCGATGAGCAGCAAATGCACGGGCAATTTTGCGCCGCAGGACATAAAGGGAATGATGAGCATCGTGGTGATACGGTCGGCCGGATTTTTGAGCGTGCGGCAGGCCATGAAAGCCGGCACCGAGCAGCCAAAGCCGGTCAGCATAGGAATAAAAGATTTGCCGTGCAGCCCGATCTTGTGCATGAGCTTGTCCACGACAAAAGCCGCGCGCGCCATATAGCCCGTCGCTTCCAAAAAGGAAATGCCCAAAAACAGGAGCAGAATATTCGGCAAGAAACTGATCACACCGCCCACTCCGGCGATGATGCCGTCGACAAGCAAAGAAGCAAACCAGCCCTCCGGCAAAACACCGGAAACCAGTTCGCTTAAGAAAACTATCGCGGACTCGATCCAGCCCATCGGATATTCGCCGAGTTTAAAAGTCAACTGGAAAATCGCCCACATGATAAACAGAAAAATCGGAATACCGAGCAGACGGTTGATGAAAATAGTGTCGATCCAGTCCGTAATCGTTTTAATCGGTTTGTCGAGATATTCGACGGTTTCCTTGACCGCGCCATTGATAAAAGCGTAACGGCTTTCGGCCAGGACGGTCAGATCTTTTTCCTGCGGATCGTAACTCAATTTGTTTTTGGCGATGACGATTTTCCGCTCGTAGATTTTGACAATATGTTCCAGCAATTTGTCGAGACCCTGTTTGCGCGTGGCGATAGTCGGGACGATGTGGCAGCCGAGAACTTTTTGCAGTTGTTTGAGGTCGATTTTAGTGCCTTGCTGCAAAACCTCGTCGTACATATTGAGCGCGATCAGCATATTAGCGCCCAGCTCCATGATTTGCGTGGTGAGATACAGATTGCGCTCCAGATTGGTGCCGTCCACGACGTTCAGCACGACATCGGGTTTTTCCTCGACGATAAAATTGCGCGTGATGACTTCTTCCGGCGAATAAGGCGAGAGCGAGTAAGTGCCCGGCAAATCGACGAAAATTATTTTGTAGCCGCCGTATTTGAGCGCGCCTTCAGTTTTCTCGATAGTGACGCCCGGATAATTGCCGACCTTGAGATGCGTGCCGACGATGCTGTTAAAAAGCGAGGTCTTGCCGCTGTTGGGATTGCCGGCCAGCGCGACTAATATTTCTCTTTCTTTCTTTGCTTTATCAGATTTTTTCATAATTTCTCCACCTCGATGATTTCGGCCTCTTCACGGCGCAGGGATAATAAAAGAAAATTTCCGGTTTTGATTTCCAGCGGATCGCCCAGCGGCGCGCGGCGGATCAGCTCCAGCTTGACGCCTTTGACCAGACCCATGTCGGTCAGCCGGACGGCGATGTCCGCGCGCCCCTGTCTCTTGATCCTGACAATACGGGCTTTTTCTTTTTTGCCCAGTTCGGTTAAAAGCATCGGCGCGCTCCTTTGATATTGATATTTGATGTCAATAAATTCAGGTCAATTTAAGCATTTATTGAAATCAACTGTCAATAGCTGTAATCGCCGCTGGAACTGATGCTGATAGTTTCGCTGGCGACCGGTGTTACTATGGCGCTGCGGGGCTGAGCGATTATGCCGGTATACCGGATGGATGGAAATAATGTTTGATACTGGCCGAATTTTGCCAAAATCGGTTAGTTTAACTGACTGTATTTGACAGAAAACGGTCAGCATGATATGCTTTGCCTATGCTAAAACGGGAAATTAACATTGCAGACAAGCTAAAAAAGGGCAAAACTCTGTTGCTTTTTGGCCCCAGACGAGCCGGGAAAACCACTTTATTAAAAGAATTTGCGCGCACGGCTAAACTAAAAACGGTTTTTTATAATGGCGACAATTATCGTATCCAAAATAAATTTTCTCAGACGGATATTGCGGAGTTGGCTAAAATGGTCGATGGTTTTGAAGTGTTGATAATTGATGAGGCGCAAAATATCGCTAATATCGGGCGAAGTTTAAAAATACTGAATGACGAGAGGCCGAAACTGACGGTTATTGCCACAGGCTCCGCTTCATTTGAACTGCGGGGACAGGTCGGCGAGCCGCTGCTGGGACGCAAAACCACGCAGCTACTTTATCCTTTTTCGCTGGCGGAAATATTGAACGGCCGTCAAGATTTGCCGCCAGCTGTTGTTTGGCAGGAGATGCGCGCGCAATTGTTGATTTACGGCATGTACCCGGACAGTGTCTTGGCTAAAAACGATCAGGAGCGGCAGGATTTTTTAAATGAATTGGTTGATTCCTTGCTGCTGAAAGATATTTTTGCTTATCAGGAAGTCAAGGGGTCTGACCTGCTGTTCAAATTGCTTGCTCTGCTGGCGTTTCAGATCGGTAATGAGGTTTCTTATTCGGAGTTGGCGGCCAAACTAGGCGTCAATAAAATCACTGTACAACGTTATCTCGATTTGCTGGAAAAGGCTTTTGTGGTATTCAGGCTGGGCGCTTTTAGCCGAAATCTGCGTAATGAATTAACTAAAACCCAGAAATATTTTTTTTATGACAATGGCGTGCGCAACGCGCTGATTGCTAATTTTAATCCGTTGGATTTGCGCAATGATCTCGGCGCGCTCTGGGAAAACTTTGTTATCAATGAACGGCTGAAAAGACGGGCTTGCTCCGGCGCACGCGCCAATCAGTATTTTTGGCGGACTTATGCCCAGAAAGAAATTGATTTGATCGAAGAACGGGACGGCAAACTATTCGCTTACGAGATAAAATACAATCCGCGCGCCAAAGCCGCCGCGCCCAAAGACTGGCAGGCTGCTTATAGCAAGGTGTCCGAATTTAAAATAATTACGCCGGATAATTTTTTGGAATGGAAATAAACAGCCGATTCGTTGACCTCAACAAAAAATAAAAAACCGAGGGCTTTGATCTAAAAATCATGAACTGTATTTTAGCGGCTGGATTTTCTGATCAGCGCCATGAACTCCGCCCGGGTCGCGCTCTCGCGGCGAAATTTGTAGTAAAATAAGCGCGCATGAGTAATCTTGATGCCGCCGAGTACAAAGTTTTTGAACAGATAAAGCATTTTTCCATAAATGGCGCGGAGTGCTGGTCTGCCCGCGAATTGGCTGCGGCGTTGGGATATGTTAAATGGGAGAATTTTACCAAAGTTATAGATAGAGCAATGTTAGCCTGCCAAAATAGCGGTTTTGATGTTTTAGATCAATTTCCTGAGGTCAGGAAATTGATAGAGCATGGCAAGGGCGGGCAGCGAGAGATAGTTGATTATGAGCTTTCTCGGTACGCCTGTTATTTGATAGTGCAAAACGGCGATCCCCGTAAAAAAATTATCGCTCTGGGGCAGACTTATTTTG
Organism: Candidatus Termititenax aidoneus; assembly: GCA_003864455.1. Classification (GTDB taxonomy): domain Bacteria; phylum Margulisbacteria; class Termititenacia; order Termititenacales; family Termititenacaceae; genus Termititenax; species Termititenax aidoneus. The sequence goes on along the minus strand of BGZN01000028.1, from coordinate 3,397 downwards.
CGCTGCAGACCAGACGACAGGAAGTGGCGGAATATTTTAATCAACTGGACGAGGATAATAAACGGCTGGTTGTGCGGGGCGACATTAAGCAATGGAATCAAATGCTGGCGGAGACTGCGCACAATGCCGGTGTTATTACGGATAAGGAATTTGCCAGATTCCAAAACGCTGGTTATATGGGATTGTACGGCGGAGAGACGGTGGACGATATTCATCGGCGCAAGCATCTGAAATCTAGTCAAAAAATTTTGGATTTTATGAATAGTCAGGAGCTTATCGCTAATCTTTTTCGTATATCTCTGGCCGAGGAAAAAATCAGAAAAGAAAAAATACAAGGCGCGAATAAGGCGTTGAAAGCGCACAATAAAGTGGGGCAGGAAGTCCGCGGCGCTATACAGCGAGCCAATGGTGTTTTGCCGGAACAACAGCCCACACCCGCCCGAAGCATTGAGGAGATTCAGAAAGAACAGTTAAAAAAATTAAGGAAAAAGAAAAAGCTAATGCTGGATGAATAAAATATCAGTATGGTTTTAGACTTTTTAAAAATCATGAACTGTATTTTAGCGGCTGGATTTTCTGATCAGCGCCATGAACTCCGCCCGGGTCGCGCTCTCGCGGCGGAAAGAACCGAGCATGCAGGAAGTCGTCATCACGGAATTTTGTTTTTCCACACCGCGCATCATCGTGCACAGATGCTGGGCTTCGATGACCACGCCCACGCCGTCGGCTTGAGTGTACTTTAGTATAGTGTTGGCGATTTGTTTGGTCAGGCGTTCCTGCACCTGCAGGCGTCTGGCGTAAGCGTCCACGATGCGCGGGATTTTGGACAGGCCGATAATTTTCCGGGTCGGGATATAGCCGACATGACATTTGCCGATAAAGGGCAGGAGATGGTGCTCGCAGAGCGAATACAGCTCGATGTCGCGGACGATGACCATGTCGTCGGACTCCGCCTCAAACAGCGCGTTGTTTACAAGTCTGTCGATGTCTTCCTGGTAGCCTTTGGTCAGGTATTGCATAGCTTGGGCGGCGCGCCGGGGAGTGTCGCGCAGTCCCTCGCGGCTGGCATCTTCGCCGATGGCGGCCAGAATTGCTTTGTACAGGTTTTCCACAGGAGGGCAGTATAGCATGTATAAATAAGATAGAAGTGGGTATATGTTTAGCCGGAAGGTGTGTGTATGGAAAAAGTTACGGACAACGCGGCGGCGAAAATTCTCAAGGCGGTAGAGAATGACAGCGAACCGTTTTTTACTTTTACCGCTGCGGAAAGAGCCGGTCTGCTCTGTCAGGTGGAGACCGGACGGCTGGATGTGGATGTAGACCGCGAACAACTCCTGTATGTAAATGTAGGGCGTCTGTGCATGATTGCTTCCACGCATCCGGACAAAATGCTGCTTGGCCGCTGGGAAAAAGTGCTGGCGGAAGGCGAAGCTGACCACAGACATTTTATCGCCGCGGTCGGCTTAGTGGGCAGCGTGGTGATCAACCGCGAGAAAAAAACTTTTAAATTCAGTAAATCGATGATCGCCACACCGGTCATCGGCTCGGATTGTTATTTGCTGGAAGGCGAAAAGCTGACGCTGTTTATGTCCAGCATTTCGGTCAACAGCGGCGAGGCCAGTTTGACGCTCGGCAAATTCAGCCTCGACGACAAAGTCGACGCTTACATGAACGGCGACGCGCTTTTTCAGCGGCACATGGCGCTGGTCGGCTCGTCCGGCTGCGGCAAGTCATGGACTGTGGCGGCGATTGTCGAACAGGTGGCCATGCGGCAAAGCGCCAATATTCTGCTGTTCGATATTCACGGCGAATATCAGGCTTTGAAATACGCTATGCAGGTGCGTTTAGCCACGCCCAATGATTTGGAAGATCCCAGCAAAAATGTGCTGTTCATGCCGACCTGGTTTATGTCGCATGAAGAATTGATGACCATGTTTCTGGATCGCTCTGACCCCAACGCCGCGATCCATTCTTTGATGATCAACGAATGTATCCGCAAGCACAAGATGCGCTACCTCAAAGAAAATCATTTGGATGAACTGCTGAAATCTTTTACGGTGGACAGTCCAGTGCCTTACGATTTTCACGAGGTATTGAAAGACATTATTTATATGAACACCGAATTGATCCCCGGCATCGGCCAGGGCGAAGTGGTCAAGGGGCCGTTTTTCGGCAAATTTGACCAGCTGATCCCCCGGCTGGAGGCCAAAGTTGCGGACAAACGCTATGGCTTTATGTTCCGCGGCGACAAAAAAGTGGTGCTGCATCACGATTACATTAATTATTTTACTTCGATCATCATGGGCACGGGCATTGAAACTAAAAGCGGCAAACATGAGCGCAAGATCAAAATATTTGAGGGCGAGAAAAATAAAGGCGTCAAAGTGCTGAATATGTCGCTGGCCCCTTCCGAACTGCTGCCGGTGCTGATCGGCATTATGGGACGTTTTGTTTTTAATGTGCAGTTTTGGAATAACTATGAGAACCGCCATCCGATGGTGTTGTTCTGCGACGAATGCCACCTCTATCTGCCGCCGCTGGAAAACTGCAATGATGCCCAGCGCAACACAGTGTTTCAATTTGGCCGTATTGCCAAGGAAGGCCGTAAATACGGCATGACGCTGGCCGCGATCACGCAGCGGCCGTCCGATCTCAATCCGACTATTCTTTCCCAGTGCGGTAATTTATTGACCCTGCGTTTGACCAATATTTATGACCAGCAAATAGTCAAAAAAATGATGTCGGACGGCATGTCTGGACTGGTCGAGGAACTGCCGCTGCTGGCGATCGGCGAATTGATCCCGATCGGCGACGCGGTGGTGCTGCCGCTCAAGATCAAAGTTACGCCGGCCAAATGTCCGCCACAGAGCGAAACGCCGACTTATTGCTCGACTTGGAGCAATGAACATGCAGACGGCGACGCCCTCGATGTCGGCATAGATAATATGCGTAAACAAACTAGAAACTCGATCAGCGCGGAAGAGGGCGATGTGAACTAAGGCTGGATTAAAGAGCGGCTCGATGTTGACATTGACAATATGCGCAAACAGATTTGCAAAACGACGGCGATAAAGATTGACCAGTAATTCAATTTGACATTTTATTGAATAGATAGATAATATATTAGTGTTATTTTGGAAAGCAAATTATGGATAACATACTATCTATCAAAAAAGAATTAATCGGGCGCGTGAAATCACGGCGTAAAGAACACAGACTGACCCAAACCGGTCTGGCTACCCATTCACGAGTTAGCTTTGGCTCTATAAAACGTTTTGAACGTTTCGGCGAAATTTCTTTAAAATCTTTACTGCGCATAGCCTTGATTTTGAACAACCTTAACGACTTTAACAGTTTGTTTAAAGAAAATTTTTCGTTAAATAACACTCAACAATCA
>BGZN01000027.1 GCA_003864455.1 Candidatus Termititenax aidoneus | reverse complement strand
GCGGGGAGTTGATACAGTATATTTACAATTTCGATATTTTTCTGCAATTTAAAATCATCTAATATTAACCAATACGAGCCGGTATTTGTAGAGACTAGCCCAAATCCTAAATAGTTGTAACCAAAAACAGGAAATTCCTGCGAAGCACGAAAATCAATATTCCAGGCAAGCGGCTCAGAACTTCCATCAAGCCACGCTTTTAGTTTTACATTTCTCTTATCACTATAAATTTTAACCCTGTACCAAGTGTTTGATAATGTGAAAATATTGTTATTTTGCGAAAAAATATTTACCCCGTTCAAGTTAAAATTTACAGTGCTATTGCCCCCCTGCAGATAAACATCAAGGCCGGAATTATCTTGTGGATTGCCGCTGCTATTTACGTTATAGCCACAAACCAACAAATGCGAATTAAGGCCAGCGTTGGTTGCACTAAATTTGATTTTGTAAGATACGGTTATTTTATCTGCGATTAGATTGATATTTTCTGCGCTTCTTACATAAAGTCCGCCCCGGCCTGATGCGGATTCTGCGGCAATTTCCGTAGCATTATTATTTATACCAGTCCAGTTTCTTTGGGAGCCAAAAAACTTTTTAGTCCAGCTGTTGGAATCAAGGACAACACCGGAGCCCTCGGATTGTGAGTTTGCCCGGTCAAAGTTATCGCTAAATATTTCTGCGCCTTTTCCCGATGCTAAACTGCTTGCCGCGCATCGCACCATCACCCCCGCCTGGCTAATATCCTCTACCCTTGCGGAAAGTATCGGAGATTTGATCGCGTACCAGGTGAGAGCACAAAAGCATTTGACAATCTTTTTTAAAAATATATCTTGAATGTGAAAGGGGCAAAATATGCAGGCGGAATTTAATGTTGTTACAAACAAATTCAGAGTAAAAGGAGAAACCGGCAAATGGCAGGAAGTGCCGCTAACGCGTGTGAACAGCAACAGCCCGGACGATACGCCGCCGGAATTGACAGTGGCGGAGAAAGCGGCGCAGGAAAAGCGAAATGATTTTGTCGTAAAACTCTCTGCGCTCCAAAGAGTTATCGAGGACGCCAAGCAAAAGGCGGAGCTGGTCAATCTGGGCATCGAGTCCGCCGCCGCGCTGGAAAAGAAAAAAGAGGCATATTTGGCGGCCAAAGCCGCTTACGACGCGGCAAAAGATGGCTGGAATAATGGATAGCTCAACAGTCTCAACAATAATCAATTACATCGTTACCATTGTCGGCCTCGGCGCGTCCTTTGTCGGCCTCGGCGTGTCCCACGGAACACTGAAAAATAAAGTTGAGCAGAACGCCGAGAACATCAAGAACCACCGCGATAGCATCGGTAAGCTGTTCGACGCGCAGCGCGATGTGTCCACGCTCACCGCGAAGCTGGAAGGGCGTTTGGAAGTTATCGAGACCACGCTCAACCGCATTGCCGAAAAGATTGAGCGCGTGTTGGAGCGATAACCAATGACACACTTTATCTACAACGGCCTGCCGCAACCGCAATACAAAATCCCGACCACGCGCGGCAAGTTTAAGGTTTTTAAAGATGACGGCGAACTGGATTTTATCTGCGAGGCAATATCTGGCGGCGGCGGCAAAGGCGCATTGCCGTCCGGCGAGTATCTGGCCAAGGATTTTAATCTTACGGATGATCCCGCGATGTCGCGATATGGCATCGGCTTTTTTATTCAATTAGAGCCGCAATTTGAAACAGATCGCACCGACCTGCTGATCCACCTCGATGGCGGCAAGTTGGGCGGCCTGGGTTGCATTTGCCTGCTGCCGCAGGACGCGCCGACGAATATCGATGAGGCAGGGCGGGTTATGAACAGACTGGGCAACATCATGGTGGCTAGTCCTTACGGCGTGCGGCTGACGGTGGCATGAAAGGAGCAAAATTTGAACACAGATGAAAAGGATATAAGGAAAATTATTGTTAGAAGAAACACCCCAAAGAACCCTGAACTTGAATATAAGGTTAATTTTGGCAGGTATTCGATAAGTCTTAAATTAGGGCTGAATTAAAAGTATTTCGACGGCTAAAAGTATCGTTAATTTGGCCGGAATAAAAATAAAGATAGAGGTGTATTTTATGGCAGATAAACTAGACGGCGGGCTGGATCATAAGGATCGCGGCTTGACCGGTTGGCTAAAAGATTTTGCAAAGTATGCTGATGACGACGGCTTGCTCAAGGCAATCATTTGGACTATTGGCGGCGGTGCATTTTTTGTTGCGCTGATGCTGGAGACCGCGGCTTACTGGTTTTCGGCACGGGACGGTTTGTGCCTGACCGCATACGTCGGTGCGCTAGGCTGGACGCTCAAGCTCAAGAAAGAGGCGGAAGCCGCAGAGGATAAACAGTGAAAAAACTCTGGGGCATAATAAAAAATGTCCTGACCGCACTCGGCATGTTCACGCTGGCGGCCGTTGCGGTAATTTTAGGGCTTGAGAAAGGAGAGAAAAATGCGAAAGCTAAACCTCTGGACGATGTGCAGGCCGGGACTATTGGCGATTGGCTTTACGATAAGTATCGCAAGCGCGACAGCGTCGGAAATATCTACGAGGATTGATGATTACTACCAACAATACAAACAACAGGTAGAAGTGAACAACTGGCAAAGAGATATTATCGTCAGCCAAAATATTGCGCTGGCCGATCAGCGCGGCGAAATAAAAACACTCGAAGCAAAAGAAAAAAGCCGCCGGATATTCACCGTGCCGTTCACCGATGTTGCTTTGACCACCGAACACGCGCAGGGCGCGATCGCGGCGGCGATTATTTTATTTATTTTATGAGCGAAACGAAAACACTAACGATTAGAGGCAAAAAGGTCATCATCAAAAAAATATCCGTGCTGGATTTTGCAGATACTTCAACCGTGCCATTCTCGATGTTTGGGATCAAGGAGTTACGCGCCGAGGATCAGGGTATGTTCGGCCAGATTATAAAGCAAAAGCCTAGCTATCAGGAGCAGAAAAAAGAAGTAAGCAAAGACCTGATCCGGCAAATACTGGAAAAAGGCATCACGCAGAGTGAAATGTCTATCGAGGATATTCTGGCCGAGGAGCTGGTATACACTTTTGTTTACGCGAATATAATTAACTTTTCCTGTGATAACGTGAAGCAGCCTGTTTTATTTAACAAAAATTTTGCGCTGTACATCGACGCTATGGCCAAGCGTTACGCCCAGCAGCCGGCCGGCATCATCGGCGGTGAGTTCAACACGCTGGAAAAATACATGCTGAACGTCTGTATTTTTACGGCCGGAATTTCCGAGGAGATTGCGCAGAATAAAAAACTCATGGCTAAATTCAAAAAACGCCGCTGATTGACAGACTACAGAAACAGTATTATTATTTAAATTACCTTACAAAAAAGTAACCAGTGGAGTATAGTTGTGTTAAGTGATACTACCCCCCCCCCCCCCCCCGATTTTCCGCGTAAATAAGCCAAAAATCAGGTATTTTTCAACTCTTGTTTTAATTATTTTTCTTTGTGTATTTTTTTCCGGTTGCGGTAAAACGGCCGAGGAACCGAGCAATGCAAGCAGCCCCACCGTCGCGCCAGCGCCGGCACCAGAACAGCCGGACGAAAATACGGATATTCTGGCTTATGAAATTCTATCGCACAATGTGGAGCCTCACAGTCCGAATTTTCCGTGGGTATCCGTTTATGTGAATAAATCACAATCTAATTACGATGAGCAAATATTCAACCTGTGTGTAAAATTCGCATCTGAATATTCGCCACCCAACGGAGCACAATATTTTATTGTGCATTTCTGGAACACAAAAGCCGTTCAAAGCGTTAGTCGAAGCGAATCTTTCGATGTGTACGGGGACGACCACTTGATTGCACAATACGATCATTCTCCAAATTACAAAAGACAGGAGGTGACTTTTTACATAAACGGAGAGAACGTCAATAGGATTAACTTTTATAAAGAAAACTAGAAAGGAGCAATACAGACATGGGAACCGCCGACATAGTCAACATTATAATAGTGCTGGTTTTATTTCTTGTGATATTTTTCTCGATAAGAAATTCTCGCTCAAGAACGTTGTTTGAAAATTACAAAAGCATGTTCAGTAAGTTCTTGGAGGACAATGAGTTTACAGAAAAAGAGATGGAACAACTTAATGACTTCCGCAAAGAAAACAAACTAGACTCCAAACAGTACATGTTGAATAAGACGCACAATGAAATATGCAATATATACATAAAACAAATACTGGCAGATACAAAAATAACAGATGCCGAAAATGAAACTTTAAACAAACTTATGACCTATCTAGGAATGTCCTTGTCCTCTATAGGGTTCGATCAGAGCACAATAAATAACGCCCGTAAAAAAGCACAACGGCTCGACGAATTAGAAAAATCAATATCAAAAAAGACTTTACCGGAGATTAAATCCACTAAAGAGGAGCAGCGGAAAATCGGTCTATTGATGGCTAAAGATGAGAAGCTATATTTTTGTAGCGCAGCAAAGTTAAGCAAGCTAACCACCAGAAGCAATGTGCCTACAGAATCATTAGAGGACATCGGCGTGTTCTCCGTGACAAATAATCGAATTGTTTTCAAGGGGAGTAATAAAATAATAGATTTGCCGTTCAAAAAAATCGTTTCATGCGAGAAACACAATAAGGACGGATTGACTATAATTAAATCCGGCAAAGACAAGCCGTTCATTATAGACATTGTGGACGATAACAATGAAATTGTTTACAGAATAGTTGATTTTATAATAAAGAATTTTTACTAGGGCAAGAATATGAAAAAAACGATTTCAGTATTATTAGTGTTTGGTTTCATTTTTGCTATGGGAGAATATCCTAAAGAAAACACGATTTATCTCATATCGGACGATCAAGCATATAGTTTGGTAGATTACTCAAGATATTCAAAAGTTGCTACCACAAATACCATGCTGTTAAATCCATCGATAAATTATAAACATTTATCATACACAGTACATAATAATAAGAATCCATATCTTGCATTGGACGATTATACCTACGGTTTAAAAGTAACAGACGGTAAAAATACTGGCTGGATCGTTTCAAAAAATGTTTCGAGCGATTTCATTAAAGCAATTCCGAGCCAGTTAGATTTAGATTTGGACAAACAAAGAAAGCAAAGGGAAGCCGAGTTTGCCCAAAAAAGAATAAAAGCAGTAGATGTTTATATTGCTCAAAATCCGAAAAGTAAAAAGTATCAGCAAAATCTTATTAAAGGAGAAGTCGTTAAAGGAATGAATCTTGATGACGTAAAACTGTGTTGGGGCGAACCAGATGTTTTTAATCAGTTAAGTGTTGGCTATTATCAGTTTGGCATAGGAAGGCCAGTACCCAGAAAATACTGTTATTTCAGGAATGGTGTTGTTATGGACATACAATATTTTAATTATTAAAGGATAACGCCAACTAAAAAATAAAGGCGTTGACTTTATATCTCGGCCTAGCAGAATGAAATAAATTTAGTCAGAAATAAATACAGATGAGGTTGGTCCATTCCAAACAATATTCCACAGCGCCATAATATTACGACCAATTAACAACCCCATGTTTTTAGGATCGTTCGTTGCACCATGTTTAAAATTCAATTTGGCAGATCCGATTGGCAAATTCTTAAGAGAGGACAACTGGGTATTTGGAAAACTAATGTCAATCACGTAGTTTGGCATTATTTGTATACCAGCTGCGGTTTGACTTGGGGATTGTCCAACTGGAATTAACCCAAGATATTTTGCAATTTCAATGTCTATGGATGTTATGCTTGCTCCTGTATCAAAATGAGCCATAACAGAGATTGTCTTTAACGGCAAAGGACTTGGGTTATTTGGTTGTCTAAATATAGATGCCGTCGAAATATTTACGGGAATATTCAAACCATACAACATTAAAGGGAACGGAGAGTAGCCAGCTTTTATTATAGTATCCGGCGGTAACGGCTTACTTGGTTGGAATACGGTACTGATACTAGAATATTGGCCCATTCTATGCTACTGCCGAATATAAAAAGCCAACTGTTTCATCATCAGAAATTACTTGTTGTACAATAAATTCATTTGCTGGATATTTGAAAACAGCATCGCTTAAGGCGTTTTCAAAAGTATCGAAAGCGCCCTGTAGTTTTGAGTTATGAATCACAACAAATTTGTGTTTGAGTAACGGATCTTGGAGATACTCGTTAAGTTGACCTTTGAAAAACTCAAAGTTTTTTAGCTGTACTGACGTTAAATTTGAATCATCCATAATTACACCTATTTTAATATCGATAATTCCTATCGAAAACTTGCATCGAACTAGTATGATTATAACACGCACTTTGTTAAGTGCAATAGAACACAAGCTAGAACGTTAACAAAATAAAAAAGGCGCACTCCGCTAAAAGTGCGCCTCTTGTTAATCCTGTTAGCGGACGGGATTAACTTAAATATTCTAGGGAAATATTGGCGGTTTGGCAACGGATTGAATAGACTATCCCAATATTTTATTTAGTTTTTCGTCTACAACGCGATTGATAGCCTCGTCCTCGGTTTCACCATCTTTAATATCGACAGTTAATTTTTTCCCATCAATATCTTTCAAATCCTCTACAATTTTATTGAGGTCTTTTATTGCTTTATCCAAGCCAGTAACTTCAATTTTAATCATAACTTAATTATAGCTTTTGACATAAGTTTTGCAACCTGTATTATCATAATGTTATGACACAAAAATTTATTGAAATAAAGGATAATGGTTTAATAAAACATTTGAGAAGTTTGGCTAACTTCGACGGCATAAACAATATAGTTAAAGATGTCGCGCTCAAAACCAATGCCAAACTGAAAGCCAATACTCCAACGCATTATTTTAGGAACTCTAGAACAAAAACTGGAAACACAAAAAGAGGCTGGAGAGCGCCAATACAATTAGGCATTGGAAAATACTTGATTAGAAATTCTATAACTACAAGCAATAACAGGTGGTTAATCGTAAATCTGTTGGACGAGGGCACGGCAATAATGGCCGCCCGTCCATTTATAAAAAATATTTTAAGCGATGCCAGAAAAGAGCTTAAGGAACGTGTACACGTTTGGATACAAAGCAAGCTGTGATATAATATTAACTATGGTAGATTTATCGCCTGAAGAAATGCTCGCTTCTGGCGCCTTGGGGCGTTTCAATGATCTGGATATGTTTTCTGGTTGTCATCAAAAACAAAAACCTACACCAGAAGAGATCGAACTTAGTAATACCTGTAAGTGGGTAACCATAACTTCTATTTTAGGAATTATAGTGATTGGTATTTTATATCGCTTATAATGTATTTGACAACTATTTCTTATGCCCTAGTATTTCTCTATGGCAGAAAACCACGAGGACATAATATTAAATGCCGTAGACAATGCAACACGGCAGATTAAGAATGTTGCAGATTCATTAGAAAATCTAGGTAAAAAAGCTGAAAAGCCTATAAACAAACTCGGTAGTTTTATGGCAAATCTAAATGCCATAAAAATAGGCGCACAGGCAGTTTGGAATGGTGTCAAAAATTTAATTAGCGCATTTCAAGAACAGGAAAAGGCCAGCGCAAAATTAACGCAGGCTCTTAAAAATCAAGGTATTCAGTCTGAAAAAACACAAAAAGAAATCGAGGCGTATTCTAGCGAAATACAAAAAGCTAGTCTCTATGGGGACGAAATGGTCACAAGTGTGCAGGCCGGCCTCGTGGCAATGGGACTGCAGGGCGATGAATTAAAGCGCGTAACCCAGGCTACAGTAGACTTTGCGGCGGCAACAGGACAAGACCTTGTTTCCGCCGGCAAACTTTTAGAAAAAGCTGTCGGTGGGAATATCTCGGCATTGAGCCGTTACGGAATATCCGCAAATGATTTGTCGGGCGCGCTCGCGCAGCTCGAGGGACGCTACGGCGGCATGGCTCAAGCCATTGCCAACACCCCGACAGGAAAATTAGTGCAGCTTGGAAACAGCTTTGGAGACCTAAAAGAAACTGTTGGCGACGCGCTTGTTAATGCAATCGCGCCGTTGGTTTCAGGATTTGTAAATTTATTTTCTGCTATAAACAACGGCGGCCCGATAATAAAAGCTATCGTAGCAGGGATTGGCGTTATGATTGGAGCATTCACTGTTGGCATTCCAATAGTCACTGCATTTGGTGTTACATTGAGCGCGGCGCTGTGGCCATTAACACTAATTGCGTTAGGTGTGGCAGGGCTGACCGTTCTTTTCGCCACCATAAACAGTAACACCGATTTGTCAAAAAAATCTATCGCGGAATTAAACAAAGAGCTCGATGAAACAAACAGAAAAATAGAGCAAGCCGAAGCAAAAGCAAGCAAAGGTGGCCATGCCGGACAAGGGGCAAAAAATCAACTTGCCAATCTTGAGGCATATAAAAAAGACATTCAAGAATTTATTAAAATCGAGCAAAACAAGACATATATAAGCAGCGCGGAAGGAAAGCGCCGCGCCGAAATTACTGAATTTTACAGCAAGGAAAATGAAAAAATACAAAAAGACAGTCTCAATCAGCAACGCACATTACAAGAGGAATTTCTGAGCGGCGAAATAAATCAAAGAGAATATCAGGCGCAGCTTGATTACGAAGCTGCCGAAACCAGAATGGAATTGCTACAAAACGAGTACATGCAAAAATTTGAACTTGAAAATTTGAGCCAGGAGCAAATGCTTGCTTTACAACAAAATTATGCGACGCAACGCGCGGCAATACAGGACCAAATGAACGCCGCAGAGCTGGCAGCAAACACATCGTCGATTAAAGGTTTTATAAATATGATAGACATAAAGAAATCAAAGAACAAAGAGTTGGCACAAGATTTCTCCACTTGGTCTGCATTTATGGTGCAGGCACAGAGCAGCGACAACAAAACTTTATCCGCCATTGGCAAAGCTCTGGCAATTTACGACATAACCAATAAAACGGCAGAAGCGGCAATGGCTGGTTTTTCTGCGATGTCGGGTGTTCCGATTGTCGGCCCAGCACTCGGCGTCGCTGCCGCAGCCGCTGCGATTGCTTTCGGAGCGGAGCAGATAGCCAAGGTAAATTCCAACCAGTTAGCCCTTGCCGAGGGCGGCTCATTCATTGCCAGCCAGCCGACACGCGGCAATCTTGGCGGACAGGATATTTTATTCGGCGAGGCCGGACCGGAAGCCGTAACATTTCAACCGCTGGCCGATCAACCTGCTGACGGCGGCGAACCGCGCCCCTGCTACATTGTGATCCGCGAACCCGACCAGCTGGTCGAGGCGCTGTATTACACTGAAAAAGACTGGTTACACCGCAGCGGATTGAGTTAAAATTAGTATGAATATGTATTGACAAATTCAAGTTGAGTATTATACTGTATTTGCTATGAGAAAAAAAACTCATGGCGGCGCGCGCGCCGGAGCTGGCCGGAAAAGGATCACCAGCGAGCCACAGAAGCAGCGGCAGATACGGCTGGACGATGATTCGTGGGAAAAGTTTAAGGCATTTGGCGGTGCGCAGTGGCTAAGAGAGATGCTTAATAAAAACTAGGTTATGGAGTGCGGTTATGTTTTTCAAAAAAACCATAAAAGATTATGCGGACGGATTGTTTATAATCGGAGGATACTGGCACGAAAAACGCAAACAAAAAGGTAGAAATTTTATAGGGAAATCCGTACACGATAAAAATGCTCTGGTCAAAAATTATATTATCCCATTGCTTGGGAATTATCCGCCAGCCGAGTTAACGCACAAAATTGTAAACAACACACTGTTTGATCTCGATCTTGCGCCGGCAACAAAAAACAAAATTCTTTCCTGCTTGTCAGATATTTATACCCATCTAATCGAGGAAGAGATCGTCAAAGAAAATCCACTCCAGGGTATCCTGCGTTTTTGCGGCCAGAAAAATAAACGTGGCATATTATCGCCGGACGAAATGAATAAACTTTTTCCGCAGGACCGCGCGGAACTGCTTAAAATCTGGTGTTCGCAGGTGTACTTGACTGCTTTTCTGGTTTTAAAAGACACCGGCTTGCGGCCCGGTGAACTTCGTGCGCTGCAGTGGAAAGACTGGAATCGTGAGTTAAAATTTTTTCCAATTACTAAAGCAATAGAGGCCGGTAAACGAATAAAAATTAAGGGCACGAAAACCGGCAGAGTAAAACCTGCTTTGGTTACAGCGTTCACTGCGGAGCAAATCGAGATATTAAAATCCGAGCGGCTATTCATTTTGCCGGACGATTTTATTTTTTTATCACATTACGGAAAACCGATAAGCGATAGTGTTTTGAGCCAGCGATTTCATGAGGGAGTTAAACGCGCCGGCATAGACCGGCCGGAGATCACACCGTACTGGCTGCGGCACACTTTCAACACGCGTATGCTGGAAACACTCCCCGACGACATTGTTCGCAAACTTATGGGACATGCCTCGGCCAAAATGACACAGTATTACAGGCACGCAGATGTTTTTTCTCTGCAACGAGAAGCTGTAAAAATATCGGAAAAAATCGCTAAACTTTCGGCCGCCTAAAAATGCCTATTGACTTTTTTGCGTGCGTTGTGGTATTTAGTTTGTGCTTGGTCATTCAAAGGACCGGCAGCGTGTTAGTCGCGAGAACGAAACAAGCACGCTACCAACTGCGCTACACCCCGAGGGAAACAAGTATATAAGATTTAAGAAAAATAGAAAAGCAGAGCCTGCTTTTTGCAAAACAAACTCCGCTTTATTACAAAAATCACCTAGAACGAATAGCTGACGTGCAAATTGGTCAAGGGCAGGCCTAAAGCGCCGCCAACAGTCCAGTTTTGGTCGACAACATAATCTAGGCCAATTCCGGCCATCGGGACGACCACAAACGTCGTGCCGATCATCCAATATGGATTGATAGTTTTAGCCTGTAAACGGTTAAAATAACGTTTATAGGTCAAACCCATCAGCCAATTAACGCCCATGATACTTTCCAGTTGGCCGCCGGGTGTATACTGTTTCCAGCCAATCAATGTTTCAAACGCGCCGATTTCCATAGTCGGTCTAGCTGCAAAACTGAAACAAAATAGTAACATAACACCTAAAAGTAACTTTTTCATGTAATTCACCTCGCTTTCCCAAATGATTATATCACCTTTATTTAAGGGCAAGGAGGTGAGAAATTCGAAAAAAGGTTTTTGTATAATCTGGAGCGGGCTATCGGGTTCGAACCGACGACATTCAGCTTGGGAAGCTGACACTCTACCAACTGAGTTAAGCCCGCACAATTATGAATATAACATGAAGCTGACGCTCTACCAACTGCATCGAACTTCAAGTGTAGAGTATTTGCGGACGGCGTATGCTAAAATTTTGGTTATGCTGATTTCGCTATATCTAGAAAATTATGCCTTAATCAGTCAGCAGACCATTGAATTTGCCGAAGGCTTTAATGTCATCACTGGCGAAACCGGCGCCGGCAAATCCATTATCGTCAACGCGCTGGCGCTCATTATGGGCGAGCGGGCTTCGGCAGACTTTATCAAGGCGGGCAAGCAGCGCGCGATACTGGAAGCGGTTTTTGACATCAAAGGCCGGCGCATCGACGGCTACGCCAGCGACGAGGTACTGATTATCACACGGGAAATCTCGCTCAACGGCAGGAATTTGATCAAGATCAATCACCGCGCGGTTACACAGGTTGAGCTAAAAAAAGTTTCGCGCTATCTGATCGACATTCACGGCCAGCATCAGCATCAGATTTTAATCGACCCCGAAAATCACCTGGAAATACTCGATCTTTTTACCGAAAGCAAACTGCGCGCGGCAGCGCGGGAAGTTTTCGGCCAATACCATGCGGTCAAAAAAGAATATGATTTGCTTTTGCAAAACCGCGATCTGCGGCAGGAAGAAAAAGATTTTTTAAATTTTCAACTGGCCGAACTGGAGAGCGCGAATTTGCAGGCCGGTGAATATACCGAATTGAAGGCGGAAAAAAATCGGCTGGATTCTTTCACGGAAATCGCCGAAGCGGTGCGCGGCGTGGCGGAAAAAATTTCTGGCCTGAAAGACGGGCTGCGTTACAATAAAAGCAAACTGGCGCAAGTCGCCGGCAAAGAAACCGCGCTGCAAAATCTCGCGGACAAAGCCGAAACGCTCAGTCTAGATTTTGAGGACTTTCACGACAGCCTGGCCGATTATGAAAATCATCTGGAATTTTCGCCGCAAAGATTAGATGAGCTAAACGAGCGGCTGGATTTGCTGAACAAGCTTAAACGCAAGCATCTCAAACAGCTTGAGGAAGAAGACATCACGGCTCTGCTCATCAAAAAACGCGACCAGTTAAAAACGCTGCTGTCCGGTTTGGAAGATGCGGACGACCGTCTGGCCAAACTGGAAAAAGATTTGGCCGCGGCGGAAAAAGTCTATTTGCAGGTCGCCGGTGAATTATCCAGACACCGCCAGAAAACCGCCGCGGAACTGGAGCAAAAAATTATCGGCGCGCTGCAAGCCCTGCGTATGCCGCGCGCTCAATTCAAAATAGATTTCACGGCCGGACATTACACGGCGGACGGATTGGACACTGTAGAGTTTCTCATTTCGGCCAACGCCGGCGAACCGGTCAAACCGCTGGCCAGGATCGCTTCGGGCGGCGAGATTTCGCGCGTTATGCTGGCTATCCGTAAAATTCTAGCCGAGCAAGATCAGAGTTCGTCAATGATTTTTGACGAGATCGACGCCGGCATCGGCGGCGAGACCGCGCTGGCTATCGCCGACGCCATTCACAGCATAGCGCGTAAGCATCAGGTCATCTGCATCACACATTTGGCGCAAATCGCGGCGCGCGCAGACTATCATCTGCGCGTGGAAAAATCCGCCACCGCCGACACCACCACTGTAGCCGTTACTCCGCTGGACAAGACCGCCCGCGAGCTGGAGATCGCCCGCATGCTTTCCGGCAAAATGACGGAAAGCGCCGCCGCCCATGCACAGGAGTTATTGGAACAAGATACTGGCGGCGGTCAGCCTGGCGCCGCCGCTCACGCGCAAGAGCTTCTGGAGCAGGCGTAAGGAGTATGCAAAATGTCATTGATCAATATCAACAATTTAACTTTTGCCCATGAGGGCAGTTCTGAAAACATTTTTGAAAATGTTTCTTTTGCCATAGACACGGACTGGAAACTCGGCTTCATCGGACGCAACGGCCGCGGCAAAACGACTTTTTTGAAATTGCTGCTGGGGCAATACGCCTATCGCGGCCAGATCAGCGCGTCGGTCAATTTTGCCTATTTCCCTTACGCAGTACAAAATGAAAATCAAACGGCGCTGGCGGTCGCCGCCGAGATTTATCCAGATTACGAACTCTGGCGGCTGGAAAAAGAATTGTCCCTTTTAAATCTCCACGCGGAAATTTTGGCTAGAAATTTTGGCACGTTAAGCGGCGGTGAGCAGACTAAAATTTTGCTGGCTGTTTTATTCCTCAAAGAAAATAATTTCCTGCTCATCGACGAACCGACCAATCATCTCGACCTGGAGGCGCGGGAAATCGTCGCCCAATATCTGAACCGCAAAAAAGGCTTTATTCTCGTCTCGCACGACCGGCATTTTTTGGATTCCTGCATTGACCACGTGCTGGCGATTAACCGCGCCAATATTGAAGTGCAGCGCGGTAATTTTTCTTCGTGGCAGCAAAATAAAGAATATCAGGATAATTTTGAGCTGGCGGAAAATGTGAAATTAAAAAAAGATATTGGCCGCCTGCAAAAATCTGCGCGGCGCATGTCCGGCTGGTCAGACCAAACCGAACGCAGCAAATACCACATCGACAAAGGCAGCGGCGCGGCTTACGACAAAGGCTTTATCGGCCACAAGGCCGCGAAAATGATGCAGCTCGCCAAAAACGCCGAGCGGCGCCAGAAAAAAGCCATTGCGGAAAAAACACAATTATTAAAAAATATCGACACCGCTGCAGATTTAAAAATACACCCGCTGACTTTCCACCAAAATCCGCTAATCGAAGCGCGCGGACTATCTATCCGCTACGCGGACAGGCCGATTTTTACTAAACTAAATTTCACTTTAAGCTCCGGCGAGAGAATACACTTAAAAGGACACAACGGCTGCGGCAAATCCAGTTTGCTCAAATTAATTCTCGGCGCGAAAATAAATTACAGCGGAGAATTAAAAATCCCGCCCGCTCTTAAGATTTCTTATATCTCGCAGGATACGACACAACTGCGCGGCGGACTCAAGGACTACACGGAAAAATATCAGCTTGATGAAAGCCTATTTAAAGCAATACTGCGCAAACTGGACTTCGACCGCGAGCAATTCGCCAAAGACCTGGCGGATTTCAGCGGCGGGCAAAAAAAGAAAGTCTTGCTGGCGCGCAGTTTATGTGAAAGCGCGCATGTCTATCTCTGGGACGAACCGCTCAATTTCATCGATGTGCTTTCGCGTTTGCAGATTGAAAATTTGCTGCTTCAATATCAGCCAACTATGCTTTTTGTCGAACACGATAAAGTGTTTGCGGATCAAGTGGCGACCCGAACGCTCGAACTAGACCTATAAAAAAATAAATAGTTCTAATACTCTCAAGATTTAGCTTTAAGCAAAGCCCAAACCGCCGCCGCGTTTTTTTTCAAAACATCTTTGGCGGACAGGCGTTTGTGTAATTTTTTAAACTCGTTTTTAATTTTCCACATTTTCTTTTTGTTGTAAAGCGTTTTGGCCAGCAAAGCATATAGCTCAGCCGCAGTAAAATTCTGGATACGCTCCGGCATGATCTCTCGGCCGGCCAGCATATTGGGCAGGGCTTTATATTTAGGGATTTTCTGCGCCAGCAGTTTATTGATCAGCCAGTAAGAAAATCTGGGGAATTTGTACACGGCGATCAGCGGAGCGCCGAGCAAAGCCGCTTCCAGCGTAAGCGTGCCGGTGGACGACAAAACAATATCCGCCGCGGAGAGCAGCGCATAATTTTCGCCATAGACCACCAGCACATTTTTGATTTTTTTACGCAAAATTTCCAGACAATATTTACTGGCCGCGGCAATAACAAATTGTTCACGGCCGCGCGAGAGTTTGACGATTTGCAAGAACACCGGCAAAAGATTGGCCAATTCCTGGCGGCGGCTGCCCGGGAACAAAGCGACCAGCGGTTTATTGCGGTCAAGATTATGTCTGCGGCGGAACATTTTCGGATTAATTTTCTGCCGCGCGACGATCTCGCTCAAAGGATGGCCGTTGTACACGCTATGGCCGCCGAGCTTTTGGTAGAAAGTATGCTCCTCGGGAAAAATCGAGATTATCAAGTCACAAACTGCGGTGACTTTTTTTCCGGCGGCAGGAGTACCCCAGAGCCATTCCTGCGGCGAGATGTAATAAACCACCGGAATGCCGAGACTTTTGGCGTATCGCGCGGCCGGCAGATTGAAGCCCTGCCCGTCAACGCATAAAAACAAATCCGGCTTGGCGCTGCGCAAATATTTTTTTAATTGTCCCAGGGCGCGGAAATAAGCCGGCAAATGCCGCAGCGGTTCGAGCAGGCCGACCGTGCTGCGGCTGGTTAAATCAGCCAGGATTTCCATTCCTGTTTTACGCAAAGCCTCGCTGCCAAAGCCGCTGAATTTAATTTTCTCGCGGGCTTGTTTTTGAAGCGCCGCGGCCAGACGCGCGGCATGCAAATCGCCGCTGGTTTCAATCGCGCTGATAAAAATTTTCCGCATCATTATCCCCGTTTAAAAACTAATCATCTGCCCGCTGACTGCAAACGCCTCTTTTAGCTGATTATAACTGAAATCGATAAACCAATGTTCTGTTCTGCAGCGCAGGAAATAAATCAGGGCATGGATGCTGCCGCGGTAGATAGAGTATTGCACAGTCTGTCCCAAATCAACCCCCCACAAATCCAGCAGAACAGTCGTGCGCACATTGTCGTCGTAAGCTTCCTCTCTGTCGTAGCTAAACGGCGAGCCGCCGCGCTGATCGATGTAATCCGTTACCCGTGCCTCGCCGGTCCAAATCCAAAACTCTTTTCGCCCTTCGATGTAACTATAGACGCGATGCCAGCTATAGGGATGCAGAGAATATTTAACCGTGTCGTAGCCAAGGCCGGGTCTAATTTCGCCGAGATACGGCAGCGCATATTCCCTGTACAGCTCCGACAGCGAAGCCCAGCGGTAACCGGCCTGCGCGCTGGTCAACTCGTTAAGGGAAGCGTAACTATTGTTGGTGTAAAAACTGGCTTTTTGCCAGTTCAATTTAAAATTGCCAATATAACTCAACTCAAACTCACGCATCAGCAAATCATCGTTGTATTCCTCATAATTAGTCCTGGTTATCCGCAGAGAATTAAATTCATTCCGAATCCGGTCGGCATATCTGGCATTGAAAGAAGGAATTTCCAAAAAAGAATATTCCAGGGAAAAATATTCCTGCGTCGGCCAGTATTGCCAGTTTTGATTAATATAAGTCAGTTGCGCGGCGTCGGAAAAACGAACGATTTGCTGAAAGCCGTAGCCCGCGCCTTTTTCCTCTGCGCGGCCAAACTGCAGATTGCCGTATAAATTTTCCTGCAAAAAATAGTGCGCATTCCAGCGCCAGTAAGCGCCGCGAAAAGCGCTGACTCCCAGCTCCGGCAGAGGAGCCGGAATCGAGTAGGCATTGGGACGGCTGTCAAAAATCATGGTTGGCGCGTAGTAAACGGGCAAGTCCAGCCAATTCAGCCGCGAGTGATAGGCAACCACCAAATCCGGCTGGTAATCCAGCCGCGCCAGGTCTACCCGCAGTTTTAGCGGTTTCAGGCCAACGGACAGCTCATAAAATATTGTGGTTTCTTTTTCCGTTGCCACGCGCGCGAAAGCGATGTCCACTATATCGTTGTTGGCGGCTTCTAATTGGGCGGCAATATTCGGCGTGCCGCCGCCAGCCGCAGGCCGCGCAAACGCGCCGCCGGCCAAAACCAGGGCCAAAAGCCAAAACTGGATTTTATTCATCGGGTGAGAAACTTCACCATTGCCCGGCCAAATTCCTCCGCGGCAGCCGGACCGTCAGCCGTGATAACGTTATCGCTGACCACCACCGGCTTATTGACGTAAATTCCGCCGTTTTGCCGGATACTCTCCAACGCGTCAACATCAGGGAATACGGTTAATTGTTTGCCGCGCATCAAACCGGCCTGCGCCGGTATTGCTCCGGAAATGCAAATCGCCGCGACAAGCTTGCCGGCCGCGTGAAATTCGCGGCACAGCCGCAAAACTGTGGCATTGTGCCAATAAGTTCTTTGTCCGCCGACAATCATAAGGCCCTGATAATCCGCCGAATTGACTTTGTCGAGCGCGATGTCCACACGGGCAATTACCAAATCTTTCTTACCGCGCAATTTGCCGAGCAAAGTCGAGGCTGTTACCACTTCAAAACCGGCCTCCTCCAAAACCCGTTTGGGCACGGCGTATTCCTCGTCGCGAAAACCATTGGGCACAATCAAAAACAAGACTGCCATTTTACAATCCTTTGTTCACGTCAATATTAGAGCCGTCGATCTGTTTGCGGCCAGCCGCCGGAATAATTGCCGACTGCGGGTTATGCGTCGGTTTATTCTCTTCATTAATTTCGGACAAAAATACTATGCTGCCGGCATCGGGATAAAAAGTTCTTTCCCAGTCCGGCCGCTGTGCGCCAGCCGGCACTAGTCCGCCCAGGATAGAATGGGTCTGGCATTGATTAGTGTATATGCCGTTCTCCCACATCAACTCCTCGACCACATCGGACTCCGGGCACATCGATGTCGCCAGCCCCTGCCCCACTACGCAAATCCTCTGCTTGACCAGGCCGCGCGGATACGGGAAATATTCTTTCGGAAATTTGGGCAGCGCATAAGACATGTAGGATTTCCAAATCTGCGCCGGTATCCAGCCGCCGGTAACTTCCTGCATCATAGAATTGTCGTCGTTGCCAACCCAGACAGCCGTCATCAGATTGGGCGCAAAACCCATGAACCACGCGTCGCGGTAATCGCTGGTCGTGCCGGTCTTGCCGGCCAGATCGTAACCGGAAACATTCGCGCCCTGACCGGTGCCGCGCTGCATCACGCCGCGCATCATGTACACCAGCGCATGCACATAGCGCGCTTCAAATACACGCTTTGGCGCGATCTGATGCCTGTACAAAACATTGCCGGTGCGGTCTTCAATGCGCAAAATCGACACCGGATCGACACGCACACCGCCATTGGCCAAAGTGCAAAAAGCCGCCGCGTGTTCCAGCACCGGTATTTCGCTCGCGCCGAGGGTCAGGGAAAGCACCGGCGCCAGCGGCACCCGAATGCCTAAATCGCGGCAGGTGATAATAATGCTGCTTGGCTTGATCATATCGCTGATTTTGACCGCCACAACATTGAGCGACAATTCCAGCGCGCGCTTCAAAGTAATCGCGCCTTTGAAATCCTTGGTGTAATTTTGCGGCGAGTACTGCCCCATAATCGTATTAAAAGTTACCGGCGAGTCCTCGACTATAGAGCCGGGCGAAAGCCCCATTTTTAGCGCGGTCAAATACGTGTACGGCTTAAAGGAAGACCCCGGCTGGCGTTTGGCCTGCGCGATATGGTCGAATTCTCTCTCCAAAAAATCCCGTCCGCCGACCCACGCTTTGATGTAGCCGGTTTTGGGGTCGACAGACAGCAGCGCGGCTTGCGTGGCGTTGAGCGAAGAAACTTCGCGGCCTTTGATCCAGTGCGGACGGCTGGCTTCCATCATGTAATACTCGATTGCGTCCTCCGCTTTTTTTTGCAGGTCGACATCGAGCGTGGTGTAAATCCGCAGGCCGTCTTTGTACACCACATCTTTGCCATACATATCCTCAAGCTGTTTGACCACATAGCTTGTAAAATACGGGTGCTTATATTTCAATGTCTGGCGCGACGCGAGAAAGATCGGCGTTTCGCGCGCCTGATAAAACTCTTCCTCGGTGATCAAACCCAGCGTAAACAACCGGCGCAGGACAATGTCGCGGCGCCAGCGCGTCCTTTGCGGCCGGTAAAACGGCGAGTACAATTCCGGCCCGCGCAGCAAACCGATCAGCGTCGCGGCTTCCGGCAGATTTAACTCCGCCGCTGATTTGTCAAAATACATATTGGCCGCGGATTCGATGCCGTAAGCATTGTGCCCCCAGTACACCTGATTGAGATAAAACTCCAAAATCTCCTCTTTGGTGTATTTGCGTTCGATTTGCAAAGCCAAAATCATCTCGGCGATTTTTCTCAATAGTTTTTTCTTTTTATTTAAATAAATGCCGCGCGCCAGCTGCATGGTGATCGTGCTGCCGCCCTGCATTTTCTCGCCGCGCAGTACATTCACAAAAACCGAGCGGAATAATCCGCCGAAATCCAGGCCGTTGTGCCGGTAAAAATTAGTGTCCTCAGTGGCGATCACCGCAGCTTTTACAAAATCGGAAATCTGTGAGATCGGCACGACCTCGCGGTTTTCTTCCTCGTGCAGTTCGGCCAGTATCGTGCCGTCAGTTGCGTAAACTTTGGTCGTCTCATTGGGCACAATCGTACCCATCGTGTCCACGTCCGGCAAATTCATCGCGGTCATAATTACGACAAACAAAAAAATCAGCGCGCCGAGCACAGTGATGATAACGCAATACCGGAAAACCCGCTGCAGCCACAAATGAAATTTTTGTTTTTTGAGATGATTGCCGTAAGAGCTTAGATGCGCTGAGCGCACCTGGTCTATCGGCCTCTTAAAAATGCCCACGCTTTTCCCCTTGAAGCCAAATTTTTAATATGTTGTTATAATAACATATATGAACCCCTTTGAAACAATCCAAAATGGCGCTCTAGAGATAATTTCCGCAGCCGAACTCCAGAAAAAACTGGAATCCGGCAAAAAACTAAAGATAAAATTCGGCGCTGACCCGTCCGCGCCTGACCTGCATCTTGGGCACACAGTAGTTTTGCAAAAACTGCGCCAATTTCAAGACCTGGGGCATGAGGTAATTTTTTTGATCGGCGATTTTACGGCGGCCATCGGCGACCCGACCGGCAAGTCCGAAACCCGCAAACCTTTGAGCCGCGCGCAGATCGAGCAAAATTCCGCCACGTATCAGGCGCAAATATTTAAGATTTTGGCTAAAAGTAAAACCAAAATCGTTTACAATTCGCAATGGATAAACAAACTTACGCCGACGGACTTGGTGAAACTGCTGTCGCAAATCACCGTTGCGCAGACTCTAGAGCGCGAGGATTTTAAAAAACGCTACACCGCCGGACAGTCCATTGCGCTGCATGAATTTATGTATCCGCTTTTGCAGGGCTATGATTCTGTCGCGCTGCAGGCCGATATCGAGCTGGGCGGCACAGATCAAAAATTTAACATGCTGGTCGGCCGTGATTTGCAGGCCAACGCCGGCCAAGAGCCGCAAAATATTATTATCATGCCGATACTCGAGGGACTCGACGGCGTGAATAAAATGTCCAAGTCGCTCGGCAATCATATCGGCATTACCGAGCCGCCCAATGAGATGTTCGGCAAACTGATGTCTCTGCCCGACAGCTTGATGCCGCGCTACTATCAACTGCTGACCGACTTGGCTTTTGACCCCGGCGAACATCCGCGCGCCGCCAAAGAAAAATTGGCCAGATATATCACCGCGCGCTATCACAGCGCGGCCGCCGCGGAAGCCGCCGCGGAAAATTTTAAAAATGTTTTCGCCAAAAACGGCGCGCCGGACGATATAGCTGTTCTGCCGGCCAAAAATTTTCTCGGCCTGCCGCTGGCCAAACTGCTGACCGCCGCCGGTTTATCCGCCAGCAACGGCGAAGCCAAGCGCGATATTCAAGCCGGCGCGGTCAAAATAAACGGAGAGAAAGTTTCTGACCCGCAGGTGATTGCCGTTGCCGCAAAAACGTCCGGCCAAACGGAACTGATTATTCAGGTAGGCAAAAGAAAGTTTGTGAAGCTGCAGTAAAATCCGCGGCCTTGCTAATACATAATAACACGCTATAATTATATGCATAAAAAGGAGCTAATTATATGCGGACAACTTTGGAGCTCGACCAAGCCCTGCTGGGCGAAGCCATGCGCTGGACAGGCCAGCCCACCAAAACTGCTGTAATCACCACGGCTTTGAAACAAATTATTCAAACGCAAAAAAGACTGCGTTTGATCGGTCTGGCCGGCAAAGTAAAACTGCCGGTCAATCTTAATCGCACCAGACAAAGAGCATGAATTATTTAGTTGACAGCTGCGTTTGGATAGATTTTTTCGGGCAGAAAAAACATTTCAAAGCTGTTTCCCGGCTGTTGTTTAATAATTCCGCCGTTGTAAACGAGATAATTTTAGCCGAATTGCTGCCTGTGGCCAAATTGCAAAAAGAAACGGCTTTTATCGATTGTTTGTCCGGTTTGGAAACCGCGCCGCTGCGGATTGACTGGCCGGAAATCGCGGAAATACAACATCAATGCCTCCAAGCCGGTTTAAATAAAGTCGGTTTGCTGGACATAGTCATCGCACAGAACGCCCGGCAAAACGGCCTGGTTTTATTTTCCACCGATAAACACATGCGTTTTTTGGCACAGAAATTTGGCGTAAGATTGAAGCGGAGTTAAAGCTTTTGCAAAAGTCCGC
>BGZN01000026.1 GCA_003864455.1 Candidatus Termititenax aidoneus | reverse complement strand
TCCTGCACGATACATTCGGCGAAGGGCGGGTCTTAAAAGTCTTTGGCAAAGGCGCGGAACAGGCCCTCGAAATACAATTCGCCCGCGCGCGCAAATCCCTCCTGGTCAAATACGCTAAAATGAATAAGTTATAATTCCAGATGTTTTACTGCCGCGAAATATTGCAAAGCTTACTATTTACTGCAGCGCTCCAGCCCGGACACCCTCGGAAATATAATCGCTAACCCGTGTCTGCCAGCCTTTACCGCTGTCGCGCAGCGCTGCCACCGCAAAATGGTCGAGGCGGAGGTTAATCATATCTTTGCAGACTGCTTTTTTTGGACGGCCGCGCAATGGTTTGGCCTTACGCCAAAACTGCGCGTCAAGTTTTGGTATCTCCGAATAGTCAATATCCTCATCTTTAATACTGCGCAGACATTTCAAAACTTTCGGCGTCAATCTTTTTTTAGCTTCTTTAAAAGTCATCCTGGTTATAGTCATAATACTTTCTCCTTTCTTTTTTATTGGCAGGCCGCACAGAGATTATCCTAGTAACACCGTTTCTATCCGTATGCACCACGACAATAAACACTTCCTCCGCTACTCTGCCGATAGTGATTTGCCGCAATTCTCCATAATCTTGTCTGGCGTCTGAAGTTATGGCCTGCGGATCATTCAGCGCAATAATACCAATACTAAAATCATAACCGTGTTTTAACAGATTGATTTTATTTTTGCGTTCGTCCCACTCAAAGTTAGTAAACGCCATACAGATATATTGTATGCACAAAAAATCGGTTTGTCAATACAAATGCCGGCAGATCGTTCAAACTTAAAGCCCCTCTTGGCGAGGGGCTTTAAGTATTGAAAACCGCGCTAACGTCGTTTCACTTGTTGCTCTCACTTCACGTCACGCGTCTCACGCGTTTGTGAAGTTCGAGGCGGTCGTGCGCCTTTCAGATAAAAAAAGACCCTGCTTTTCAGCAGGGTCTTTAAACAAGTCAGCCTGAAATAAACTAACCCTGTCCAGTCACTGAATGGACTTGTTTTTGAGCTTTGTTCTCTGCCGCTACTAACTGAGCCGCGGCCTGTTCCAGCGTCGACAGCTCTTGTAAAGCGTCGTCCAGAACCAGAGCTCCCGCGCCGGTAGAGATGTCTATCTTCTTTTCTCCTGCACCAGTATTGCCAGCATTAATATTAATCGTTTTTTCGTTGCTCTCACCAGTAGCCACTTTCGTGATCTCGTGCATCAACTCAGAACGAATATTTGTTACATTACCAATTGCCAAATAAGCGTCTTTGGCTATATTGCTCAATGTAACTCCACCAGCTTTTAATCCATTAGTTAACGTACCCTTTTCTGTAGCTACCCATTGCGATTCTGCCATAACAATCACCTCCTGTTTTATTACTTCCTAAATTTATTTTTTAGTACACACCTTTTGTAGGGTCTATACCAAAATTAACGTTCTCACTTTTTACTATCTTGTTTATGTTTCCACCTTTTAAAGGATTAAGATTATCTGTCAACCCAGCCAATGTATAAACAATACCTTTCACTTCTCCTGATAAATTCTCCGCTTTAACTCCAGACGAAACTGCACTTATTTCACTCACTCTGGACATCTTTCTACTCCTTCTTCCCTCTTACACCCCTAATATCGATGATTTTCGGCCAAAACTTGCATGGCCAAAAACTAAACAGATTGATATTTTCTGGGGCTTAAAACATTACGGAATTATCTTTTCACAACTCGCACATGCGCACTAAACCGCCTGCGGTGGTTTGGCACATAAAACTTAAAACCACGGCGCCAAATTTTGGACTTCTTTAATAAAAACAGTGTGCTTTGTGTCGCTTTGAGGAACACCGGCCGGCAAAGATAAACTCCGGACTATCTCTATATCGCGACGCAAATCCAGTTTGTCCTGCGGCACGGAGTAAAAACCATTTTTATTATGATGCAGCCTGGCTAAATATTCCTGTTCGGGCTGGCCTTTGGTCGGCACGAGTAAAACTTTTTTCCGCAAAAGATATGTGTCCATTAAACTGCCCTGTCCGCTGCGGCAAACCACCACCTCGGCGCGGCGCAAATAGCCAGCCATTTGCGCAGGCCGCAGATAATTGAACACCCGCAAATTTTTCCGCGTGAACGCCAGCGCTTTTTTCGCGTCCAGCCGCCCCAGCACGACCACTGTGCGCCCGGGTAAGTTATCCACCTGACGTAAAATTATTTCCTCAAAAACCGTCCGCTGCGGTTCAGGGCCGGAAAGCAAAATCATTTGCGCAATATCCTGTCGGGATTTTTGGGCCGGCACAAAACGGGAAATCGGCCCCAAATAAACGCATTTGCGCCGTTCCAAAATAAATAAATTATGCAGGATATCACCCGTCAAGGATTTTTGGACAGCGGCGTAATCATTGAAAAGATATTTTTGATGATGGCGTAAAATAATTTTGTAATATGCTGCGCCGAATAATTGATTTAGGAAATTCAAAAAACGCCAGGACAGCGGCACATAAATCATAAACAAAAACAATAGCGACGGGGCATTTTTTTTATATATATTATAACGCGTGTCTGAAAAGACCAAATCATAATTATATTTTTTATCCAGCGCTAGGAAAGCCCGGCGCTCTTTGAACAATTCCCAAATAGAAACCGACAGCGTCAAAAACAAAAAACGCCAAATGCTGTAGCCATGCCGGGAATAAGCCCAATCCAAACGATAGTCCGGTATATCAAAATAATGCGAAACCCTGTCGCCCAGAGTGTTGCGCAACAATATCAAAGCCCGGCCATGACTGATAACATGCACTCTGTGTCCGCGCTTCAGACAGGTCTTGATGTAGGGGATACTTCTTGCCGCATGACCCAGCCCGGTAGAATGCACGGCAAAAAGCGCTGTTTTTTTCATGAAGCTAAAATTATATCATGAGATTCCGGCGCAGGAACACAAAACACAAAATATCGATACATGTTTTGCCCAAAAACGGGCAACCTCTACAAATGATAACTGTAGGGGAAAAACCGCAAGACCGGCAAAAAATCAAACGCATTGAATTTCGTTTATTTTTTAGCGTTTGGGCAGTGATTTGGTTTGTGGGCTTGAGCTGCGAACTGCTGCTTAAAATTTTCGGTCTGGTCTACTGGTCTTCGCCAATAGGCTTAAATTTGCTGATCCTGCGCGATGTTGTTTTCGGCCTGCTGGCTTTGAGCGTTTGGTCAATACTCAATCACCGCATTCTGCCGGACACGCAAAAATTTCTGCAAAGCAAAACCCGCTCCAAACAAACCAACCGGGTCTTTCTTGCTTTTTTTCTGGGGCTGACGCTGTCGTATTTTTTGCTGCTCTTTGGCGGCGCATTCAGTCCGGCAAAAGATTCTGTCTTTTTCAATCTGCTGTTTCCGCTCAAAATGCTGACCTATATTTTCTTTCAGCAAACAACAATCACTTTGCTTTTATTTGACATCTGCCGCAAATATCTGTCGCGCAAAAACGCGGCGGTTTTTACTTCGCTGATTTTCGGTCTGACGCATTTAGCCGCAGTGTTCAACGTGGAATTAATCTGGGCGGTAGTTTTGACTTTGCTGGCCAGCGGCGGCATGTGTTTCTGGCTCATTATCCGCAAGAAAACCGCTTCTTTGAGCTGGCCAATGCTGATCCATTATTTTTTCTGGATAATTGTCGGCACGCAGCTGCCGTTATTTGATTAGGCACGCGTCGGCAGACCCTGCGTCTGCAAATATTTTTTGACAGATTTTATCTTATAAGATAAAATATAATTATGGAAGTCAAGAAGACAAAAATTTTCGACGATTGGCTGCTTGGTCTTAAAGATAGACGGGTAATAACAATAATAACTGCAAATATTAAACGGATAAGTCAGGGAAATATGAGTAATGTAAAATCCGTAGGTGAAAAAGTTTTTGAAAAGAAAATATATTTTGGCGCAGGATATAGGTTGTATTTTGTCAATAAAAACGGTGATTTGATAATTTTACTGTGTGGCGGCGACAAATCCACACAAGAGAAAGATATTAAACTGGCGCAAAAAATAGCAAAGGAGATATAGAAATGGGAAAAATAAAAACTTATAAATGGGACGCGGCGGATTATCTTAAAACAGAGGAAGACATCGCAGATTATCTCGCGGAAATTTTCAAGGACAATAACCCGGCTCTTGAACTTGCCGCTATTGGCGATGTGGCAAAAGCACGTAAGACAATGAAACAATCCGCTAAAAAGGCAAATGTCGGGGTGAACAGTTTATATAAATCTTTGTCAAAAACAGGCACGCCATATTTTAAGACAGTATCTAGTGTCTTGAATTGCCTGGGGTTTCGGTTGAGCGTTGTGCCGTTAGAAAAAGCTGTGTAACTCCTACACTAGGCACGCGCCGGCAGACCCTGCGTCTGCAAATATTTTTTGATCTCCGTGATGGATAATTCTTTGTAATGCAACAGCGAAGCCAGCAGCGCCGCGCTGCAATGCCGCAGGGCTTCAGCGATATGCTCCAGTTTGCCAGCGCCGCCGGAGGCAATCACCGGAATATTCACAGCCCGCGCCGCCGCGTCGAGCAGCGCGCAGTCATAGCCGTTTTTAGTGCCGTCGCGGTCCATTGAGGTCAGAAGTATTTCGCCGGCGCCCAGGCTTTGGCCTTTTTTGAGCCACTCCAGCGCGTCCAGGCCGGTCGGCGTGCGGCCGCCGTGCGTGTACACTTCCCATTTGTTTGGCGCGGTCTGGCGGGCGTCGACAGCCAGCACAATACATTGCGCGCCGAACATTTCCGAGCCCTGCCGGATCAAGTCGGGATTTTGGACAGCCGCGGTATTCAGAGAAATTTTATCCGCTCCGGCTTTGAGCAGCGCGCGCATCGTGTCCGTGTCGCGTATACCGCCGCCCACTGTGAACGGAATAAAAACCTGCTCGGCTGTGCGCTCGACAATATGCAGC
Source organism: Candidatus Termititenax aidoneus (assembly GCA_003864455.1). Lineage (GTDB taxonomy): Bacteria > Margulisbacteria > Termititenacia > Termititenacales > Termititenacaceae > Termititenax > Termititenax aidoneus. The sequence continues at coordinate 16,826 of BGZN01000026.1, read as the reverse complement.
AGAATTTCCCGCGCGTCGCTGGAAGCCGTGATGTCCAAAAACACCAATTCGTCCGCGCCTTCTCGGTCATAAAGTTTGGCCAGCTCGACCGGATCGCCGGCGTCGCGCAGACTGACAAAATTCGTGCCTTTGACCACGCGGCCGCCGGTTACGTCCAAACAGGGAATTATGCGTTTTTTCAAAGTCATAAAATTATTTCTCCGTAGCCGCGGCAAAAATCCGCGTAAGCCATCGGCTGTTTGCCGGCCGGCTGCACCGCCATGATTTCCAGACCGGCCGCAGTATACCGCGTCTCCAAAATCTTTACCCGTTTGCCTTTGTGCAGCACGTAGCCGCCGAACGCGCGCACTTTGTTGTGAATTTGCCGCGGCGACTCGCCCCGGGTAATCAGCGCGTCTGTTTTATTGATTTTCCGGCAATAGGTGGCTGCTTCGGGATTTTGCGGCTTGCGGATCTGTTGAATATCCTGCAGCAAAGTTTCGGCCAGCAGATCCGCGCCGCGCGCCGCGCAAAGCGCGCTTAATTGCCGGATCTGCATATTTGGCCCGACAGAAATTTCCTCCTGCAGCAGAATATCGCCGGCGTCCATTTCTGAATTGAGGAGCATAGTGGTAACACCGGTTTTTTCCTCACCGTTCCACAAAACAGTTTGCAGCGGCGAAGGGCCTCGATGTTTGGGCAGCAGCGACGGATGCAAATTGATACATTCCCAGTTGTCGGTCAGTTCGGCAGGCAGTATACGGCCGTAAGCCACCACGACGATTTTGGCAATATTTAGTTTTTGTAATTCCGCGGCGGTCGGCAGACGGTCTAAAACCGGCAAACCTAAATCCAGCGCCGCGTTTTTCACCGGCAGCATTTGCCTTTGCTGGCCGCGGCCGGCCGGTCTGTCCGGCTGGGTTACAACCAAAATAATTTGGAAACGCTCGTCCGCCGCGAGTTTCTGCAGAGCCGGCAGTGCAAAATCCGGCGAGCCGAAAAAAGCCAAACGGATCATACGATGTCCGCTTCCGCCTCCGTGCTGTCCGGCGGCACAGGCTCGGCTTTGTCCAGAATAACTATGCCGTCGAGATGCTCGATCTCGTGCTGAAACACCCGTGCCAGCAAACCGCTGGCTTTGATCGTCACAGTTTTGCCGTCGAGATTGACACCGCGCACTGTAACTTTGGTGTAACGCTCGACCAGTCCCTCAAAATTGCGGCAGGACAAACAGCCTTCCACATGCTTGGCTTTTTGATTGTTGTGCGAGAGCAGTTCGGGATTGAACAACACGCCCGGCTCATTGCGGTCGGCGGAAATATCGTAGACAAACAAGCGGTAAAGTTTGCCGACCTGCGGCGCGGCCAGTCCCACGCCGTTGCCCACGCCGTAAAGCGTTTCCAGCAAATCCAGCGCGAGAGTTTTTAATTCCGGCGTCAGCTTGGCGATTTTGACAGATTTCTCGCGCAGCAAAGGATCGGGGTGTTGCAGAATTTTTAAAATCATCAGAAAACAAACCTCAAGCCGAATTTTACCAACTCTTCCGCCAATTGTTCGGCGGCTTCTTCAATGTCGCTGTTGAAAAGATCGAGTTTTTCATAACCCAGATAAAACACGCTGCTCGGCAGCAAATGCCAATTCAACTGCGCGCCGTAATGATCGTACAAATATTTAGTATCCGCTTGGGAAAGATCATGATCCGGCAGTCCGGCGCCGTAAATGTAAACAAGATCCAGCGCCAGTTCTTTTTTGTAAAGATAGCTGGTCAATTTGACGCCGGTCTCGGAGATCATGTCGGCGCTGGGAATTCTATTCGCGCCAAAAATGTCGTCAGTCAAATAAGCGCAGGAAGCGTAACCCAGCAAATTTACGCCGGCCATGTCTTCGCCCAGTTTATTCGCGCCGAAAGCCGCGCCTTTGTAAGCGTACATCACAGCAAAATCCAAGCCGCCGCTGAACAATCCGTCCAGAGACAGCAGCGCGTCATAATAGTAGGCCTGTTTTTTGTCGAGCACGTCATAGCCGTTTTTGTAAACGTCCTGCAAATAACGCAGACTCAAAAATTGCCGCTCGGCAAAATCAAAATGCAGTCCGCTCAAAGCGCGTGTGGTAAAAGCCCGCTCGGTTTCATTAGACGAAACCGTTTTGCCCTCACCGCTGTACGTGTCGGTCTGATAAAAAATATTGCCGGTGCTGAAAAGCGGCAGGCCGATTGAGAAATCAAATTTTGCCGACATAGTCTGCCGGGTAACATTCAAGCGGCCGCCGTCCGGCGCCAAAATATCAGCGCCGGTCTGGCTCTGCGCCGCGCCCAGAGACAATCCCCACAAACCCAGACGCGCGCCCAAAGCATTAGCCGGATTGTCCACCACGCGGCGGTCTTGATCGATGACCTGTCCCGGTCCGGCGGAAGCTTCAAAGCGCAGCCAAGAAAAATCCGACAGCTCCCGTCCAGCCCAAGCGGTCGCGCTGGTGTAATTGCGTTTCAGCGTAAATTCAAAACCGCTCAAGCCAAACTCGCGGCCAAGCTTGAAGTCAGCGCGCGTAAAAAGCCGCGGCGCGTCCAGAGTGTCATTGCCGGTAGTGGCGCTGCTGGCATAAAAATAATAAGTATCGATTACGAGATTGTCTTTGAGCAGCGCCGGCCAGTCTTCGGATTGCCTCGGCGCGCCGGACGGCGCGGAAAGATTGCCTGTCGCCGAGTCTTTCAACGCCGCCAGCTCCAGCTTTAGCGCGGCCACTTCGTTTTTCAGATCGACGATTGCCTGGGCGGAGACCGCGTTAAAGGACACGTTTTGAAAAGCCGGCTGATAAAGCTGTATTTTTTTGTCTACTATCGCTTCCATGCTCAAAGAAAGATTATTCAGATAAACCAGCGTGTCGTAGCGGCTAATTTTTTCGTCGCCGTGCAAAGTGCCGTCCGGATAGCCCTTGACCACGTCCAGGTCGACCATGTGTCTGACCGCGCTAAAAGCCCAGTGACTGCGCGGCACATCGGAAAAAAGCTGAACGTTAGGTGTTTCCGCAGCCAGCAACGATAATAAAATTAAACAAAAAAAAACGCGTCTCAGCATTAACGATTTCTCAAAAAAGGCGGCACATCTATATCATCGGGATTGGCGTTGGACAAAGCCGGCTCTGACGTTTCAAAAAAAGCAAAACGCTGGCCGGCCGGCTGCAACTCCGGCTCTTTGCGCAGCGGAGGCGCGGTCATTTTGATTTCTGTTTCTATAATATCTCCGCCGGTGAGCGGCGGCAAAATTGTCTTTTTGAAACCGGTGGCGATTACGGTCAGCGCAACTTCACCCTGCCTTGCTTCATCGATCGACGCGCCAAAAATAATATTGGCGTTGGGATCAGCCGACTGCCGCACAATATTGATGGCGTCATTAACTTCGTGCAAAGTCATATCCGGCCCGCCGGTTACCGAGACTATCAAACCCGTCGCGCCTTGAATATTTTCCTCCAGCAGCGGATTGCTGATCGCGTCATTTGCGGCGTCAACCGCGCGGTCTTCACCGGAAGCCGTGCCGATGCCCATCATCGCCGAGCCCGCGTTGGTCATGATAGTGCGCACATCAGCAAAATCAAGATTTATCAAACCCGGATTGGTGATTAGGCCGGCTATGCCCAGCACGCCCTGCTTCAGTACATCATTGGCTTTTTGGAAAGATTCCGGCAAAGTCAGCGCTCGGTCGTAAATATCCAGCAGACGCTGATTGGGCACAATGATCAGAGCGTCAACTTTGGCACGCAGCAGCTCAATGCCGTTTTCCGCCTGACGCATGCGGATCGGTCCCTCAAAACTCCACGGCTTGGAAACCACGCCGACGACCAGCGCGCCTTTGGCTTTGGCGAGTTCGGCTACCACCGGCGAAGCACCCGTGCCTGTGCCGCCGCCCATGCCGGCCGCAATGAAAACCATATCCGCGCCGTCCAGCGCCAGCGCGATGTCGTCCTTGCTTTCCTCGGCCGCGTCCTTGCCTTTGGCCGGATCAGCGCCCGCGCCCAAACCTTTGGTCAACTTGCCGCCGATTTGCACATGTATTTCAGCTGTGGAAGCGTCCAGCGACTGCAGGTCCGTGTTGACCGCCACGAACTGCACTCCGTCCAGTCCGGCTGCCACCATCGTGTTGACAGCATTCACGCCGCCGCCGCCTATGCCGACTACTTTTATTACCGCGGAACGTCTTAAATCAACCATAAACAACCCCCATTGCTTATTTTAAGGATTATAACACAGTTGCCGAGAGCAAAGCTAGAGCAAGTTTTTATTTTTTATACTATAATCAGCCAAAACTTTGGGAGGATTTATGGCGCGCATCAAGGCGTTTCAGGGAATACGCTACAACAAAGAAAAAGTAAATTACAGCGATGTGGTCACGCAGCCTTACGACAAAATTTCGCCGGAATTGCTTGAGGCTTATTACAAACGCTCGCCGTACACCGCGGCCAAACTGATCCGCAACAAAGCCGCCGACCCGTATCAAGCCGCCGCCGCGGAACTCCAAAGCTGGCTCGAGCAAAAAGTTTTGCTGCAGGACGCACAGCCGTCTATTTATGCTTATCATCAGACCTACAAAATAAACGGCGAGCCGAAAACCCGCAAAGGTTTTATCGCGCTGGTCGGGCTGGAAGATTTTGCCAAAAAAATTATTCTGCCGCATGAAAAAACTCTGGCCAAACCCAAAGCCGACCGCCTCAATCTCCTGCGCGCGACGAACGCGCATTTCGGCCAGATCTTTTTTCTTTACAGCGATCCGCAGAAAAAAGTCGAGGCGCTGCTGCAAGCCGCGGCAAACAGAGAGCCGGACGAAACCGCGGTTGACCATTTCGGCGACACGCACACGCTCTGGCAAATCACTGACGCCGAGATCATTCAGGAAGTCCGCGCTGTTTTGGCGGACAAGCAGCTACTTATCGCCGACGGGCATCACCGTTATGAAACTTCCGGCAATTTTGCCCGGGAACACGGCGCGGCGTTCGGCACGGAAAGTCCTTACGGCTATACCATGGCCACGCTGGTCAACAGCGAAGATGAAGGCTTGACGGTTTTGCCGACGCACCGCCTGGTGCACGGACTGGCCGGTTTTTCCGAAGCGGAATTTTTAAAGCAAGCCGCGGCTTATTTTGAGGCCACGCCGCATCACGCTCTGGAACATTTGCTCAAAGCCATGCAGGACAAGCGCGCCGCCGGAAAAATCAGTCTGGGTTTTTATGCCGGACAGCCGCTGCTTTATGAAATGACTTTGCGCGACCCTGCGGCGCTGGCTAAATTGGCCGCGGATAAATCCGCAGCCTGGCAGCAACTCGATGTCGCGGTATTGCATACTTTGATTTTAGAAAAAATTTTAGGCCTCACCAAAGAAAAACAAGAAGCGCAGGAAAATCTTAACTATATTCGCACGGCGCACAGCGCGTTTGAGCAGGTTTTGAACGGCCAGGAGCAGGCGGCGTTTTTCCTGAACAATACCACAGTGCAGCAAACCTATGACGTGGTGCTGGCCGGCGACATTATGCCGCAAAAATCCACGGACTTTTATCCCAAACTTTTATCCGGCTTGGTCATTTACAAGATCAAATAAATGGGCGCGCGGCTCGAAGGTATCATTCTCCGCAAAAAAATTCTGCGCGACAATGATCTGCTGCTCCAGGTGTTTAGTTTGAGCGACGGCCGGATCAAGCTCGTGCAAAAACGCGGCTGCCAAAAACCGCAGGCCGCGCTTGACCTTTTTTGCCGGAATGAATTTGTCATCTCTGAGAACAAAGACTTTGCCGTGATTTACCAAACGGCCGGCCTAGAGCTTTTTGCCAAAATCCGCCAAAGTTACGCGCTGCTGCAAAACGCCGCCGAAGCCGTCCAGACCGTCGAAAAAATCACCAGCAGCCTGCAGCCCAACGCCGGCTTGTACCAAATACTTTTAAAGCATTTGCAGACACTGAACAGCGTTGTTGATACCTCGGCTTTGCCCGCGTTAAAATTGGAATTGTACCGCAGCATTTTGCTCAACGAAGGCATTTACGACGGCAAAAAAGTTACAGAAAAAAGTTTCTGGCGGCAGATCGAAAATTATAGAGGGTAATAAGCATCAGGCAATTTTCATGATGTAAATCACCGTATAGTAAGCCGGTACTGTGCTGACGCTGAATGCCGAGCCCGAGCCGGCGCTGCCCGTTGAGCCGGTAATACCACTGTCGCCAGCAATAATACTGCCGCTGACAGTACCGCCGGCAATACTGCCAGTGATAGTTCCGCCGGAAATAGCCGCGTTGCTGCTATTAACAGTGTGCGTGTGTGTGCCGCCCTCCGCCGCGCTACCGGAAATAGTGTGAGTATGCGCTCCGCCATTGGCTATATCGCCTGATACAGTATGCGTGTGCGTGCCGTCTGAAGATGTTGTGTAAGTTGCGCTATGATACTCGCCATATTCACCTGCGCCATAGTCAGAGCTCCCTGCCGGTGTCAGGGTATGATTTGAATCATGCACAGTTACTGTATGTGTATGCCCGCCGGCTGAAGCCGCAGAGCCATTAGAAAATGTATGGCCATGTGAGCCAGCTTCCACCGCGTTGCCGCTGACTGTATGCGAGTGCGCTCCGGCATTGTCAATCGTCAGGCCGCTTATGGCCTGCCCAGATATGGAAAATCCGGATGCGGCCATTCCAGATACGGGCAGCTCACTTACAGATAGCGGGGGCATAGCCAATGTGCCCACTCCGTGACTATGCGCGGGGAGATGCGCGGTAGTTATAGTTACATTCTGGCTGTCCGCGCCGCCGCCTGTAATAAAATCAGAACTTGTGCCGCCGCGCAAAAACCGGCCGACCAAATTAGGCGTGTTATTCGTGCCGTCGCAGACTTTCCAGATAGTTTTGAAATTCGCGCTGGCCGAACTGTAGGCTGCACCGCTGAAAATCAAGATTGCGCCTACCGGAAAAAAAGTCAGATTCAAAATATCTTCCGCATACATTCTCTCGCCTGTGGCTATAGTCATATATATACCCCCTTATTATCTAGTTTTATAGCATAGTTTTATAGCTAAGATATAAAACTAAGTATACCCTAATATTTATATATGTCAATAGCTCAACTTAAAACAGAATTTGGCCTGAAATATGACTCCAGCGACATCGGCAGGAACATTGTCAAATTTCGCAAACAGAAAAAAATAACCCGCCATAGGCTGGCTTACAAAGCCTGCGTGGATGGCACAGTCCTGATGCGCATCGAGCGCGGCGAAAATTCACCGACACTGGATACTCTGCTCAAAATAATCGACGGATTGGATATTTCCCTGGCCAAGTTTTTTCGGGGTTTTACGGAACACTGAGGCAATGTGACACCTTGACTTGTCCATACAAAATTTGTATAATATCTACAATTCTTGTATAGAGGTGTTTCATGGCCACAGCAACAGTTAATATTTCTTTTCAAAACAATCTATTGTCTCAAATTGATGATGTGGCCAGATCGGAATCACGCTCGCGTTCAGAATTACTGCGCGAAGCAGCGCGGCTGTATATTGAACGCAAACAAAAATGGCAAAACGTCTTTAATCTCGGAGAAAAACTTGCCGCAAAAAATAAACTTCGGGAAAGCGACGTTATGAAAGAAATTAAATCTCTCCGCAAGCATCGTTCATGAAGCTTGTTCTGAATACCAATATTTTTATTTCCGCTTTTTATTGGGGCGGCAAGCCGCGGCAGGTTTTGACGCGAATCATTACTGGCGCAGATGATTTGTATATTAGCAGGGAAATCTTGGCTGAACTATCCAGCGCACTGTCCGCGCCAAAATTCAAAACCAGTCCAGCGGAAATCGAGTATTTTATCAGCACTGTAGAAGAAATCGCCCATAAAACGCTAAGCAAAATCAAAGTAGAAAATGTCTGCCGTGACAAAGCAGATGATAAAATCCTAGAATGTGCTTTAGCCGCTCAAGCTGATTACATTATCACCGGCGACGCAGACCTGTTAGTTTTAGAGCAATACAAACACACGCGTATTGTAACGCCGAACGTTTATTTGAGTTTAAATTAAAGCCCAGCGAGGAAATTATGCGCATCGGAATGTTTACAGACACCTACACGCCGCAGATCAACGGCGTGGTTACTTCGATCAATTCTTTCATGGAAGAGCTGCAAAAACTCGGGCATGAGGTTTTTATTTTCGCGCCGCAGGTCAAGGACGCGGTGAAAAAAGATAATGTTTTTTATTTCAAGTCGATCAAGTACGCGCCGCTGCCGGAACATAATATCGCTTACTCGCTGTCCGGCCATCTGCGGACTTTTAAGGATTTGCGGCTGGATATTTTACATTCGCACACGCCGTTTAGCCTGGGCTGGCTGGCGCTGTATCTCGCCAAACAATACAGTCTGCCTCTGGTGCATACTTATCACACGCTGTTCATCGAGTATGTGCATTACGTGCCGACCGCGCTCGGCCGCCAGATCGGTGTCTGGCTTTCGACCAACGCCAGCCGCAGATACTGCCATAGCTGCGACCTCACGATCGTCCCGTCGGAAGCCATGCGCTTGGAGCTGCAAAAATACGGCGTGCTCAATGAGATCGACGTAATACCGACCGGCGTCAATGAGCATTTTCAGGAAAACGGCTCTGCGCAGAACGTTTTGCAGCGGCACAATATTCCGGCGGGTACAGACATCATCGCCTACGCCGGCCGCCTCGCCAAAGAAAAAAACATCGAGTTTCTGCTGCACATGTACAAAGAAATCCTCAAAGGGCGCGCGAATATTTTATTCGCCGTTATCGGCGACGGACCGCAGCGGCCGCTGCTCGAAAAACTCGCGGCCGACCTAGGTATCAAAGACAAAGTTATTTTCACCGGCTATATTTCCGACAAGACCGAATTGGCTTCCTGGTACAAGGCCGCGCGGGTTTTTGTTTTTTCTTCGCTGACCGAAACACAGGGGCTGGTCATCTTGGAAGCTATGTCCGTCGGCACGCCGGTCGTTGCCGTCGACGCTATGGGGATTTCCGACATTATTCATCAGAATGCCGGCGGACTGGCCAGCAGTCTTGACGTTTCGGAATTTGCATTGAAACTGACGCGGCTTTTGAGCGACAAAGAACTGTACCGCCAAAAATCCGCCGAAGCTTTGCAGCTGGCGCAAAAATTCAGCATGAGCAATATGACCCGTCTCTTGCTCGCCAATTATCAGAGATTGATCGATGTGGTTACCAAAGTTTGAAAATCTCGAATTAAACTCCGCCTGCGAGCTGCTCTGCCCGGATTGTCCGGCGCGGCTGGAGCGCACACCGCTGCCGCTGGAAAAAATCCAGCAGCGTAAAATAAACTCACTGTTCGTGCATTTGACCGGCGGCAATCCGCTGCGCCACCCGCAGATCAACAACATACTGGTCGAGCTTAAAAAACAAAAACACTTCACGCTGCTGACCACTTGCGGTTACAATCTCGCCGATTTTGAAAAGCAAATTTTGCTTTTGCTCGACTGCTTACTGCTTTATGTGCCGGCTTTCAGCCGGGAGCGCGCCGCTTTTCAAGCCGGACTCAACAGCGTCAGCCGGCAGGAAAGCGCCATCGAATATCTGCAAGAACTAAAAAAGAAATTTGCCGTGCTTTATCCGGTCGACAGTGAAAACATCGAAGACCTGCCGGATCTGTACAATAAATTAAACAAAAAAAATTCTTTTTTAATTTTGCTGTACGACCAAAAAACCGCTTTGCCGTTGCAGCGCGCGGCCAAAAAACACCTGCATTATTACGCCGCGCGGCGCAATGCCGTGGTTTACGAATACGCCGGCGGCGGTTCTTACAACTGTCTGGATTTTGCGCGCCAACTGACCCGTCCGTCGCCGCGCAATTTCTGGTTTTTTGCCAAATTGTTTTTTAAATTTTATCTGCAATTATAAAAAAGATATTCACACAATAGGTATAATTTCAGAAAAAATGGGTATAATTGTGGCATAAACATTAGGGGGAAAATCATGGTCGACATTAAAGAACTGGAAGAAAAATCACGCTCGCGCTACGGCAAGTATACGCCGGAGCCGCTGCCGCCGCTGCTGGCTTTTTTAAGCAAATACGTGTTCAAAAAACACACGCCCGGCCGGTCTTTTCTCAACGGCTTTATCACAGCGGCTGTTTTGCTTTACGCCTGGTTTTCCAAAAACTTTTTGCCGCTGACGCTCTGGCTGATTTTTGATGTCAGTATGACTGTCGCCGCGATTTTTTACTGGCGCGCCGAACAAAAACGCCTAAACAAAGAAATGGAGCGTATCGGCCAAGAGGTGCAGGGCATTCAAGCGGAAATTCTGGAGCGCAAACAGTATTTCGACAATATTCGCGCTGAATTGGCCAAAACGTCCAGAAATTAAAACTCCAAAAAGTTTTTTAAAATCTGCAGGCCGTTATCACCGCTTTTTTCGGGGTGAAACTGCACGCCAAAAATATGGTCTTTTTGTACAGCCGCACAAAAATCGATGCCGTAATCCGTCAGGCCAATCGTAAATTTTTCAGCGGCCGGCTGCGCGTAATAAGAATGTACAAAATAAGCGGAAAAAATTTCCGGCAGATTTTGGAACAAAACGCTGGATTTTTGCCGCACATCATTCCAGCCCATATGCGGCACAGGCAATTCCTGGGGAAAATTTTTAGCGTCGCGGAAATAGCACACCTGACCGGGCACAATGTCCAATCCGGCGGTCATGCCAAATTCTGCACTGGCCGACAGCAGCAGCTGCATACCCAGACAAATGCCCAAAAACGGTTTAGTCCCTGTATTTTGCAGAATAGGCCAGAGTTGTTTTTTTTGCAGATTTTCCACAGCCTGTGGAAAAGCGCCGACTCCGGGCAAAATCAATTTATCGGCGCTTTGCAGCGCGCCGGCCTCCGCTGAAATCTCTGCTGTAAACCCAAGCCGCTCCACGGCTTTTTGCACGGAGCGCAAATTGCCCATACCGTAATCAATAATGACAGTCTTCATGGCAGTGTTAAAGCGACCGCGCCGAGCAGCCCGGTATCCTTACCGCATTCCGCGTGCAAAATCTTGATCGAGCGTTCCGGATTGAGCAGTTTAAAAGTTTTTAGATTTTTAAACAGCGGCTGAAAAAAATAATCGCCGTTAAAAGTTACGCCGCCGCCGACGATAATCACTTCCGGATCAAAAGTATTGACCAGATTGGCGATGCCCAGCGCATTGTAGTAGCCGTTTTTGTTCAGCAAATCCAGCGCCGTTTGGTCTTCCAGTTTGGCGGCTTCAACCACGATCTCCGCCGTAATTTTGCCGTCTTTGGCCAGTTCTTTAATTCTCGTTTCGGAATTTTCCGCAGCGGCGGCTGCCATTTTAGCCAGAGCCGTGCCAGAGCCCAGCGCTTCCCAGCAGCCTCTGTTGCCGCAGCCGCAAAGCGGTCCGTCCGGCTGAAGTATCGCGTGGCCAAATTCTCCGGCTGTGCCGTTGGCGCCGGCGTACAAACGCCCGTCAATAATGATGCCGCCGCCGACACCGGTGCTGATCGTTACATAAATAAAATTTTTGTAATTCCGGCCGGCGCCGTATTTCAACTCCGCCAGAGCCGCGGCGTTGGCGTCATTTTCGATCACGTATTCCGCCGGATAAATTTTGTTCAGCTCTGCCAGCAAATCCACGCCGTTGAGCTGCGGCACATTGGGCATATTGAGCGCCACGCCGTTTTTGAGCTGTCCGGGCAAACCCAATCCGATCTTGGCAATTTTTTGTCCGGCGGAAAATTTTTGGATCAGCGCGCTGATTTGCTCCACTACATTTGACGCGGTTTGGCTGGTTTCTCTTTGCAGAATTTTGCCGCTGGCATCAGCTAGTCCGGCGGTGATTTTCGTTCCGCCAACATCGAGGCCTATATACATGGCCGGATAATATATTGAAATTATTTAAAAATCAAACTTGGGCAGCGTGTCATCACTTGTTGCCTGGGTCTTGGCTTTCACTTTGACTTTTCTGACCTTCAGGGGTTTGCGTACCGCACCGTCTTCTTTTGTTTCCGCACCGGCCTGCAGTTCCTGACGCGGATTTTCCGGCTGCTTGTAAATGCCAAAAGCATAACCGACTGAAATGCGGTGCGTAACGCCCAGTTCATCGATCGGCACATAAGCATAGTCGGCGTTGAAATTAGCAAAAGCCACGCCCAAACCCAGCGACATTTGGCTGAAAGTATTGTAACCAATGCGGCCGGCAAAGTATTGCCCCAGCCAGTACTCCGCGCCCACGCCGAAACGCGGATCATTGTCGTTCGGCAATTTGGCGTCGAGCAGCAAGCTCAATTTATTCCAGAGAAAAATCGTGCTGTACTCCGCGCCCAGCGCGATAGTCAACGGCAGTTCTTCCTCGGGACGCAAATTTTTCAATCCGATGTTCTGCACATTCAAGCCCAGTTTTAGATTCGGAATTAAATCTTTGTAAATCAGTCCAGCGTCCAGAGCCAGGCCGTCAGCTTTTTCGCCGGCCAGATCTTCGCTAATTATTTTCAAACCGATACCGGCATCTAAAGCGCGAGAAATAATCCGCGAGTAACCGAGATTGAGTACCGAGATCGCGCTGTTAAAACTTTTGCCGGTTTCCTCATATTGCGTCAGTCCGCCGCCACCAGCATAAACTGTTTCTTTGTCTTTCGGCGTGTCCAGCATCATGATATACGCGCCAAAAGTGTCTTTGTCGGAAATCGGCGCCGCGCCGAAAATTGTCTTGGCCGAAATGCCGGCCAGCCAGTTCAACTGCATAAAATCCACGCGCGGATTGCGCACGGCGCTCAAACCGGCGGTGTTCCAGTATATAGAACTCGTGTCGTCCGCGGCGGCTGTATAACTCTCACCGAGAGCGGCAGCTTTAGCGCCCAGTCCGATTTTTAAATAATTGGCGCCAGTCGTGCCCGGTCCGTTTACCGCGGCAAAAAGACTGCTCTGCAGAAAAACAACCAGAAATATAAGTAATAATTTGCGCATCGTTCTCCCCTGTCAGGATTATTATCGACAGCGGGAGAAGCAAAAATGCATCGAATTTTGTCGTTCTTTTGTCGTTTTCTTAATGATATTCTTAGAAGGCAGAATAAATATCTTTGCTTCCGCGCGTGGTGGCCTCTCACTTAACGTCGGCTACTTTGTAGCCTTGTTAAGTTCGAGCCAGACGCGCTACAGCAAAATATTTATTCTGCCTGTACTCATTGTTTGTATATAGAACGCAGTCTCGGCGGTTGATCTTCCGCGGCTAAAAGCGTTTGCAAATAGCGCAGCAAAAGGTCGTACTCTATATTGACCCTGTCGCCAGCGCGCAAAAGTCCGAGTGTGGTGGACTGCAAAGTGTGCGCCACCAGACCAATACTGAAAGCATCACCCCGAACATCTTGAATGGTCAAAGAAACTCCATTGATTGTGATCGAGCCTTTAGGCGCCAGAAATTTTTTGTCGCTGACTCTGACGCGCAAAATATTCGCGTCCAAAGCCTCGACCAGTCCGGCTTCGTCGACATGACCGCTGACAAAATGCCCACCCAGACGGCTGTCCGCCCGCAATGCTCTTTCTAGATTGACTGCCGCGCCGGGCTTTAAACTGCCCAGAGCGGTGTCCCGTAAAGTCAGTTGCATCGTGTCAAAAAACAAACTGTTTTCTTTGCTGTCCGCCGCGGTCAGACAAACGCCGTTCACGGCCACGCTATCGCCGAGCCGCACCTCGCGGCAAATTTGCGGCGCGTGTATTTCCAGCCTGTCGCCAGCCGAACGCACCTGACCAATCTCTTCGATAATTCCTGTAAACATTATTTCTCCGCCAATCCGCCGAGTATGCCGTTCACAAATTTTGCCGATTCCGCTGTGGAAAATTTTTTGGCCAGCTCCACCGCCTCGTTGATTGCCACGCTGGGCGGCGTTTGTAAAAATTTGATTTCGTACACAGCCAGACGCAATATCGCTTTGTCCACGCCGGCGATTCTTTCCAGCGCCCAGCCTATTGATTTTTCCGCAATGTATTTGTCCAGCTCGGCCAGATGTTCACGCGCGCCCAGCGCCAGCTCGCCAGCAAACTGCATGGTGTCCGGCAGCAACCGCTCGCGCCGCGCGGACTGTTCCAGCAAAAAAGTCAAATCATCCTGCCCGGCGTCCAGTTGAAACAAAACCTGCATGGCCAGCCGCCGCGCTGTACTGCGCTTACCCATTGAGAACCCTTTTTTCCAAAAAGTCCGTCTGCACATCGCCGCGGATAAAATATTCATTGCTCAAAACTTTTTTGTGAAACGGTATCACAGTCTTGACGCCTGCAAACACAAATTCGCCCAGCGCGCGCTGCGCCCGTTCGAGAGCCTCGGCGCGCGTCTGCCCCCAAACGATGAGTTTGGCCAGCATGCTGTCGTAATTGGGCGGCACTCTGTAGCCCGGATAAATATGGGAATCCACGCGCACACCCGGTCCGCCCGGCGGCAGGAAAAGCTCGATCAGTCCGGGCGACGGACGAAAATCATTTTCCCAGTCTTCGGCGTTGATGCGGAATTCAATGGCGTGGCCGTTGATCTTGATGTCGTCCTGCCGAAAAGCCAGCGGCAAACCGGCGGCGATTTTTATTTGTTCTTTGATCAAGTCAATGCCGGTTACACATTCTGTCACGCAATGCTCGACCTGAATACGCGTGTTCATTTCCATAAAATAAAAATCGCCATGCGCGTCGACTAAAAATTCAATAGTGCCAGCGCCTTCGTAATGCACAGCCCGTGCCGCCTTGACCGCCGCCTCGCCCATCTTGGCGCGCACAGCCGGCTGAAGAAAAATCGACGGCGCTTCTTCGATAAGTTTTTGGTGGCGGCGCTGCACTGAGCAGTCGCGCTCGCCCAGCCAGACTACCTTGCCGTGCTGATCGGCCAGGATTTGCATCTCGATATGCCGCGGCTGGAGAATATATTTTTCCAGATACACGCCGCCGTTGCCAAAACAGGATTTGGCCTCTTCCGACGCCGCGGCAAAAAGTTTGTCTAGGTCGTCCGCTTTTTCTACCAGACGCATACCGCGTCCGCCGCCGCCGGCCGTAGCCTTGATGAGCGCCGGATAACCTATCTCCTCGGCGACACGCCGCGCTGTTTCCACATCGGGAATAATATCTTTCGACCCGGGCACGCAGGGCACACCGGCCGCCTGCATAATCTGGCGAGCGTTGGCTTTGTCGCCCATGCCGTTAATCGCCTGTACCGACGGCCCGATAAATTTGATATTGTGCGCCTGACAGATTTCCGCAAAAGCCGCGCTCTCGGCCAGAAAACCGTACCCCGGATGTATCGCGTCAGCGCCGGTCATTTCCGCGACGGCAATCAGATGGGGAATATTCAGATAACTGTCTTTGGAAGGAGCCGTACCGATGCAATACGCTTCACCGGCCATGCGCACATGCAAACTCTCGCGGTCAGCCTCGGAGTACACGGCCACTGTCGCTATATTCAATTCCTGACAGGCGCGGATAATCCGCACCGCGATCTCGCCGCGGTTGGCGATTAGTATTTTCTTAAACATATTTAGCCTCTCTTGCCGCAGTTAAAAAACAGCCCTGAATTATAACACCCGCCTATAATATATTAAATAATTGATATTTGGGCAAAAAACACGCTATATGTAGCGTGGACACACCGCATCTGGTGTGTGATTTAACAGGCGCCTCCCCTCTATCTAAAGAGGGGAGGCAGCTAATCGCGGTTAATTGTTAAATCCCAGCAAAATCAACATCGTCAAAGTTTACCAGCAGAACATTTTTGATGTTTGAGCGGGAACTACCTTTCCTAGATGAGTCTTTTCCGTCGCCTTCATAAGAATAATCTTCACTTATATCCTTATATGTAGTCTTAGCTACTGCCATTACGATTTCCACCGCATTATCATAATCAGGCTTTAATTGGGTGCTTTCCTTTAACGTTTGTTTTATTAAGTCCAGCGGAACTTGCATTTCAAATTTATCATCACCAACAACCATCTTTGCCTGAATAGCTGCTTTATTGGAATAAGGCGAACTCTTCCCCTCCTCTTTTTTAAGACCGTCGACATCCTCCATCTGGTAGAAAAATTCGGCGTGTTCACCATCGACACTAGTTTCAAGTCCGGAAGCCGCCGTAAGCTTAAAAACACGTTCTTGACGATCGCCTTCATCTCTGACGCGACCAGTATTTAATCCCATACTAATATGCGCCAGCCATCCACCGTTATTACCTCGTTCGTGTTTGTCATACTCGGAGTAACCGGCAGGATAAATTCGCAAGTTATATGTATAGTGGTCTGGGTCATTTTTTGGGTAAAAACGTCCGCCATCAGGCATTTCCCAAAGCAGATAAAAATTAGCGTCATCTCTGGCGACTTTAACTCTTTGGACTTTTAGAATATTTTGGTCGGCGTCATACTGCGCCATTGGGTTTTCATTGGAGGGTAAACCATAATCAGCGTCAAACAAAACGGTGTAATTGTCAGCCCAATCTGTATCCACGCCGTCAATGGTTTTTGTATTATGCGCCAACACGGTAAGGTTTGGCTGTTGAGAATTTCTTATTTGTTCCGCGTAGTCAACGAGCTTGCTCTCATTATCTTTGGCTGCTGCAAATAATTCATATACCTTGCCCGCTGCTGCGTTAGAGTCAGTCAGCGCGTCTTTTATCTCGTCTTTTTTTTCTATAACCTTATCCACAAAAGTCTTGGTGGACGCATCAACATTCACCACCACCGTATCGGAAAAACGCGGTTTGGCGGCCACATTACTCTGCACGTCGCTGTTTTTTCTTATGCGCACCTCGTAAACTTTGGTGGCGTCCAGACCAGCAGCAGAATATTTGCCGTCCTCTATTTTTATGCTGGCATTCACCGTCGCGCCAGTCAAA
>BGZN01000025.1 GCA_003864455.1 Candidatus Termititenax aidoneus | reverse complement strand
GCATTGTCCGGAAATACCGGTACTACGACAGGTGCACATCTGCACTATGAAATGCGAAAAAATGGCCGGGCAATTTGGCCAGGCACATATCAGAGAATTCGTGGCATTGAGGAAGGCCGCATAAAAATTTAGGAGGTAAGAAATGATTAAAGATTATTTGGGGCATACCCCATTTATTATTGCAAATAAAAAGGATAAGTGCGGTGTAATAATACGCAGTGGAACGACAGTTGGATTTTCTCTTGCGAGGGTGGATTTTGAATTTACCACCTCTGACGACTTTGAAGTTCCGGTCAAAGAATTTTTAGGTGATGGTGATAGAGATTCGTTGGAGGCAGGTAAAGATTATTATATTTACATCACTCCGTTTGAGGGCAAGGAAGCGGGTTTAATAATTTCGATAGAAAAAAATATTGTTGGCCGCTTGATCGGCGGCTTCCACACACTTTGCGCGGATGTTGGTGAGATTGCCGGGCATCCGTTGAGCGGTTACAAGGCAGGCGATATTCTGCCGAATTCTATCTGGTGTCTAAACCATCGCTCGGCAGGATTGCAGGACGGCATGGTTTACGACCCGGCACAAGATGAGTGGGTAATGATTTATATGGCCAGTGGTACTGGCAAAGATACTGCATCAAGGTTCGGTGCGAAAACTACCAATAGACGTAACTGGCACGAATTCAACGATGATATGGCGGCGGTTGGCTGCCGATTGCTCAGCACGGATGGATTCATGACTGCGATGTGGGGCAGTCCAAATGAAGTGAATGTCGAGAATTCTGAAAATCCAATTACAACCGGTGGACATAAAGCGACGAATGGCCAGCGGATCATCAGCAATATTGGCGTAGAGGATGGTGTCGGTTGCTGGGATCAATGGCTATCCGACCGAGTTTTGAAAGATTCTTGCTGGTATCAGCAGAACGGAGTACATACATTCCCGCTTGCTGGTGGTAATTGGACTGATGTCTCTGCTGCTGGTGTGCTTTGCTGGGGTTCTAATAATGGCTCGTCGTTTTCGTTTTCGTATTCGAGCCTCGGCGCTCGCGGTCGTTGTCGTTGCTTGCATTTTGCGGAGTAACGCAATGAGAAAGCTGGGGTCTTTATTCTCTGGAGCGGGAGGCTTTGAGCTATGTGCCAAACTGTCTGGCATCGAGCCAGTCTGGGCAAGCGAAGTTGAGCGGTTTCCAATTGCGGTCACTTCAAAAAATTTTCCAGGAATAAAACACCTCGGCGATATAAAAAATATCAATGGTGCAGAGGTAGAGCCAGTCGATGTTATTGCTTTTGGCAGTCCGTGTCAGGATTTGAGTATTGCTGGTAAACGAGTTGGGCTTGATGGAGAGCGTAGCGGATTGTTTGCAGAGGCAATACGGATTGTCAAAGAAATGAGGTGTGCTAGTGGAGGAATTAATCCAAGGTTCGTTATTTGGGAAAATGTGCCTGGAGCATTCAGCTCTAATGCCGGTGAAGATTTCCGAACAGTGCTTGAGGAGATCGTCAGGATTAAATTCCCAGCCGTATCTATTCCTAGACCTAGCTGGGGCTGGACTGTTTCAGGACTTGTTGTGGGAGACGGCTTTTCCGTCGCTTGGCGGATGCTCGATGCTCAATACTGGGGCGTCCCCCAGCGCCGCCGTCGAATCTACCTTGCCGCAGATTTTGCTGGACAAAGTGCCGGAAAAATATTATTTGAGTGCGAGAGCCTGCAAGGGGATATTGCGCCGCGCAGCGGAACGCAGAAAAACACTTCCGCCAATTCTCGAGGAAGCGTTGAAAAAACAATCTGCTTTGAGCCAGGATCAAGCTCGCGAGTAGGCGGTCACAGTTGGAATAATTTAGCTGGCCCATTGCGAGCAAATGCTGGTGACAATCAACTTGCCATTGCCATCGAAAATCATCCGGCGGATAGCCGGATGAGAATGTCTAATAAAGTTCAAACACTAACATCACAAATGGGGACGGGCGGCAACAATGTGCCGATGACTCTTAAAACATACAGCATTGGGTCTTACAACAGTGAGGGAATGAAATCAGATAATCCCAAAATGTCGAGGGATTATAAAGACCCACAAAATTTAGTCCGCAGGTTAACACCAATGGAGTGCGGCCGCTTGCAGGGTTTTCCTGATGGCTGGTGTGATGGCGTACCTCACAGTGATATGGCCGAATACAAAATGTGGGGCAATAGTTTAGCAATTCCGTGTGCCCTATTTGTCATTCGCAGAGTAGCGGAAATGCTGAATAAAAATGAGGAGGGGGAAAATGATTAAAACAAGAGCACCTCGGCATGGCAATAAATACGCTGGATTCGGGACGATCAAAAAATATTTTAAGGACATGCGTGCCGAAATTAATCAAAACAGCTTTGTTATAAAAATTCAAAATGATCGGTTGGATTATGAAAATCATTCCAGAAATGATCTGCTCCCACAGTGGGTAGAACTTTTGGGGTTGGCCATCAAAGACATTTTTAATTCGGTGGAGGGACAATAATGCCTGGGCAAGATTCGATTATTATCTCCGCCAAATTAGATATTTTAACGGAATTACGGCAAGAACTTTTTTCCAGGCGGTTATATTTATCAGGCAATGCGGGGATCGAATGCGACAGCATTGCCAAAATTATTGGAAATAAAATCTCAAAACTTAAAGCAGAAAAACCAGTGTGGAGTGTGGGAATCAATGCTGGCCATAACTAAAGAGCAGATAAAAAAAATACATGTTGCAATTCGCGACTTGGCGGCTGAACGTCGAATGTCGCCAGAATTCGCAAAGGATTATTTCAAGCGTAAATTTTGGAATAACAGTGATATTTCAATCGCCGACCTATCAGTTGATCAAGCGAGTTTTTTCATTGAACAACTCGAATCACAAAGAGGCGTTCTATGCCAATAAATTACAAGGAATACCACCCACAGTGGAAGCAGATTAGCAAGGCTATTGTCGCGCGCGGCAAAAATCAATGTGAGCTTTGCGGCGCGCCGAATAACCAAATTGTCTTTAGGCCGGTTAAGGGTAGCGAGCTGCCACGCCCGTGGTATTTCGATGGCGAGGTTGATGATTGTGGATATAAGGGGTGTTATACAAAAATCATTCTGACTGTTCATCACATAGATAGCAATAAAGAAAATAATTCACAACTAAATTTAATTGCGCTTTGCCAAAAATGTCATTTGCGGCTTGATCTGGCAAAACACATTTACAATCGTCGGATGAAGCGGCTCGGAATTATTAGAAAACTGGAGGCAGCATAATTATGAAAATCGATTTAATTATCAGAGGTAATCCGCCTAGCAAATCGAACAGCTACAAAATAATAACCATTTACGGCCATGGCAGTTTGGGAAAAACTCCAGCACTGAAAAAATACGAGCGTGATTTTGAGTTACAAGTTCCAGCGACTTATAAAAATCAATTGACTGCGTATAAATGGTGTCGGATTTATCTTGCCGTATATTTCGATAATAATCGGCAAGACCTGGATAATTCCGCAAAAATTATCTTGGATTGCTTACAAAAAAATGAGGTTATTAAAAATGATCGTGCTGTGAAATTTTTAAGCATGGAAAAACGCTTCGACAAGATCAATCCGCGTGTGGAAATTCAGATCGAGGGAATAGACGAGTGATTTTATTTCCGACTTGGTTTGGCGTGTTTCTTGCCGTACTCCAATGCATTTTTAAGATCGATGTCAGTGAATACATATGTTCCATCATCGACTTTTTTTGTGTATGTAAAATTTCCACAATGGACATTGTAATAAGTTCCGCGCACCGCAAGTTTATATCCGTTTTTGTTGAGGAGAGCGGTAAGCTCTTTGATGCCCCAAATGTTCATTTTCAAATACTAACTCATAATCCAGCCATGGTCAACTTTGGACTTGACATACTGCGATATAATGCAGTATTATATCGCAGTATTTAATTTTGCCCGCAAGGGAGCAATAGGAGGTGATTATACTATGGTTGCAACAACCGCAATAGAAACCGAACTGAAAAAAATGCAATTTCTCAATGATTGTTTTGTAGTTCCTGAATTTAAGGTCAGCGGCAAAATGTTTCAGTATCAGAATGGTAAATGGCAACAGTGGCAGGACGCGGATTAGGAGTCGCACGTCCTGCGGTTAAAAATAACCGCCGTAATTATATCACGGCAGAAGAGGTAGAAATGGTATTTCAGAAAGCTACAAAAATGCAATCCAAATTGAGATGTGCAATTTTCGGTCCTAGTGGGTCAGGTAAAACTTACTCGGCTTTGAGAATTGCGACGGGAATGGGCGGTAAAATCGCTTTGATAGATACCGAGCGCGGCTCGGCATCCAAATATGCCGATCGATTTGATTTCGATGTATCTGAATTGCTGGAGTCAACAGTCGATAATCTTGTCGACATGATTGGGCAAGCAAAGGGTTACGATGTGTTGATCATCGATAGCTTGAGCCATAGTTGGCAGGAGCTGCTGGTAGAAGTTGATGCCTTGGCAAAAGCAAAGTATAAAGGCAACAGCTGGAGTGCTTGGTCGGAGGGGACGCCCAAACAACGATCCCTGGTCAACGCCATCTTGTCTTTTGATGGGCACATTATTGCTTCGATGCGCTCTAAAACGGAATGGCAAACCGAGAGCGGCAACAATGGCAAATCGCGTCCGGTGCGTGTCGGCCTAGCCCCAGAGCAAGGCAAAGGCATCGAGTATGAATTCGATTTGCTGTTAGAAATTTCCCCAGAGCATTATGCCAATGTAATAAAAGATCGTACCGGAAAATATCAGGATAAAATCATTGAAAAACCTGGCGAGGATTTTGGGCGAGAACTTATCGAATGGCTCAAGGATGGCAAATCTTTTGCAGATGTTCGCAAAGAAAAGGTTCAGCGTGTAATCGATTTGGTCAACACTAAAGATTATAACGAGCAACAGTTTTGGGGATATTTTGGCAAAGACCAGGTAAGCGATTTTACTGACGATCAACTTAATTATGCGATCGCCAATCTGTCGAAGCGTCCAGATAAGAAAGCGGCAGTCAGCCAGCCACCACCAGCACCACCAGCAGCAGAGGGGGTGACTGCAAATGCAGCTAACTAATGTTTTGAATTTACCGCAACCGCTTGAGACAGCGATTGTCGGATTCGAGAAAGGTTATCAGTCTGGCCGCGGCGATACCAAGATTAGCGTTACGCAACTGATTCAGCCACCGATGCTTAAGAGGTTGACCGATCTGCACTGGAACGAAATTGAGGAGGATGTTAGTGAGCGTATCTGGCTGCTGATCGGCTCTGCCATTCACGGCATTTTGGAAAAAAGCGCTGGCCTGAATGTGCTGGTCGAGGAACGGCTCTTCACGGAAGTGAGAGGTTGGCGCGTGTCTGGCCAGGCCGATTTGTACGAGCCGAACGGCACACTATCGGATTATAAAGTTACCAGCATCTGGTCGGTCAAGGATGAACCGAAAAAAGAGTGGGAACAACAGCTCAATGTTCTGGCTTATCTTTATGAACTTGCTGGATTTGAAGTTAAAAAGTTGCAGATCGTGGCAATACTCCGTGATTGGTCAAAAGGAAAATCGTTTCAAGTTGATATCCCAGCGCCAGTAAAGGTTATTCCCATTACCAAATGGTCGCGCGAGGAAGTGCTGAAATTTCTTGACGAGCGCGTAGCTTTGCATCAGCTTGCCGCGCAAACCGATCCGGAGAATATTCCGCCGTGCAGTGCTGATGAGCGCTGGAGCAAACCAAGTACTTATGCCGTTATGAAGCATGGGCGGAAATCAGCGGTTAAGGTTTACGATGATCTTGGCGAAGCCAATGCCGCGGCATCCGCTGATCCGGTTAATTTGTACGTCGAGGATCGTCCAGGTCAGGATGTTCGTTGCGAGCAGTATTGCCCAGTTAATAAATGGTGTCCATTTTATTTGCGGACACACAAGTGAATTAGGGAAGTTAGGAAGCCGAGGTTGAATCGCCGCGCACGATCAATGAAATGATTGCTGATGTAATTCCAACTCCGTCAGGTTATCAGCGCTAGATAGGCTCGGTGGCGCAAAAAATCCTAGCGGTTGCTCTGCTAGAACTGGGGATTGAGGGTTGTCCCCCGCGACAAAAAAAATTAGGAGGAAGTAAAATGAGTGCACCAGTAGACAAAATTTATTCAAATGGGATTTCTCTTACAAAGTGGCAAAATGCCAACCAGGACGGGACGCGCACCTGGAATACGTATCAGATCCAAAAATCATATAAGGATGCGAATAATCAGTGGCAAAACACAGCCAGCTATAACGCTGGAGATTTAGCCGTAATTGCGGCGTTGTGTCAAAAAATGTTCACAGACGATGCTAAAAAAGTTGCGAGTCCGAATGCTAATACTACTCAATCTGGTTATGGGCAGCCAGCTGCCGCGGCTAACCCCCCAAGCCACGCGGCAGCGACTCCAGTACCACCAGCTCCGGCAGATGATAATTGTCCATTTTAGGAGCAAAAGATAATGAACGTCACAACGCATAGAGGCGAGATTCGCAATATTGGAGCACTGACACAAAAGGCGGACGGCACAAAGTATATCCGTTTTGAGATCGGCGTGCCGCGCCGGAAGTACGAGGGCTGTGATTACATCGATGTTACAGCCTATGAAAAAACTGCCGAAAAAATAGCGACCGTTGGTGTGGGAACGATGGTTTCAGTGGTTGGTCGGTTGCTAGTTTCAACCGAACGATTGCCGGATGGCACGCGCCGCAAGAACGTTGAAATAACAGCACAGGAAGTAGAGTTTTGATAATCGACCCGCTGTGAGGTCGCGTATGGGTTCTTACGATCCCAAAAGCAAGATCAGCCGCCGGTCGCCGACGGGCTTAAATCCTGGGCGAGTCGACACCCAGAGCCGGCGTCATTGGTTTAAAGAGAAAGGAGCAAAAGCTAATGACGGATATTAAATATAAGGGACATATTCTTAAAGTCGAGTTTGGACACTATATGGGCAAAAGGAGGGCGATAAGTCTTACGTGTAAAGAGGATGGTTTCCCTTTTAGCAAAGCAACGGTTAATCTCCCCGAATACGATCGGTTTTACGGAGAGGGTTTTGTTTTCATAAAAAATTATTCAGAAAACAAAGGTATTCTTGAGGCGCTGATTGAACACGATATTGTCGAGCCGCCGATAGAAACATTGTCCTCCAGCTTCATAGAGAAGGCTGCTGTATACCAGATAAACGGGGAGTACGAAGAAGGAATTTTTGTAACAAAACTGAAAGGGGGAAACTAAAAATGGAATTTATAAATTTTTTGTGCTTTAGATTTCCGGTTTTTATGAGATTTACACGATGCTGGAAAAGAAACCCTTACACGGTTTGGTGCAAATACTGCCGTGTCTGCGCTAGATGCCCAGAGTGATAGGGCTGAAAGGAGCAAACAATGGCTTGGGATAGCGATATAGATATCGGCTTTGATTGCTTGTGCTTGCAAGAGCGGTACGGCTCCGGCGACGTTTGGGAAGATAAAAATCACAAAGAACACAAGATGAGCCAAATGGATAAGCGTTACATGCAGAATTGCATAAATTATTTGCTGAGAAAATTGAAAACCGAAGAACTGCTAGATTGCTGCAAGGAGTACATTGAGGAACGAATTTATACGTTGGAGAGTTTCTTGTAAATGTAAAGAGGAGCCAAAGCGGTGGGAAGTGTTTCGGTGGCTGGATAGCGAGGATAGCAAGGGGTGGATTGTAGGCAATAAAATTAGTGGCTGGAGACACAAGCATTATTTTGCCTATGATGATGACCCGCGCTGCTACAAACGCGCGCGCCTGCTCCCCGATGGCACGGGCATAGACGAAAGCACTATCACGGATTTTTCGGTGGAGGCGGACAATGAATAAACTAAACGGCGAAAAGGAGCGGATAATAAAATTGCTGAAAGAAAGTGTTTTGGTTTGGGCTATTGAAAGAGGATACGTAACCGTGCCTGATTTATATTCGTTTTGGCCATTATGTGGTGCGTATCATCGGAAACGGCCACGACAACCCCGAACTGCTGACGAAAAGCGAGGTGCGAAAGTGAGAATTATAAAAATTGTTTCACATAGAACAAACAATGCAGTATTATTTTGCAGCCTTATAAGGCTGTATTAGCCTTAAGGTTCAAAAAGTGTTATTTTTCCCCCATGATTAAAAAAGAAATTTTGCGAAATTTTCCAGTCGCTGACATCATTCCATACGAGCGAAATTGTCAGAGACACGATAAAAATGTCCAGGACATCGCAAACAGTTTGCGCGACTTTGGCTATCTTAAAATCTCAATTTTGATTGATGAGGCCAATGTCTTAATCGCCGGTCACGGCGCGCTGGAAGCCGCGAAATTATTAGGTTGGGACAATATCCCAGAAGTATGCCAAGTATACGATATGCCGGAGGAGCATAAAAAGGCATACAGAATAGCAGATAATTCAACGACCAAAAAGGCGGAGTGGGATTTCGGTAATCTCGACATCGAACTTAAGTCGCTTCAGGGATTTAGTTTCAACATGGTGTCTTATGGTCTTGATTATGCGATGATGTACGAAAATCCAGACGTTGACGAGGATGATATTCCGCCAGCTCCGGAAGCTCCACGGACAAAGCGCGGTGACATTTACGAATTCGGAAACCATCGGCTTATTTGCGGCGACAGCACCAGCAAAGAGGATGTAGCACGCCTTATGAATGGCCGCATCGCGGATATGGTGCTGACAGATCCGCCGTACAATGTTGATTATGGTGGTGGTATGGACAAAAAAACTGGCCAGAAACGTGAGAATCGTAAAATCAAAAATGACCATATGGGCAATGACGAATTTCTGGCGTTTCTGACCGCCGCATTCCGCGCGGCGGACACGGCGCTCAAAGCTGGCGGTGCTTTTTACATCTGGCATTCCGACAGCGAGCGGTACAATTTTCAATCGGCTTGCAATCTGGCTGGCTGGAAAGTGCGCCAGTGCTTGATTTGGAATAAAAACCAGATTGTACTCGGCCGCCAGGATTATCAGTGGAAGCATGAGCCATGTTTGTATGGTTGGAAGTCCGGCGCTGGTCATTATTTTGTCGATAGTCGCCGGAACAAGACGATAATTGATGGCGGAATCGACTTGAAAAAACTCGAAAAAAATGGCGAGGAAATCACATGGTAAAAACCGAAAATGCAGGCGGTTTGCAGGCGGAAACGCCCAAAGTTGGGGGTGTCTATCCACCCCCAGCCGAGACACGTTTTCAGCCTGGTCAATCTGGCAATCCGGCCGGTAAAAAAAAGGGAACATTGAGCCTAGTCACAAAGCTCAAAAAAATGCTCGCTGAAAAAGAACCCGTTATGAAAGATGGCAAGCTAATAAAAAAAACGCGTGCCGATATTCTCCTGATTAATCTGCTGCAAAATGCTATTAAACCGAATCTCGATGCAGATACCGCTTTGCGGTATGCGCGTGAGATATTTGACCGCGTGGACGGCAAACCATCACAGGAGCTGGATCACAAGGGGTCGCTCGACATCGAGCTGATAATCCCCCCACCGCCAGATACTGATGCCGAAGTGTAGAATAGATTTCACGAATTATCGGCAGTGGATTAATCCGGCGTTTTTACCGCTATGGAGTGACCCGCATCGTTTTCGTGTTGTTTGTGGCGGCGCTGGCAGTGGCAAAAGTGTTGATCGGCATTTCGATAAGGTGAAAAAGTTAGTTGCAGAGCCTGGGCATAATATTGCTATCGTTCGTAAGAGTGCTGTATCACACAACATCAGCACCATTCCGCTGATTCGCAAGTGCATCTCGGATTGGAACATGGGAGCAATAATTCACGAACAAAAAGTGTTAAAGCAGTTCACAAGTTTGGCAAATGGCAATCAAATCCGCTTTATCGGATTGGATGATCTCGAAAAAATTAAATCAATCACATTCGACCGCGGCATCTTGACCGATGTTATGGTCGAGGAAGCAAGCGAAATTACCGAGCAGGATTTTCTCCAGCTCAATCTACGTTTACGCGGGAATGCACCAGTACCGTTTTCGCTGGAATTGCTACTCAACCCAATTAGTGATACGCACTGGATTAAGCATAAATTTATAGATGATAAAAGTGTATATAACGATAGCAATACCACTGTACATCACAGCACTTATCTGGATAACAAATTTTTGGACAAAGAATACAGGGAATCGCTGGAGCGGCTCAAATATGAGGATGAGGTTTATTACAAAATTTACGCGCTCGGCGAGTGGGGGAGCATAGGTAATCTGGTATTCCGCAACATCGTCTTTGCACCCTGCCCCTATTCCGAAAGCGATTTTGATGAAGTATTGGTGGGACAAGATTTCGGATTTAACCATCGCAATGCAATTGAAAAAATCGGATTTAAAGATGGGAAAAAATACAGTTTTGCGGAGCTATACACGCGATTAAAAACCAACGATGAGGTTATCGCCGAAAATGAGGTAGCAAAAATTTTACGCAAAGACCAAAAGTGTGTTGCTGACAGCGCCGAACCA
This sequence comes from Candidatus Termititenax aidoneus, assembly GCA_003864455.1. GTDB lineage: Bacteria > Margulisbacteria > Termititenacia > Termititenacales > Termititenacaceae > Termititenax > Termititenax aidoneus. Next base: position 12,110 of record BGZN01000025.1, on the reverse strand, counting down.
AAATCTATACTTGATTGGCAACGTGCTGGTTATTATATTGAGCCTGCCAAAAAGGGGCCGGACAGCGTGCGGCAACAGATTGGTTTTCTAAATCGCGGCACTTGGTATATCGATCCGGAAAAATGTCCAGGGCTGGCAAGCGAAGTCAGAATGTACAAATGGCGCACGGACAAGGATGGTAACCCAATGGATGAGCCAGTAAAATTTAAAGATGATGCGATTGCGGCTTGTGTAACTGGTGACACTATTGTCGAAACTGAATCTGGCGGGAAGCGTATAGACAGTTTGGTAGGGCAAACTGGAAACCTCTTTTCTTTTGATGGGAGAAATTGTCGGCTTTGCCATTTCGATAGCGTATCTTTGACACGCCATAAACAAAAAGTATATAATATCAAAACGAGCGCGAGAAATATCCGATGTACAGGTGATCACAAAATATTGACCGATAAAGGATGGAAGCGAGCAGATGAACTCACAAAACAAGATAAAATCGTCAAGATTGATTGTTAATTACAATGGTCTCAAATGGTTAAAAATGCCTAGCGGATATTATTTTGTAATGGTTAAAAATTTTGGTGGCGAAAAGAATTTGCATCGCTATGTTTGGGTAAAAAACTTTGGGAAAATTCCGCAAGGTTTCTTTGTCCACCATAAGGATAAAAACAAGGATAATAATAAAATTGATAACTTGGAATTATTATCCGCCAACGAACATGCCCAAAAACATTCTTACAGACATGATAAAAAACGCTATCTAAAACAAATCGAGCATCTGAATAAAATCAGGCCGAAAAAGGTTTATAAATGGTCTCAAGAACCAAATCCAGAAAAACGAGCGATGCACGCAACGGCACATAAATTAGGTATGTCTTTGGCGATACCGGTAGAGCGGATTTGCAAAAATTGCGGAACAAAATTTCTAGCTAAACCATTTGGCAAGCATGTTTTCTGCTCCAATAAATGCAAATCGGCTTTTCGCAGAAAGAGCAAGAGCGATGTTGTTTTGCGCGTTTGTGTAATATGCAATAAAAAATTTTATATAAATAAATTTACAGTAACAACGACATGTTGTCGGAGCCATGCTAATGTGTTACGGGCTAAAACAATTAAGGAGCAAAAAAATGGAGTTGGTTGAAATTCTCGATATTCAAATTGAAACAGAACCTCAAGATGTATATAACCTAGAAGTTCCAGATACTGAATGTTTCGCTGTAAATGGTGGTTTGATAATCCATAATTGTCGATACGCCATCGAGGAAAAAACCACTGAAAGCACGACCATGTTTACCCCTGGCGTAATTTGATTTGCCTTAAGCAGTAAAATCTATTTCAATTTGTATATGTCAAAAAAACATCGTGGCCACGGGCGCACTTTTAACAATTCACTTACAGAATTAGTATCTATTGTCGGAGCAATGTCCGGCGCGAGATTATCGAGTTACAACACTATTGCTTACTCGGCCAATACTGCGTTGATTACAACACAACACATTATGCTGGCGTATCTTTATGTCAACAACGGCATTTTTCAGGCGGCCGTACAATGCCCAATCCAAGATGCATTAAGCAAAGGCATCATAATCAAGTCGGATGAGCTAGATGATAACGATATCGACCAAATCCTCGAATACATGGATTATAATGGTTTATGGCAGACGATCATTGACTTTGAAACCTGGCGCAATGTTTACGGTGGCGCGGCGCTTATCATAAACACACCAGCAGAGCCAAGCACACGGCTTCAGCAATTAAAAAAAGGTCAATCTTTTGAACTTTACGATGCTGACCGCTGGCAGATGACTCAATCGCAAGCAACGCAAAATGCAGTCGGATTTTACGAACAAGACCCAAACGAGCTTAAGGAGTTTAATGTCGGTGGTGTGAGAATCCATCATAGCAGAGTCATCATTGGCAAAGGCAAACGTGTGCCGTGGCTTCTGCGCAGCCAGATGCAGGGCTGGGGAATGTCAGAAGCCGAGCGGATGATTCGCGATCTGAATAATTATCTCAAAACGCAAAATGTCCTCTACGAAATACTCGATGAAAGTAAAATCGATGTCTATCACGTCAAGGGATTGTTTGATGCGATGAAAACCGGACAGGTTGACAAGGTGGCCGTCCGCGTGCAACGCGCCAACGAGTTAAAAAATTATCTTAATGCACTAGTGTTAGACCTTGAGGAAAAATTTGAAACTAAATCTCAAACATTTGCAGGCCTCGCCGAAGTTATGAACGAAAATCGGATCGGCATCGCCGCCGCGCTGCGCCGCCCCATGACAAAACTTTTTGGCTTGTCGCCGTCCGGATTTAGCAACGGCGACAGTGACCTCGACACTTATTATCAGCTTGTTGAGAGCGATGAACGCGCATTTTTAAAACCAGTCATTCGCAAAGTTGTCGATCTGGTTTGTGGGTATCTGTTTGGTTATGTGCCAAATTACAAACTAGAATTTCCACCGCTCAAACAGATGTCGGAAAAAGATCAAGAGGAAATCAAAAACCATAAACTCGACCGCATCATCAAAATGCTCGATGCTCAATTGCTCAATCCCACCGAAGCCGTGGAGGTCGCAAAAAAAGAAAATTTGCTTGACATCGAAACTGCTATTGAACGCGGCATATTGCCGAGCGGTGACGAACCGCCGGAAGCCAATACGGACAAGGTTGTACAGATAGAGCGCACCAACAGCCTAAAAAAAAACGATAACCGCATTAAAATAATCCGTGCATTCCGTAATGATGCGGAGTTTGAAAGCAAGCATCCGCGTCAGTCCGATGGAAAATTTGGGGCTGGCGGATCGGCAGAACCGAAGCCGCAAAAAAAGCCAAATCAAGAAATAACAGACAAGAACGCCAAAGAAATAAAAACACGATTGGATAAAAAATTCGATAGTATGGCTGTTCCCATGAAAATAATAGAATTTTCCAGAGAGAATTACGACAAACTTTTTCCAGATGGAAAAGTGAAAACGCCTTTGGGTGAAGTTAAAATGGGTGAGCATCAGTTTGAAAAATTGCAACAAGGTAGACAGGAATTATTAGACTCGATGCATAAAACTTTAAGCGATCCTATTGCGGTGATTAGCGAAAAACAAGATGGTAAATGGGCTGATATATATGTCAAATCATTTAAGGGTGATAATAAATTAAAAGGCGTGGAATCTGTTGTTGTTGATCAAGATGGTATAAAAGTGTCAATTTCCACGCATAGACGGAATAAAAATAATATTTTGAATAAAATCAGAAGCGAGGCCAAACTAACCTACGAGAGATTAGAATCTTTGAATGCACTCGGTTCGGCAAGTAGCTCGTACTCAAAGAATACGTCTGGCGAAGCCAGCAATATCTACTTGCTTACAGTATACCACATTTTGGAATAATTATCCATGCCAGTCGCCGCTCCGCAACTCAAAGACTCATACTGGCAACTAATCGAGGATCAACTCATTCAGCAATTTTATGATAAATTTTTCAAGCAACTTTTTGCTATTGTGAACACGCCGCTGGAAAAAATCAACTCAAAAAATGATCTAATCGCCGCGATTAATTCTGGCCGCATTGTTTGGAATGGAAAGTATTATCGTGGTCAGCTCAACTCACGGATCAGCGCCGAACTTCGTAAAATTGCAGCATGGGATAGACGTGCTAAAGCATTCCGCGGCGCTCCGCCAACATGGTTGCTTGGGCAGATAACGATTGCTGCCAGCAACAGCGACAAAATGCTCGCGGCGTTGACGCGCGCGGTGCGCGAATTGGATATTCCAAAAATCGTTGATGAGATTGCGGATAATATCGATTATATTCCGACCGCACGAAATATCTCTACAGATGTGTCAGAGGGGTTGGGAATTGTGCCGGAGTACAACAGTGACTTGGTCAGACAGCGAATAAATAAAGATTTTGCAACACGTATCGATAGGTCGATAAAAAATTTCTCCGAAAATCAAACAACGCGGCTTCGTAATCTTGTGGAAAAAATGGCGACTGGCAGTTTGGATCGGCGGCATCTGCGACAGACAATCCAAGACGAATTCAATGTATCAAAGACGCGGGCAAAATTTATCGCACGCCAGGAAACAAATTTATTTTTTTCCGAGCAACGAGATGCGCAAGCACAAAAATCTGGCCGAAAATATTATCTCTGGAAAGCGACTGATTTCTCCGATCGAACACGGGCATTTCACAAGGCGTTGGACAGCCGCGCTAGCCACCAGATTTATGACATAACTAATCCACCTTTGGACACGATAGACGGCCAACATCACAATCCAGGCACAAACTATAACTGCCGTTGCTCGGCAATTTTTCTGAACGATGGCGAGGTCGAGGAGTATTTGAAACGTGGATACAAAATCGCTTTCGGCCCCAAAACTACACCGAAAAAATAACCACTTACGTCAAAAACTGCATCGCAATTGGGAGCAAATGCTCCCAATTGCTCCCAATTGCTCGCAAGTGTCCCCGATAGTGATTGTGATAGTGATTGTGATTGTGAGTGTGTGTGTGATACGCACACACTTTGAAAATTTGTACTTGACTTTAGTGCGTGTAAGAGTTTGAATAAATTTAAGGAGTGGCTTTATGGGCAAAACTTACGTCTTGAGAACTGAAAAACAAAATGTTACTGATGCTAACGGTGCAAATCACGGCGCTGACGGAAAATTTACGAGTGGTGGAAGTGGGAGTAGTGGCTCTAGCCGTAGCGGTGGAGCATCTGAGAGCAATCCTCCAGAAAAACCAGTTCGCCAAAAGGGTCAAAGCCATACTGACTATTATTGGAGTCCAGAATACAAAAAATATCTAAAGGGCAACGACGAGAAAGGTGTAGAGCCAAAATTTCGGCGTGTCGGATATAAGGATTTTCGAACCCAATAAATTATTTACTGTCAAAAAAATACCGACTTAAAAATCTGTACTTGCCTTAAGCAGAAAAAACAATTAGTGTTTTTTTGAAATGCTTGAGAACATACTCACATCGATAATCCTTTCCGTGCTGGGCGGCATCGCCGCGTTTCTTGCTTGGTTCGGTCGGTTTGTTTTTGATTTTGCAACAGATGTCCGAAAAAATTTAGCGGCTGTTCAGACTGGCCAGGCGGCGCACATGCGCCACTCGATACTGGCCGCCTATACTCATGCAAGGGACGTTGGCTACGTCGAACGACCAGCGCTCATGCTGATCATGGAAATTCACAAAAATTACAAAGTTGCAAATGAAAAAAATAACGGCTGGATAGACGTAGTGGTCGATAAGCTAAAACAAATTCCGGTGAAAGAGGATATTTGAAAATGACACACTTTATCTACAACGGCCTGCCGCAACCGCAATACAAAATCCCAACCACGCGCGGCAAATTTAAAGTTTTCCGCGATGATGGCACGTTAGATTTTATGGTCGAGGCAATCAGCGGCGGTGCTGGCAAAGGCGCGCTGCCGTCCGGCGAGTACATTGCGCGCGGATTTTATGATACGGACGATCCCGCGATGTCGCGGTATGGCATCGGCTTTTTTATTCGATTAGAGCCACAATTTGAAACTGATCGCACTGATTTGCTGATCCACCTCGATGGCGGCAAGTTGGGGGGCTTGGGTTGCATATGCCTGCTGCCGCAAGACGCGCCGACGAATATCGATGAGGTAAATCGAACCATGGACAGACTGGGCAACATCATGGTGGCTAGTCTTGACGGCGTGCGGCTGACGGTGGCGTAACGGTATTTTTTGCGAATAAATTACCGTTAATTTTGAGCGCTGAAAATTAAAGATACTGGAGGTACTTATGCAATCGGTTTTAGATTTTATTAAATCTTATTTCGGTGCGCTGAAAAGTTTAATCATAAAAATTACCTGCTCACGCAAGGCGTTATTTCACATCACGACCAAGGTGATGGCCGGATATTTGATTTTCAATCTTGATGAGTCGTTGTTTCGTGTCGCCGTGTTCATGATTTCCGGGATATTTGATCTGGCCTATGCCGGCATTATTACTTTTGAGAGCGTTAAAACAAATGTGAATGTGGGGGTATCAAAATGAGCAACGCTGTTTCGGATAGCATTCGCAAATCACTCAATGCAAAACATATCGAGGAAATAAAAGTTGCATCTCAAGATATGACCGCAACATACTTATCGCCGGAAACATTGAATGCCGCCGAGAAAAAAGACAAGGACTAACGTATGTTCCGGTGGATATTTGATTTTTGGCGCACAATTTTTGGAGGTAATTTAGATGATCAAATTCAATCTGCAAAAAAAGATGCGGAGAATCGCATCAGAAAAAATGATAGCGCTGTCGCTAATCACTTGGCTAATATTATTATCGATTACCGTATCGGCAATGGAAATAAGTCAGAGTGATCTCGACGAGAAAAATAAAACTATCGCCGCGCAACAACTTGAACTGAATCTCAAAGATGCAAAGATAATTGTGCTGGAGGGTCAGGTCGCTGCGCAGAAAGAAATCAACAAAGAAATTCATGATCAACTTTTCTGGCGAAACGTTACCGAAGCCGGTGTGATCGTTGTTGTAATTCTGGCAGCGATTTTATAACCTCAAAAAATTGTACTTGCCTTAAGAGCTGCAATATTCTACAGTCACAAAATGGAGAGAGCAAAAATCTACAAGATGCGCTTCATCCAGCCGGGATTGTGTGGATACATCTCGGAGGGAGATGGAGTAGTGCTTATCCAGAAACCGGCGCTGGACAGGATGGCCGAATCGTTTAAGGGGATGCCGATATTCAACGAGCATCACACGGATTTGTCCAAGGACGAACTGATACGCGCGTTTCTGAAAGACAGCGTTGGTATAGTATCTGCTGTTTCCTGGAATCCAGAAACCGCCTGGTATGAGGGCGAAATAATTATCTGGGACGAAGCCGCGGCGAATAACATCGATAGCGGCGAATATTTTCCGAGTTGTGCATACATGCCCTCGGAGAATGGGATCAATGATGGTGGCGGCGAGTGGCATAACGTCCATTACGACTCGGAAATTTTGGACGGCGAATACACCCACCTGGCCATCGTTAAAAATCCGAGATATGAGGATGCAAAATTTTATAATTCGAAAGGAGAAAACAGAATGCGTATATTCAATTTGCTAAACGGCAAAAAGGACGAAAAGAAAAATGAGACGACTCCGCCGAAAGACAAAAACGATGAGGAGCAGAAACCGCCAGAGGAAAAACAGAATGATACTGTTGATCCGAATGATGTTGTTGATGTCGGTGGTACGCAAGTTAAGCTGGGCGATTTGATTGCCAACTACAAAAAGCAAAAGCCGGTTGGTGATGCGGAAACTCCCAAAGAAAACGGACTTGCATTGGATGACCAAGTGGAAATTGCACCTGGCGTGACTGTGCAAATCTCTGAATTGGTTCAGGCCTGGACGGAAAAAGAAAATTCAATTCTGCCACAGGATACACAGGCTAATCCGGTCATCCAAGAAAAGCAAAACAGCAAAGACCAGAAAGTCAACCAAGAACTTAAAAATTCTATGACTAAAGGCGGAGTTGTTGTGCCGGAAATCGAGACTGCTGAAACGCGGATCAAGATCGGCAATGCTAGATATTCACTAAAGGAGGAAAAATAATCATGACTTTAAACGTAAATCAATTTGGACTTAGTAATCTGCCAGGCAATCTGGCGCTGACAACTGGTTTTAACAACGTCATTAGTTGTCTGTATAATCCGACGCTGGATGAGGACAACACACTGCTCCCGGGCGAAGCAGTGAAACTGATTGATCTTGGCGCATCCGATGTATCAAGTACAGCTCCGATCGTAGGCAAAAGGTCAGCCGCAACCGATACATCGTTGTGGGGTGTGGTCGTCCGTACTGCAAAATCGTCTACCACTAAACCAGGTAGCATCGTTGACGTTGCCCGCAATGGAACTGTGATTTCTTTGGTCGCAACTGCTCCGCTCAATCGTGGCGCTTTATTGACTCCAGACTTTGCCAACCCTGGCAATGTCATCGTAGCCAACAATGCAACTGCTGATGTAGCGGTGCTTGGTGTTGCCTTGGATAAAGCGGTTAAGGCTGGCGATATTATCCGCGTGGAAATCAACACTTATGTGTGGTTGACACCACCGCCAGACCCAGGTAGCGGGGGCTAAGGTTAGCAAACAAAAAACAGGAGGTATAAAAAAATGGGTAGAACATTAACTTTAACAGAAAAGCAATTTATGAACGCAAATGGCGACATCGGTAATAACGATGTTGGTTTTCAAGTTGCTATTCAGACACTGACTCAGTTGAGTCAGAAAATCGTGGAACAGAAATTCTACGAGATTTCCATTTCGGATTTTATGAATGTCGACGTAGGCAGTGGTGCGTGGCAAGAGGAATATATGCAGGCACGCGAATACTATACCGGCGGTGGATTTGAGGAGGGTGATATCGATGATCACGCTGGCAGCGGAAAATTATCCGAAGTCGACGCTGCTATTGATACCATGTCAGTTCCAAATCGCTTTTGGGCTAAAAAAGTTTCTTGGCGCAAGCCTCAACTTGAGCAGGCCGCCAGAAATATGATCCCCTGGGATCAGCCGGCTGCCAAGCTGCGTAGCTTGAAAAAGAATTGGGATTTGGGTATCCAGGAACTTGCCTTTATTGGGCACTCTACAATTCCTAGAATTACCGGCCTGCTGAATAATAGGGAAGTGAACAGCAACACATCTATTTTGCCAGTACCTATCTCCAGCATGACCCAGGCGCAGATGAATAATTTTGTTAAGCTGGTATTGAACGCATATTTTGTGAATAGCAATTCCACGCAAATGCCAAATCGCTTTGTCGTCCCGACCAGCGATTATCTTGGTTTAGGTCAGCCGTTCCCGGGATCGGTTGCCCAGATCACAATGCTGGAATACTTGCTCAATATGTTAAAAAAGCAAACGCGCAACGAGGATTTTGACATTATCCCGTTAAAATACGCTGAAAAAGAATTTCAGTTAAAACGCGGAAATAATGTTTTGGGACGTTACACGCTGTACTTTTCTGCTCCAAAAAATATTGAGACTCCGACGCTGCGTTTGCCAATTGATTTTCAGCTTATCACCGGACGTTTGTCTGATGATAACTTGAGTGTGCCAACCACAGCTTTCGGACAATATTCTAGTGTGCTTATCTCTCGGCCCCGCGAAGTGTTGTATCTCGATGTATTGTCAGCTTAATTTTAGGAGGTAAAAAATGTTATTACACAATAAGGGACATAGAAATTTTACGGGTATTGAGGTTAGCAAGGATAAGTTTGAGACACTGGTTGCTGGCGGCTCTTTAGATGTTCCGGAGGAGCTTGCTAAAAAGTTGGTCGGCGCTTATCCAAATGAATTGACTGCCGGAGATTACAGCAAAACTAAAAGTGCTAACACGGCGGATGTGAAAAACCTCAAGGCCGAACTTAAAAAAGCCAACGAGCAGTTAGCTGGCGCGCAGGCCGAGACCGAAAAAGTCAAAGCCGAATTAAAAGCGGTTGGTGATGAACTGGCCACAACCAAAGGCGAACTGGAAAAAGCTAACAGCATTCTGGCCGAAACTAAAACAACTCTGGAAAAGGTTACGGCTGAAAAGGTCGAACTGACAAAGGCTTTGGACAAAGCGACCGCGGGCAAGAAAGAAAAATAAATGCAATGGCCACTGATAATATCGGAGTTTAAAGATTACTTTGATCGGGATTTTACTTTTGGCGTAAATATTCCGGATATCCGCGACAAAGATATTCAGCGAGCCATTGGTGAGGCCAGTGCAATTTTTAATCCGGATATTTATCCGGACGAAACAAAAGCACTGGCCTTTGCTTATCTGGTGGCGCATTTTATTAAAACCGATATCAATGCCGCAAATACCGGCAGCACAACTAGTGTTGGAATCCAGACTGGCCGGAGCGCTGGCAGTGTGAGCGAAAGTTTAGCAGTGCCAGAATGGGCGCTAAAAAATCCGATGTATTCAGCACTGGCCAGAACATATTATGGTCAAAAGTATTTAGCTCTGACCGACACTTATGCGGTTGGCACTATCGTGGTTGTTGGCGGTAATACTTTGCCGTAGGAGAAAATTTGTGGCAACTTCTCAAACTAAAATAACTGATGATATTCGAGAGCTTGAAAAAAAAGTTAAAAAGTGGGTTGAAAAAATCACTGCCTTGAATCAGCATCAGGTTCGGCTCGGTGTGTTTGGTGGTAATGCAGAGGACGGAACTTCTTTGCCAATGATTGGTGCGGTTCACGAGTTTGGCAGTAAAAAAAGAAGTGTTCCAGAGCGTAGTTTTTTGGGCACACCACTTAAATCTCATAAACAAGAAATTACCGAAAGCGTTGCAATAAATGTTTTGAATAGATTGGAAAAAGATGATGTCGAGGGCGTATATGATGATATTGGAAATGCCGCATTGAATGTAGTTCACAATGCTTTTGCTACAGAGGGTGACGGCGCTTGGCCAAAGAGAAAAAAAAAGAGCGACGGACATCCGTTATTGCATGATACTGGTGTACTCGAAAATTCTATTCGATACGAAGTTACAGGGGGACAAAAATGAGCTTGCCCTATCTTGGTGATGTGCTAGAGGGCTGGTTAAGCAACGAAACAATTTACAAAGTTGTGCAAACTATCGACGATCGCGGCAATGTAAAAAATATGGCCACGCCGATGATCAGAATGATGATGATCCAGCCAATGTCGGCAGAGGAACTAAATCAAATCCCCCAGGAGAGTCGTAGCGACAGCTGGTGGACGCTCTACATTCAAGAATCTGATTTAAGTTTAGAAATGGACGACGTAATACAAACCAACTATGCCGGCACAATGCGATTGTATCAAATTAAAAAACGCACAAATTGGGGCAGATGCGGTTACTGCGAATATTCGTGCGTTGAGTATGAGGGACAACCGGCGGAGGTATCTACCAATGACTGATCAGCAAGAACTTTTAAGTCCGATGGATGCACTGGCAAACATTCTCCAGCAATATATGCAATTGCCTGGCCGCGTCGTGAAATACAACCAAGGTTGGCACGCTCCGAAAGATTGGAATTTGTATATCACAATTTCCGCATCCGAGCCGTCAAAGACCATTGCGACAAAAAACGAATTTGATTCAGATACTCTAAAAGAAAATGCTTATGTGGTTTCACAGGGACGCTTTGCTGTCGAGGTGATCAGCCGCAACGACGAAGCGATAACCAGAAGAGAGGAAGTTTTTATGGCGATAAATTCTGCACTTGCCTTAAGGATTGCAGAGGCCAATAATTTAAGCATATGGCGTACTGGTGGATTCGTAGATTTATCCGCCCTTGAGGGAGCGTCAATGTTATGCAGATACCGCACTGTCGTTGCAATAAATTACATGCGGCAAAAATCAGCAGATGCTGAGTATTTTGATAAATTTAGAAAACCAGAAATTTTAGTGGAGGGATAAATTATGTTAGACATAAACAATGTGATTAGAATCTCGCTGACATCGGCGCAGAAAGGATTATCAAACGTTAACACTTCGGCACTGGCGTTGTTCACTCACGAAACTCCGATACCAAATGATTTTGGAGTTTTGCGCACCTATCTATCACCGGATAACGTCGCTAAAGATTTCGGCACGGACAGCATGACAGCGCGGTTGGCCAATATGATCTTTGCGCAGCCAGCAAATATTATCAGCGGTGGAGGATATTTGGTTGTCATTCCGCTATTTAGTAATTCCGTGGCTCAGCCAGCGACACTAATTTCTACTGGTATTGATTTGAGTGCGTTGCCATCTGGTGGTGGTGGACTGGTCGTAACCGTAAATGGCACTTTGCAAACACTGGTTTTTCAATCCATAAATTTAACCAATATCGGAACAGTGCAAAATTCTCTTAATGCTGTCGCAAATGAAGTCGGGTTAAATTTTAATCTCATTGGCGATGTCTCAGCCGCGGAGGTGATCCTGACCACTACACAAACTGGCACTGGGGCAACAATAGTCGTTGGTACAGACACAGAGCATACAGATATCGCTCCATTGCTTGGTTTTTCTAATGGCATGTCTGATACTGGTATCAACGCTGGAGAGGAAAGCATCAAAGATGCTTTAATTCGTACGGCGACTCAAACGCAAACTTTTGGTTTTATTTCT
>BGZN01000024.1 GCA_003864455.1 Candidatus Termititenax aidoneus | reverse complement strand
CCCCCCCCCCGCTCCCAGTTTGGCATTCAAACGGTTTTCTGTTTTTCAAGATAAAAAAATCCGTAAAATTTGGCATGACAATGACTGGTGGTTTTGTGTTTTAGACATCGTAAAAACATTACTGCGTTCCACACGGCCGCGGGATTATTTGTTGAAAATGCGCCACCGCGACCCAAGTCTGGCGCGGCTTTGGCCGGACTTGACCAAATTGCTGCCGCTGGACACTACGCAGGGCGTACGCGATCTGCTCTGTGTGAATACGCTGGGTTTTTTCCGTCTCGTGCAATCCATGCCCAATAAGCAGGTGGAGTCCTGGCGGCTCTGGCTGGCGCAGACGGCTTATGAGCAAATGCGTTTTGTCGAAGACCCAATGCGCGCGGTGCAGTTGGCCAAAGATCTGTACAAAGCCAAAGGTTATGCCGAGGACTGGATCGTTCAAAAAATCAGCGGCGCTCTGCTTGCTAAAGAAAAAAACACGACGGAAAAAGAAAAAATGGACGAAGATTTTTTGCTCTTCATGTCCGAACTGACCAAAAACATTCAACCGGTCTGGCAGTGAATTTTTCAAAAAATAATAAAAAAATCCCCCAGAAAAAATCGATAATTTGCCTATTGACAAGCGGTGACAATCATCGGTTTAAATTTTAAGAAAGAAAGGGAGGAGTCTTATGGCATATACAGGCATAGGAAGAGGAGAAAGGTTGAAAGCTTCTTATATGGAAGAAGCGCTGGACAGCAAAGTTGACGTGACCGGCAATGTAACTATCAGTGGCAAAAAAGAATTCACCATTTCGCCAATAGTGCAGGAGAGAAACCCGGCAGCGACCACCGTTAACGCGATCTCCACCGAGGCGCAGGTTTATAACACGTTTTCTGTTAAAGCTGATAAAGACAAAGTGGTTTATCGGACCGGCAACCATGATGGTGTGCAATATGGAAAGATTGGAGGACAAAAAACTTTCGACCCGTCAGCGCCGTTGTTAGCGTCGCCGGGCAAAAGCACAGCGGTCGATTGCGGTGATGATAATAAAAAGGCTGCGGCTAAGACGGCCATAGCCACCGAGGCGCAAGTGTATGCGCAGGGCATTGCAATACAGGGGAACATTGCAACATGGGAAAGTACAATGGTGTTTGACATTGGCAGCAAAGCAGACGCCGACAATGTGGTTTATCGTATCATCCCTAGCGGTAGCAATGATCCGGATATTCTTAACCAGGAGATCGAAGGAGTAAAGGATTTTAAAAGCACGCCGAAAATTTCGGAAACTAAAACATTGCCGGGCGATGATACTGGAAGCAACATAGCGGCTACCGAAGAGCAAGTTTATAAAGCGGCCTGTTGGTGCAATAGGTAATTTTAAGGGAGGGATAAATATGGCAAATATAGCAGGAGAAAAATACGATGGAATACTGGCAAATAATAATATTATCGCACAGGACGTAATAAACGCGCTGGACAGAAAAGTTGATGTGACTGGCAATGTAACTATCGGGGGCACAAAAACTTTTACCGTATCTCCTTTGGTGCCGAGCAAAAATACTACTCCTGTTAGTACTGGCACGACTGTCATAGCCACAGAAGCCCAGGTGTATGTAGCGGCAGATCCCAAGGCTAATGCTGCTGATGTGGTCAATCTGTCCAGCGCCCAAACAATAAGCGGAGTAAAAACTTTCACCACACCGCCTGAAGTGCCGAGTAAAGAGACGGCTGCTACTAATGACGGGACGCTTATCGCCACGGAATACCAAGTATGGAAAGTAGCGGATGATGCGGCTACAGAAATGGGTAGAATAGAGACGGGTGTGAATACCGCGATTGCTGGCAAGGCTGATACTAGCGCTGTGGTCGATCGGACCAGTGACCAAGAGATCAATGGGACAAAAACTTTTAAAGTTTCTCCAAGAGTACAGAGTGCAGTTGAACTGCCAACTGCTCAAAATGCAGGCAGTAAGAAGATAGCCACAGAAGCGCAGGTGTATGCGGCTAGTTTGTGGCAGTAATTTTATTTTGGAGGGAATTATATGACGGAAAACACACAGTATACCGCTAATACAGACTGTACTTCAAACTTTACCTGTACTATGGATTTTAAGCCTGATGATGATGTGTCTCCGGCAAAAAGCGCGGCTCCGGGCTGTCATTCCAATAAGACTACAAAATCTGCAGATAGTTCTGTAGCAGCCGGCACGTCAAAGAAAGCGTCGCAGATGACCAAGCTTCATGATGCCATAAAAAGTGAAATTACCAGGCACAGATTCAATCCGCCGTATGCTGAACTGGAAGATACAGAGGCCGGAAAGCCTATAGATTTTTCTAAATCCATGGCCAGAATAAAAGAAAACCTGCGGCGATTAACTGGTTATACTTTGAATGTGAATGCCGGCAGCCTCATGCGCGCGTCAGATATTCAAACCGCTTATCAAAAGCTTAATACCTCGGAGGATGGCTGTGTTTGTGTGGCAAGATGCACCTGCAATGCCAGGGCCGGGACAGTAGGTTGTGAATGTGATGATGTTTGTAGTTGTGATTTGAAGGCAAACTGCGCTTGTGACTGTGATGCAAAGACTACCAGTTGTCAATGTGCTTGTCGCTGTGACGATAACTGTAGTTGGTGCACAATTCGTTCTTGTAGTATATGCACTAGCCGTTGCGCTTGCGATAATGAGTGTGGCGGCCGTTGTAATTGTGATTCTGACTGCACTGTTCACTGTCCAACGAACAAGTCTATGACAGAAACCTGTCTTGCGCGTTGTGATTGTAACGCTAGGGACTCAGTGCAATGTACTTGTAATATTCGCGCGGCGTGTGAAGCTTTTACTATATAACTAAACGCGCGCACCATGAGATATTCTTTACATATAACTAATAATTGTAATTTACGCTGCACTTATTGTTATGAGGATAACAAGATAGATAGGCAACGTAAACAATTTGTAATTTCATTTGAAGAAATAGATGAAAAAATAAACGAAATCTTAGCACATGGAAATTGCGATGAGCTTGAGCTGCTGGGCGGGGAGATTTTCTTGTATATGGATAAGGTTAGCTATTTGATTGAGAAATATCATAATAAGTTTGCCATTATAATTACAACAAATGGCACTATTCGCAATGCCGAGATAGATGAGCTGATTGCCAAATATCGTCTGGGCATTGGTGTGTCATTGGATGATCCACAGACCATTAGTAAACAACGGATAGGCATTGATTTTGAACGAGTGCTGGCTAATGCTAAACACTGGAACACCTTAACCAATGTTGCTATTACTGCGGTTATCACGCCACTGAACATACGCCGAATTAAAGAAACTTTTGATTTTTATGTTTTGGAACAGGGTTTTAGGACTATTCATTTTGGTTGTGTAGAAGAATGGCTGAATGATTATTACTGGGAAATCTATAAAAAAGAAGTACTGCGGTTGATTCAGGCTACGGATCTAAAGATTTTGCAGCAAGTTACCATCTCGCCCTGGAAATACCATGTTCCATCACATAAGAAAATTATTATTGAAGATGGCATCGAAAAAATGGAGATATTTGATAATAATCAGATTGAGCTATGTTCTTATCGAAAGGCTATTTATGCTTGTTATGTTGCCTATTGTGAAAAACTGGGCAAGAAACCTGAACCAATGATTCCTGAAGGAGTGCAAGTTGTAACACGCGGCAGCTAAAAAACTAGGAGGTTATTAAGTATGAGAAAATTATCATTTAGGCGAGAGTTGGTAAAAGCCGAATTAACTGAACAATTAAGTCAGGACAAATTGTTGGGGGCATTGTATCCATTTTTTGATGATAACAATTTTGACGCTATACTAAAATCTATTCAAGAGTCCGTAGAAATAAAAATTAGTATTGGCGAATTAAAAAAATTAATTATGTACAAAGCTGAAACAGATAAATATCTGGTTAATGAACAGGAAATGAAGTCTTTGATCGATATATTGAAAGCAAATTCCAATGATATTTCATTGAGAATGCCATATTTAATCAAAGTAAATAAAGATAATTTTTTAAAGATATTGCGCGTGGATAAATATTACAATGACTCTTCCTATATGTTTAAAAAAATGCCCAGTAAGTATATTAGGGATAATCTAGAATTTGTGCTGCCGTTTCAGCATACGGCTTTGCTTTTGGCGATGTGCCAAGTTCTGGCTGATGAGCAAATAGTGAAAATTGCCGTCTTGTCAGATTTAGATGCTCTGATCAAGGTTAAGGCAATGCTGGCGATTAATAAGAAAGTTAAAGAAAATCCAAAGATTCAGCCGGACAGCGCTACTTTAATTATGTCCGAAGAATGTAATCTGCGTTGTGTATATTGCTATGAACCCCATCAGAAACGGGATAAGACCGTTATGACTTTTGAAACAGCCAAACAAGTGCTAAGAAAGTTTGACAGGGACTGTAAGATTACTTTTTTTGGCGGAGAGCCGATGTTGAATATTGAGCTTATGAAACAAATTTGCGAATGGGGCTGGGAGTATCGGAATTTTAGTTTTGAAATGATTACCAATGGCCAGGTCATTGACCGGGAGTTTTTTCGAAATTATGTAAAATATTTTAAGTATGTGCAGCTATCACTTGACGGGCCTAGGGCTGCCAATGATCTTAACCGTGGTCACGGTTCTTTTCAGCGAGGAATGGAATTCTATAATGTTTTTCAAGAGGAAACGGGTTGGGCGCCTACAATTCATCCTGTATTATCTAAGTATAGTGTGCCATACCTGCTGGATATGGTTAAGTGGTTTTATAATATAGAAAAGATGAGAGACACAAAACTGCCATTACGCTGGCTGCCGGGCGACTCCAGCACCTGGACGGAAGAGGATTTTGGGGTTTATGCCGAACAATTGGTTTTATTGAAAAAATGGTATTTAGAAAATGATATCCGGCAAAGCCATTTTGCTGTTCTTGCTTTTTCTTTGGCTGAGGAAAAATTATTGAATATAAAACAAGACGGCACTTGGCACAATGAACCAAGATACAATGAATCGCATTTTTGTTCCGCCGGGAGAACATTAATGGCGGTATTGCCTAGCGGCAAAATGGTGCCTTGTCATCATGAGTATTGGTGTGCGCCCGAAGATCGCATCTATTCGGAATTGGATATAAACGAAGATAGCCCTGGAATTAACCACATGTCTGAAATGTGTATGCGGGATATTCCTAAATGTAATGCCTGCCCGCAATGGGGCTGTTGTGTTTGTCCGGGTAGTTTCTATCTTCACGGCAAGACATATACCGAACCAGATCAGAACTGGTGTCGAGCCGGAAAAATGTTAATCGAGGTGGCTAAGAATTATGTTGAAGAGTTGGCTGAAAAACTAAATAATAGTAACCATAAAACGGAGTACCTGACAGCTGGCGTGGATTATTTGCTGCAAAAAGAAGTTGATAAAATAAAAGGCGAACATTAATGCCGCAGGATACCGTTGAAGGAAAAATACCAGACTTTTTCAGCATAGAAACTGTGCTGGGTTGTAATTTGAGTTGTGCTGGTTGTTATACTGGAGCCGGCTTGGTAACCCGTCAACAGGGAGTTATGAGTTTTACGCAATATAAAGCAATAGCAGACAACTTAAAGGCATATGCTAAAAAGGTCTGCCTGGCTGTTTGGGGAGAGCCATTACTGAATAAAGATATTTTGGAAATTATTAAATATACAATAGGGTTCGCTGACCCTTATTTGACCACGAATGGCCAATTAATTGATGAAACACTTGCAGAAAAGATAGTGGATTCTGGCTGTGTGAATATTTCTGTGTCAATCGATGGCTGCAGTCAGGCTGTTTATGAAAAATACCGCAGGGGTGGCCGTGCAGAAAAAGCCATTAACGCCTTAAAATATCTTTGTGCGTCTAAAAAACGCTTAAAATCTAATATAGGTATCTGTCCGACATTTTTGGTTTTTGAGCATAATGAACAGGAGATGGCTGATTTTGCGGAATTATGCCATTCGTTAGAATTAGAACCTGGATTTATGAGGCCGTTTAGAATAGAAAATTCAGCTCTACAATTTTCTAATAAAACAAAGTACCGTCCGCTTGGTACAGCAGGGCTATCTGATAAAGAACGGAAAAAATATATATTAGAAAAAGAAGAAGGTTGTTTTGAGCGAATAATAATTTTAGTAGATGGTTCGGTTGTTCCTTGCTGCTGTGATTATAATGGGCAGGATATTTTTGGCAATGTATTAGAACAGAGTATTTTGGATATTTGGCAAAGCAAAAAATTCTGCGCCTTTCGAAAAAATCTATTAAATGGCAAAGATGTTTGTAAAAGAAGAAATTGTTTTATGTTAAACAGGCAGAGGAATGTTTTACCAGATGCTTGATTTGCGCCCATATATATTGAAGTATAATTCTTTAATAGATGTTTTTTCATTGCATTCGCCGACGATATTCTTTGACGCTGGTTTAGAGAGCACGGTTATATTAGATACAAATTTGAAGTATGTACTCAAATTTAGGCACAGTGGTGAATTTAATGATGCTTGCTGCGAGGCTTACCACAATACACTAGATATTCCCGGTTTGGAAAAGATGGTCGGGATTTCAGCGTCTCGTAGATCTATGATAATGGAGTTGGTTAGTGGATGTTGTGTGGATAGATTGTCCGCAAGCCAATGTTTATCTATAAAAAAGACCCAGATTGATATGTTATTTCAGACTATCTTTACTAGCAGCGATAGACGTATTGTACTTGATATAAATAAAATGAATTTATTTTATGATAGCGTTAATGGATTTTGTATAATTGATTTGAATACTTTTGATGAAGGTAAGGAAGATCCAGAAATCATAAAACGAATTTCTATTATTATGGTGATAGGCTTATTGGATAATTTACTGTGTAAATATTCTAAAGACAGACCCTGTTTTTTTCATTTGAAAGATTTACGCGATTATATACTCCGTTCGATCACTATATGACAAATACCTTAAGTGTGAGTATTGGCGGCGGCTTGGCTTGTACTGAGGCGGATAAATATCTGCAGCGGTTTATTTTGGCTAAAGAATTTCATTCTGAATGGTTTTACCCCGGCATTGAAGTTAAATCATTTTTTGATTCTTTTCCTGGCTTAATCTGGAACGGCGGACGAGTAATGGAAGGTATGGCTGAATCTCTTTCTATAGCTGAATGCAAGAAAAAAGTGGAATTTTTTAATCAACGAAATATCGGAGTATACTTCACTTTTACCAATAATTTGTTGACGGAAGAACATTTGCCAAATACCGTCTGCAACCAGGTGTTGAAAGCTTTTGAAAGCCCCTTGAACGCGGTGATTGTTTGTAGCAAGCTTTTGGAGAACTATATTCGTAGCTCTTATCCGCAGTATAAAATAATTTATTCTGTAACCCATGTCACCTATGATAAGGCTATATTATTAAAGGCTGCTAAGGAATATGATTTGGTGGTTATTCCTCCCGAATGGAATCGGGATTTGGCGCTTTTAAGCTGCTTTCCAGCGGAAAAAGTAGAGATTATGCTTTGCGAACCATGTATTCCCTATTGTCCAAATAGGAAAGAACATTATCGCGCTACGGATAAAGCAAATCTTGGTTATACTGTTGACCCTGAGGCATCTCCACATAAGTGTAAATACAAAGCATTGTTCCCAGGGGAGCTAATGAAAGATTTGAGTTTGGCAGAAATGCTGACAATATTTACAGAAACGGGGATAAGACACTTTAAGTTGTCGAATCGAGCATTGGATTTGCCTAGACGTATTGAACATATTTCCCGGTACTTTGTGAGAAAAGAATATGCGGAAGTTTTTACTATTTATATGACTGACGCTTAAAGAAGTGCAACAGGCTATAGCCCAAAAGGTTTAATATTATGAATTTTATAATTAATAATGTTTGTAACAGGAGTTGCTCTTATTGTTTTGAAGGCAATTTCACCAAAGCCGTGCCGCAATGGATGTCGCTGGAAACAGTGCGCCAAGTATTGGATCACTCGCTTCTTTTTCTTTTAACTTAAACAGAGGATAGTTTTTACGCCGCTTTCACCCGCGGTTTTGGTTTGCTGACTTTTCCTGAACGGATGCAACTCGTGCAGACTTTGGCCTTTTGTGTGCGGCGGTTGAGGACGATTTTATTTGTGCAGCTGGCCAAAAGTTTTCTTAACCTCACTGCTGGACACCGGCAAAAACCACTCGAACGGCCGCGCGCGCAATTGCTCGGCGTAAAAAGCCAGCGCATCGGTCAGCAAGGATTTTTCGTCGGCATAGTTGGCCGGGTCTATTAATCGGCCGAAGATATATTCATGCCGCCTTTTTTCCGAATAATTAAAAACCGGCAGGACGAGCGGCCGCGCGCGCAGAGCCATAGTCGCCCAGCCGGTCGCCACCGGCAGATCTTTGTCCAGCACACGCAGAGTAATATTTTTGTCGCTGTCCGTCGCGCCGGTGTCCGCGGCGATCAGCACGATCTTGTTTTGCACAAAAGCTTTGAAGCAGGCGCGGTACATATTCTGCGTGTTGATGTCGATGATTTCCAGTCCGCACTTGACGCGGTTTTTGTCAATGTAGGAGATGAATTTGTCGTGCCGGGGGTTGTTGACCACGGCGGCCGCGCGGTAGCCAAATCGTCCCAGCGCGCAGCCGAAAAGTTCCCAATTACCAGCGTGCATGACGAGCAGGATCACGCCGCGTCCGTAACTCAAAGCCTCGTGCAGCGGCGCCAGACCTTGATCTGAAATAATTTTGGCGAATAGGCGCGGCGGCATGAATTTTATCGTCAGCGTTTCGAGAATATAGGTCAGCATTTTTTGAATATATTGCCGCGTCTGTTTGGCGGTAACATTGATAGAGTAGACCAGCGAGAGATTTTTTTGCACTTCTTTGTGCAGCCCCAGCGCAAAAACCACGCCGGAAAGTAAAAATAGAGCAATTTTGACGAACAAAGCCTGCATTGCAGCTCAATTTTATACAGTTTTGGCTTAAATCGCCAGCAAAAGTTGGCATAAAAACTGCAATTATCAGATGGATTATCAATGGGGGGATTTTTGTGAGGCCGGAAAAAACACAGCAAATCGAGAATATGTTGAACACAGTTCTGAAAGACCGCGACGTTAAAAAAACCAGTTTCAAATACGATCTGGCTATCGGCGATTTTCCGATAATGATTACATTTGGAGTGAATTAATTCCGTCAATAAATTTGCGTGAAGGATATGGTATACTGGATATAAGGACGCCGCAGGAGGTAGTGGAAAATGACGCCTAAAGAAAAAAAATTTGATTGCATAAAATTTAAGGAAAAATTGCAGGAAAACTTGTGGAAAAAAAGCGGAGCGACGACTTTAGACGAATATGCGGCTTTTCTTAAAACCGAACATTTAAAATTTTCGAGAGTGTAAATTAAACTGTGTAATGGTTGATGAGCCTGCCGAACCGCTGCTTTATTTAAGGCACTTTATTTTTTTAGATTTTTAGACCAAGTAAACTAAAACAAATTCAAACTCTTCAGCGTTAAGTCTGTGTCGATAATGTCAACATTTATATCCCGCGCCAGTAATTCCGCGTAACCGCCGGTGGCGATGATTTTGGCGCGCGGGACTTTTTTTTGCAGCGCGGCGACCAGGCCGTTGATAAGCGCGGCGTAGCCGTAATAAATCCCTGACTGCATGGCTTTGACTGTGGAATTGCCGATCAACTGCGGCGGCTTGCTTTTTAATTCGATGAGCGGCAGTTTGGCGGTTTTTTCATGCAGGACGATGCGGGTCAGATTGAGTCCCGGACAGATCAAGCCGCCGCGGTAAACATTTTGGGACAGGACACAAAAAGTCGTCGCAGTGCCGAGATCGATGATCACCGCGCTGCCGCCGTAAAAAACCGCCGCGCCGGACGCGTTGACCAGCCGGTCTATGCCGATCTCGGATTTTTTGGGCAGAGCGATGCGGATATTTTTAATGTGCTGGTAAGTGAGGCGCGTAAAATTTGTTTGGCTGAAATAACGGGCAAAATATTCGTCCAGGCGCGGCACGACCGAAGCGTAAACTACTCTGTCGATTTTTTGCGTCAGGCGGAATTTGCGGTAATCGTCCGTGGGCAGTGTGGATTTTTGGATCAATTTATCATTTTCAAAAAAGCCGAGAGTGATAGAAGTGTTGCCGGCGTCGAGGCAGAGTTTCATTTTTATTCCTCAAGCAATGCGCGGTTTTCAGCCAGCCGGCGGTTGAGCGCGCCGGCTTCCGACCAGGCGTCGAGCGCCGCGACAAGCATGTAGGCCAGATAAATCTGCAAATAATTTTGGCGCAGTTCGGCGGTTCTCTCCGGCGCGGAGCTTAATTCTGGATTGGCGGTGTAAATGCCGATCAGCATCAGACCGCTGATACTCAGCAGCGGCAGGGCTTTGGCGTAGTCTTCTATATACCAGTGTCCCAGCCCGGGAAAAATTACCGATTCGGCAACGGCCAGAAAAACATTTTTCTCACGCGGCGGTTTTAATTGAAAATCCAGCGCGCCGTATTCCGCCGCAAAATTGTCTGCGGAGTTAATAGTAAATCTGGCTGGACCTTGGATTTGCCAAATATTTTGCGGCGTTTCGATAATGGCAAAAGACATTTCCGCCAGCGTGACAAGATCATTGGTGTAAACGCGGCTGGCCACGACCGGCTGAAAACGCGGCTCACGATTGCGCGAAATAACAATTTCGCCCGACAGTTCGGTGAATTGCCCGATCTCCGCGGCAACGCCTGCCGCGCCCAGACAGCAGATAAAAATTAACCATAATTTAAACATTAAAAATGCTCTGTTTTCTTTGCCCATTTTGGCAGCTCCGCGTCAAACTCCATATATTTTTTTGTCTGAGGGTGAATAAACCCCAGCCGGTAAGCGATCAAACATTGCTGCGTGTTTTTTTGCCGGTAGTCGGCATTATACACCGGATCGCCGATCAGCGGATGGCCGATATAGGCGAGATGCACGCGGATCTGATGCGTGCGGCCGGTCTCTAGCTCGACTTCAAGCAGCGTCATGCTGTTGAAACGTTTGAGGACTTTGTAATGAGTTACGGCTTTTTTGCCGCCGCTGGAAACCACGGCGATTTTTTTCCTATCCTGCCGGCTGCGGCTGAGATTACCGGAGATCACGCCGTGATCTTTGACGATATTGCCGGCGGCCAGAGCCAGATATTTGCGCGTAATAGTATGCTTCTCAAATTGTTTGCTCAAAAATTTATGCGCCGCGTCATGCTTGGCGGCAACGAGCAGTCCTTCGGTGTTTTTGTCGAGGCGATGCACTATGCCCGGCCTTTCCCGGCCATTGATGCCGGACAGGTCGCGGCAATGATACAGCAGAGCGTTAACCAGTGTGTTGTCGGGATTGCCGCAGGCCGGATGCACGACTAGGCCGACGGGTTTGTGGATTACGATCAAGTCCGCGTCTTCATAAATTATTTTCAGCGGAATATTTTGCGCTTGAAGTTTTGTTTTCTCGACCGGCGGCAGAGTTACCCGGCATTGCGCAAATTCCTCCGCGGTCAGCAGCAGCGAATTTTTTAATTTTTTCCCGGCCGGCCAGACGACCAAACCGCGGTCGATCAAACTTGCCGCCAGAGTGCGGCTGACGCCGTAGTTTTGTCCGATCCATTTATCGAGCCTCTGCGCCTCGGTCATGGCGGGATTTTAGCGCATTATAGCCGGAGCGTCGCGGGGGCGGCTAGGCTTTGTTCCGTTTTTCGGTCTGCGCTTCGCGGTACTGCTCAAAGCCTTCGGGATTCACAAAAAAAGAGTAAAGGGCAAAAAGCATGTTGGCTTTGGAATTTTTATAGCCGTATTTTTCACGGACGGATGTAATGTTTTCGGGCAGCGGCTGCTTGGCAAAACTTTCTTGCACAAATTTACCCATGAGCTGCTCGTCCCAGGGCAAGACCTTATTGGTGTCTAGATAGCGAAAATAATAACGATAAATTTCTTTGAGATTGAGGGCCGCCCAGTAATCCTGAAGTTTGTCCAGCAGATTTTCTACGGACAGCCAGCACTGCAATTTGTCAGCGTATTCCGGCACGGCCTGCTGCCACTCCTGATAGTTTTCTCCGGCCTGCAAAAGCGCCATTAGTTTGGGGGACAAAATTTTGGGCAGAAAGCTGGTGATGGCATTGTTCAGGGATTTGATTAGCTGTCTGTTGCGGCGTTTAAGTTCGGCGCGGCGGATATTTTGCATGTCATGCAGCAGGTCGATAAAATTTTTGCGCGCCCCTCTGTCAAAACAAAGCAGGAGAATTTTTTCCTCGCTTTCTGTGCTGAGTTTGGGAATGGCGCGCGCGGGGCTGATCCGTTCAAAAAACAAGTCAAAGGCCTGCGTGTAATTATCAATATTGTATTTGGAAAAAACGACTTTGTATTGAGAGAAAAATTCAATGGCCGAAATTTTCAGCACAGGAAAAGCCTCGAGCAAATGCTCAATCGGCCAAGAATTTTCATAATAAACAGCGTTGTTGAGGAGCATTTGTCTGCCGTAAGGATTGAGGAGCAGAATAGAATCTTTTTCATTGTAAATCCGGATCAGCGTTTGCAAAAACTCCAGCATTTCCGCACTGGGCTCTTCGTCTGCGGCCAACTGGCCGGAGCCAAATATAGCTTGGGGCAGACTGATTTTTTTCCGCTGGCAGCGCGCGATGAAAGAATTAATAAGCGCTCTTTGGCGCTCATTTATCTGTTTTTTAGCTGCCTTGAGCGTGGCGTTGACAGACTTATCCTCCAGCAGTTTTAAAACGCGGCTGGCTTTCAGCAGTTTGTTAATGTCGTTGCTTTCCCGATAATGCTTGACCAGATCGGCGATAATTTGTTCGGGCGGCTCCGGATGCAGGGACTGCGAACGTATCCAGCAATAGCCTTTGTAGCGGCGCGTAAAAAGTTTGTCAAAAGCGTCGGCGATGCCGTGTTTTTCCAGCATTTCCAGCACGTCGGACTCTTCGTAAAGATAACGGGTTTCTTCGGTAAGCGGTCTGCCGGTAATCTTGCTGAGCATGACAAAAAATTCTAAATCAGCCTTTTCCTGCCGCAGTTCTTTTATATAATTCTGAAAAAGTTTGCTGGTTTGGTTGTCGCAAAAAAGCCTGTCCAAATCCGCCTGCACCGCGGTGTGAAACGCGGTTTCTACACATTCTTTATATTTAATAAGTTTAGCCAACATACACAGCCATACCTGCGGAATGTATAACATAAATTAGCGTATTTATACATGCAGGCAAAATTATAGCTTTAGGCGGCTAAATATCAGAAACAATAAAAAACAACCCTAACTATTGACAGGCGCCGGCGAAACAGAATTTTGCCTTAAATTTAAGTTGATAAGACAGGCCGGTTTGATAATGTTATTATACGCGCTATGCAAACTCAAACCGAGCCGCGGCCTGAGACGGCGGCGCAGTCCGGCAATGTCCTGGACTTGCTTATCGTCGGCGGCGGATTTGCCGGCCTGACCGCGGCGATTTACGCCGGACGCGCCGGTTTAAACACGCTGGCCTTAGAGCCGCAAATCCCAGGCGGCGTGATCACCACTTCGGAGTTAGTCGAAAATTGGCCGACGCAAATTTCGATCAGCGGTTTGGATTTGGGAAATTTATTGCAAAAACAAGTTGAAAAAATCGGCGTGCCAATCGAGTACGGCATAGCCAGCCAATTTAAGCGGACGGAAAATATTTTTCAAACAACGCTGGATAACGGCAAAATTTTGCAGAGCCGGACAGTTATTTACGCGGCTGGCGCGTTGCCGCAGCGTCTGGGTATTCCGGGTGAGCAGGAATTTCGCGGCCGCGGCGTGTCCTACTGCGCGACTTGCGACGGGCCTTTTTACAAAGGCAAAAATGTCGTGGTGCTCGGCGGCAAAAACACCGCTGTGCAGGAAGCTCTGTATTTGAGCGGCCTGGCCAAAACTGTGGTGCTGGCGCACAGCGGCAAAAATCTGCAAGCGCCAAAAATGCTGCTGGACAAAGCGCAGAGCCGGCCAAACCTAATTTTTAAAACGCTGTGCCAGGCCAAGGAAATACGCGGCGAGGGGACTATTTTGACCAGCGTGGTTTTGCAGCATCTCTTGACCAAAGAAACGGAAATCCTGGCTTGCGACGGCGTGTTTGTCTACGCCGGTCTGATCCCCAATACTGAAATGCTCAAAGATTTTGTGCGGCTGACCGAGGACGGCTATATTGCGGCGGGCGAGGACACGCGGACAAACGTTGCGGGATTTTTCGCGGCGGGCGACGCGCGCGCCAAAGAACTGCGCCAACTGGTAACCGCCGCGGCGGACGGCGCGGTGGCCGCGACTATGGCTGAAAAATATTTGCAGGAATTGAGAATTTAAGCGGCAGGCTTTCTTTTTTTATATTTTCTAAATTTTCTAAAACAGAGAGAGAAACGTGCATGAGTATAAAAAATAATTTTCTTAAAAACTGGCCGCATTGTATAGGCCAGCCGTTGGGCGCGGCGGCGCTGGTCAGCCTGCTGTTTTTTCAAGGCCGCCTCCTTTTTTCCGGGCTGGTTAATTTGTCGCTGGGCTCTTCGGTTTTTACCGCGGCGGTTTTTCCGCATCAGCCGCAGTCCGCTCCGCGCAATTTGCTCGGCGGTTATTTTTGCGGCGTGCTGGTCGGTTTGTTATTTGCCGCGTTGAAGCATTTTTGTCCGGAAGTGCCGGTCTCTTTCTGGATCACCGGAGTAGTTTTTCTGGCGATATTTTTGATCCTGATCGTGCACAGCAGACACGCGCCCGGCACTTCGCTGGCTCTGGGTGTCTTTTTTTCACCCAGACCGCTGGCCGTGTCCGCGCTGGCCATAATCAATATTTCTATAGTTTGTTTGGTCAAAGAGTTAACCAAACGCTGGCTGAAAGATTTGGCGTGATAATTTAACGAAATCTTAACGAAATTAGTCTGGAACTTTTTAATTTTAGAATTGTATAATACTTTATGCTTAAACTGTTTTTTCTCGCATTTTTAAGTTTAGGGACATTTGTTTTCGCCGCGGAGCTTTCGCTGCGGGAATGTATCGACACGGCTTTGGCCAATAACGAAACTGTCAAAATCCAGGAACTGAAAATCGAGGAAGCGCGCGCCAAAGCCTGGGTCAAGACCGCGGCGCTGCTGCCCAATCTGGGCTTGAACGCTGGCTATACCAGATTGCGCACGGAAACGGACGATTACAACGCCTCGCTCGTCCTCAATCAGCCGCTTTTTGCCGGCGGCAAATATTGGCAGGACCAAGAATCGGCAAAATTGGAATTGCAGCAGGCGGAATTGGAATTAGCCAAGACCAAACAAGAATTATCGCTCGCTGTGGCGGCGGCGTATTACCAGCTCTGGCACGCGCAGGAAATTTTGTCGGCAAATCTGCAGTCCTGGCAAAATTTGCGCGCCTACTATAATAAATCTAAACAGTTGGCCGAGCAGACCAGACTGCCCCGTCCGGAGGAGTTATTGCAAATCGAGATACAGTTGGGCAATGTGGAGATCGCCGTGGACGATGCGGAGCTGGCCTGGTGGCGGTCGCGCAATTTGCTGGACAATTTGCTCACGCGGTTGCCGGTAAAGTTAACTTATAAAGATGACGAGCCGCGCGATTTTACTTTTGCCGCCGAGCCGACCCTGAATGTTTTGCCGCCAGACAATGTTTTGGAGAGACTGGAAAATAATTATGTTCAGCGGCTGGATAAACTGGCGGCGCGCCAGCGGGAAATTGCCGTAAAATCCGCCGCGAGCGCTTACTGGCCGCAAATCAATCTGCAGGCCTATACGGGCGTGGAATGGGGCGAAACTTTTCCCAAAGATGAGACGACTTATTCGCAATGGGGCGTTTCCCTGCAAATGCTTTTATTTGATTTTTTCAAAACACCAAAACAAGTCGAGCAAAGTGTTAAGGCGCGCGAGCAGGCTTTGTTGGATTCTGAATTGCTGTCCAGAAACGAGTTAATAAAATATTCTGATATTTTGACTGCGCTGCGGACAGCCGGACAAAAAATAAAATTGACCGCCCAAAATACGGACAAAGCGGAAAAAAGTTTGAGCCTGTATCAGGAGCGCGGCCAAAGTTACACGGCCAACAGCAAGCAGTTACTCGATGCCGAACAGACCGCTCTGCAGGCCAGGATCAGCCAATTGGACAGCGCGCTAGACTACAATCTCAATGCCGTTGAGTTAAAACGGCTGTTAGGAGAAAATTTGTGAGCATCAGCAAAATAGCGATCAAAAGAATTGTCGGCACGCTGGTCATCGCCGTGCTATTTTGCGGACTGGGTATTTTCTTTATGCGCGAACAGTCTATCGATATGCTGCCGCGCATTATTTATCCGCAGATCAATGTGCGTGTATCCTGGGAAGGCGCGTCGCCGGAGGAAATCGAGACCAATATCACGCGGCGTGTAGAAGCGGCGGTGGCTTCGGCGGAAGACGCGATACGCGTGGTGTCGACCGCGCGCGAGGGAGTGTCGCTGACCAATGTTTATTTTGATTACCGCAAGGATATGGAAGTGGCGCTCAATGACGTCCGCGCGCGCCTGGACCGCCTCAACAACCTGCCCGATGACGTCGACCGGCCAAGCGTCGGCAAAGCCGATCCTTCGCAAATGCCGGTGCTGGAAGTCGGCTTTTCTTCGGCGCAGCGCGGCGAGATAGAGATGAACCGCTGGGCAGACCGGGAGCTGTCGGAATTTTTTACCGGCATTCCGGGACTGGCCTCGATCACGGTCAGCGGCGGCAGATTTCGCGAGATCAAAGTGATTTTTGATCCGCGCCTGCTGGATCGTTACGAAATCTCTGCCGCGCAAATAGTCCGGCGGCTGGCCGAAGAAAACGTCAATCTCCCCGGCGGCTATATCACGAGCGGCGATCAGGAGCTGACTGTGCGGCTTTCCGCCAAATACGCTTCGCTCGATGATGTGCGCCGCGTCATTGTCGCCAACCGCGAAGGCACGCCGATTTATCTCCAGCAGCTGGCGCAGGTCGTGGACACGAGCAGCGATCAGCGCGTCATGGTGCGCATCAATCAAACGCCGTCGGTTTTGATGAGTTTTATCAAACAGCCCAACGCCAACACTGTGGAAGTCTGCGGCGCGGTGCAGAAAAAAATCACCGAGCTGCAGGAGAATGGAATTATTCCGCCGGATATCAAAGTCAGTATTGTCAATAATCAGTCCTACTATATTATCAATGCAATTCAGAGCGTCAGTTCTTCACTCCTGTTTGGCGGACTGCTGACTGTTATTGTGGTTTATCTTTTCCTGCGCAGTTTTATCCGCACCTTTATTGTAACTCTGGCTATGCCGGTGTCGCTGCTGACTACATTTTTCTTTATGTCGATGTTTGGCATCAATATCAATATGATTAGTTTGGGCGGTCTAGTCCTGGGCATCGGTATGCTGCTGGATAACTCTATAGTCATGCTTGAAAATATCACGCGCCATCAGCAAATCAAACATGAGGATATTCTGACCGCCACAGAGGAGGCCAGCACGGAGATCGGCTCGGCGGTCGCGGCTTCCACGCTGACCAATCTGGCTTCGGTGCTGCCGTTTATTATGATCAGCGGCATCGCGGTGCTGTTGTTTAGAGATTTGATTATTACTATATCTGTGGCCATAGTCGCTTCTCTGATCACTGCTCTGACTGTCGTGCCGTCCTTGACCGCCAGACTGACCAGGTTTTCACGCCGGCGCCGCGAGACTGACCGGCATTTTATGAACGGCCTGACTGCGCTGTATGTCCGCCTGCTCAAGCCTGCTCTGCGCCTGCGCTGGGGCATAGTCTTTTTGCTGATAATTTTGGGCGCGCTGACTTATTTTAGTTTTCGCACTTCCGGCTCGGAATTTTTGCCGCAAATCGACGACGGCCGCATCAATATCGGCGTTTATTTTCCGCAGGGCACGGCTTTGCACGTAACCGACGCGCTGGTGCGTGATCTGGAAAAGCAAATTTTAGCCGCCGATGAGGACGTGCAGACTTTGTATTCCTCGACCGGCGGCGCGTGGTTTGGCGGCAATGTGGCGCAGTATTCCAATCAAGCGCGCCTCAATATTCAGCTTGTGCCTCTGCAGCAGCGCAAAGGCAGCACCAATATTTCTATCGGCAGAATACGCGAGCTGATAAAAAAATATGAGAATACCGGCGCGGAAATCCGCGTAACCAAAGCGCGTCTGCGCGGCCTGCGTGTTGGCGCGACCGAAGAAGCTCTGGAAATCAAAATTTTCGGGCCGGATATTCAGCGGCTCAATCAATATGCCGAGGAGGTTATGGAGCGTCTGCGCGCGATAGAAGGCCTGACCAATCTCGATACTTCACTAGACCTTTCACGGCCGGAATTGCAGATCGCGCTAGACCGTACCAGGTTGAGCAATTACGGTCTGTCCGCCGAACAGGTCGGCGACACTATACGCACCACGCTGACCGGCCTGGTGGCCACGCCGTACACCGACCTGCAATTTGGTGATGATTTTGATATTCGCGTGATTTACGAACGCGACCGCTTCACCAGCGCGCAGGCTGTCGGTAATATTCTGCTGACTTCGCCGTCGGGATTTACAGTGCGTTTGGGCGAGATTGCGCGGATCAGCGATGCCCTGGGACCGGTAACGATAGAGAGGGAAAATCAAGCGCGTCTGGTCCGCGTGGTGGCGGACGCCGCGCCCGGCTTCTCGGTCGGTGAATTGGCGCAGCAAGCTAGAGCGGCGCTGGCGGATTATCAGTTGCCCGGCCAGTACCGCATGGACATCGGCGGCGAGCTGGAGAGTATGCGCGAGAGCAATCAAGCGCTGTTTTCCGCGGCGCTGCTGGCGGTTTTCTTGGTTTTTGGCATCATGGCGGTGCAATTTGAGTCCCTGCGCGATCCGCTGGTCATTATGTTTACAGTGCCGTTCGCGATCATGGGCGCGGTTTTTTCGCTGTCAGTTACCGGCACGGCGTTCAGCACGGTGGTTTTTTTAGGCATCATCTTGCTGATCGGCGTCGCGGTCAATAACGGCATTGTCATGGTCGATTATTTCGGCACGCTGCGCCGCGAGCAGGGCAAAACTGTTTACGAAGCTGTGCTGGCCGGCTCGCCGACGCGCCTGCGTCCGGTGCTGATGACGAGCCTGACCACGATAGTCGGTTTACTGCCGATGAGTCTGGGCTTGGGCGAAGGCTCGGAAATGCTCGTGCCGCTGGGACGCTCGGTTTTGGGCGGCATGCTGCTGTCTTTTCTGCTGACGCTTTTTGTGATCCCGTCGGTGTATCTGATCTTCAACGGCGGCCGGATCGAGGAGTAATGCCGCTCAAATACTCCGCACTCACGCCGCCGCAAGCAGATGAGTCTTATGCTATAATCAACGCATGCTGCTTGATTTGACTAGCTTGGTTCAAGCAATTGACGCTTTGCAAAAAGCGCTCAGTTCTTGTGTTAAAAATGAACATAATCAAACACTTACTGTTGAGGATAAAGAAACTCTCAAGGCTGGTGTTATTCAAAATTTTGAGGTTGCTTATGAGGTCTGCTGGAAATTTTTGAAACGCTGGCTGGAATTAAATATAACGGATGTTGCTATAGATGGTTTGCCGCGCAGAGAGTTATTTCGCAGAGCGCAGGAAAATAGCCTAATCAAGAATGCCGCTAAATGGTTTGAGTATCATAACGCCCGCAATGAGACCGCGCATACTTATAACAGCGATAAAGCGGCGGCGGTTTATAGCTTGACCGCCGACTTTTTAAAAGACGCACAGGATTTATTAAAGGTTTTGGAGCAATAAATGCTGGATGTCCAAGAACGAAATTTGAAAATCATTCAGACCTTTTTAAATTTGTATGTTCCCGATTGCGAGGTGCGCGCTTTTGGTTCACGGGTGAATGGCACGGCCAAAAAATATTCGGATTTGGATTTGGCAATTGTCGCTCAGAATAAGTTGGATTTTAATACTTTGGGTAATTTACGAGAACTTTTTATGGCTTCGGAACTGCCTTTTTCCGTGGACATACTAGACTGGCATAGCCTGCCGGAATCTTTTCAAAAAAACATCGAGAAAAACTTTTTTATTTTGCAGCCGTCGGCCGCAGACAGAAAGTCAGCCTGACGCAGAACTTAGACGAAAACACTGCCGCTCAAATACTCCGCCGCAGTCTGCACGATAATGTCTTTGACCTGGTAATCCTTGCTGTTGCGGGTAACCAAAACAGGAAGGGAATTTTCGCGCGCGGTGAAATACTGCAAGGCGTCCTCGAAATCTTGAAAATGGGAATTTAAAGCCAGAGAAACTGTTTTTTTATCCACGGCCAAGACTGCCAAAAGCAGCTCCAGTTTTCTTAATAAAGTTTTGGCCTGCTCATTACCCAAAACTTTGCGCAAAATAAAAAACACATTGGCGAAAACCAGAGCAGAAGTGTATAACTTGATTTTCCCTGTCTCGCCCAGGTCAAATAAAGACGCCGCCGGTTCATAAAACGGTTCTCTGCCGCACAATAAATCCAGCACAATATCTGAATCAACAAAAACTTTTTTAAGCATATTTATTGGTCAAATAAGCGGTATAATCTTTTTTCCTATTTTTAATATCTTGAACGGAAATCACGCCGCTCAGCTCGCGCACGAGCGGAGAGTGTGGCTGGCGCGTCTTGGCGGCAGGACACGCGGTCAGTTGCTGAAAAAACGCCTCGACCAGTCCGGACAAACTGTTTTCGTGCCGGCTGGCGTAATGTTTCGCCTGGGCAATAACCGCTCCGTCTAGCTTGAGAGTTAATTTCTTTTCCATATAAATATGAACCCTTATACGTACAATAATACTATAATTAGCACGTATAGTCAAGCCAGCCGGATAGAAGCGCTGCAGGCTGTGTTTCTGTGAAATCAGCAATGGCTTCGGTTAGCGCCGCGCCAGACGCAGGGGCGTCTGGCGGAGAACGCGGCGGGATGCGCGGCTAGTTGTTGACATCTATACAAGTGTACTTTGTATCGATGGTTCACTGCCGTATGTCCAACTCTTTCCGTTGAAGCCCAAATGATGAATTGTGCCGTTTATCTCAAACTTAACAGGATTTGTGCCTATGACATCATAAGATTCCCCGTCAATATGAATCTTACCGTCCGTGAAATTAGCATCAAAAGTAACGGATGTTTTTCTACCATCAATACTTATGCTTATTTCACGCTGATTGTTGTCTTTTTTTGTTACCGCGATGCCTTCCATTTCTACATCTGTTTTATATGTGTTTATCATTTTATCTGTCCTTATTGTTTCACCGATTTTGTCTTTCACACCATTAGTGCGCACTTCGTATTGGGGTTGAGAAGTATGGGATACAGGAATGGTGAAGTTGGCTCCTGGATATTTTGTCCCCGACGATGTTTCTAGTGGTGGTGCTGCTGCTACTGGTGCTGCTGCTACTGGTGCTGCTGCTACTGGTGCTGCTGCTACTGGTGCTGCTGCTACTGGTGCTGCTGCTACTGGTGCTGCTGCTACTGGTGCTGCTGCTACTGGTGCTGCTAATGTTCTTTGTTGACTGTCTAACTCTTTCGCTTGAGCTATATAACCAGACAACATGTTCTTGCCATTCGTTTCTTTTAATATCAGACTTGCCACTAAACCCTCCTTTAATTTTTCGCCGTCATTATAACTTCTAACCGTAGACCACGATTTTGTCTTTTCCTGGAGATATGTTGTAATATCTGCGCCTTTTTGCAATCCATTGCCGCTCCTGCACAAGCTGACCAATAAGGCATCATAATCGTTTGCTTTGCCGTCGGCTTTAAATTCCCCGTCTTGAGTAAAATGAGCGGCTATATCCTTGAATATCGAATCTTCAAGAGTTTTTTGTTGGGCTACATGTGATATACCTTTAAACAGTCCGTTATCGATCAGAGTAGTTAATCCGGCAATATCTCCGCTCTTGATTAAATTGTCTACCTCTGCTCTTTTCTCGCCAAAAGACAAATGCGGTATTTGGGCAATTTTTATGGCTGGGAGGGCGACAGAGGCCAGTTGTCCCTCCGACTCTTTGGCCAATGTAGCGCAAATAGCCAGATTTGCTTTAGACATATTAGCCAAAATGTCCTTAAATTTTGGATCGTCATGATTGGTTACGATAAAATTTAGCAGCTGGGCTTTTTGTTCTTTAGTGCAGTTTTGAAGTATCAAGTCGAGTTGTCCTGTTTTTAAATCGCCTAATTCGGCCATTGTAATGTAACCATCAGCGGTAGCGGAAATTCCGAGTTTATCAATTTTGTCGCTGACCAGAGAGATGGCTTGTTTACTCAACATGCCCACAGTTTTGCCGTCAGATAAAGTGTGTCCTGTGATTTGGGCGTATTGCTCATGGTCTGTGTGCGAGTTTATTTCATGCAATAAAGCGTTGGTGGCGGCTTGAGCATCCTCAGGATCCATTTCTTGAATCATTGCGTAAGTGTTGTCTATGGTGTTATTTAACCACTGTTCTTTATCCTGGCCTTGCGGCGGATTAATGGCGGTTTCCCAAATTGCTTTGGCTACAGCGCCAAGTTTTGGTTTGCTTAACCCTTTGGTGATGCCTGCTTCTATATATGTGTCCAGCTCTGATTTTCTGATTCCAGGGGTAGTGTCTGTTCCGCCAGTCGCGTTAACTGTAATCTTTGTTCCTGTATACAACGAGGTTTCAGGCTGCTTTATAGTGTCGAGAAGTATTTTAGTCCTTATATTTTCCGGGGCTTTTTCCATCAGAGCTTTCATTGCTTCAGGATCACTTTTTATGCCGTCAAATGTGGGGTCAAAAGGATCGTTGTGTATTTGGGTGAGAACTTCGCCGGCTTCTTGAGGAGTCATATTCCGCACATCAGCCGCATCTATTTTTCCGTCAGGACTTGATGTTCTCATTCCATTTTCGCTTATGCTTATGCCAGGTTTGTCATATTTTGCTAAGACACTGGCTTGGTTTCTGGCTTGTGTTATTTCGCCGCGCAGTTGAGGGTTAGAGATTTTGCTCAACAATTTATCAAATACAGCCGGTTTATTGTTTTTGAGCAGTCCTGCCGCAAGGTCTTTAAGTCTCTCCGGACTGTTATCAGATAAATGTTTAACTGCGGAATCCCCTAATTTTTGCGGATTGTCTTTGATTATTTGGGTTAAGGTTTCATTTGAGATATTATTAAAAACAAGACCGGCATTCTCCTTAATGAATTGTCTGGCGGATTCTATAGTGTTGCCAGATTGTTCGGTAAAGGCAGCTCCGAATTTATTATCATTAGCCAAGTCAATTAAAAGCTCGGCGGTCGCTTGGGCTGAAGATGGGTCTTGCAACGCTGCTTTTAAAAACTCATTTCTGCCCTCAGTGGGCATTCTGTCCAGAAATTCTTTAGCGTCTTTAGGAGAGGCTTTGGCCATTTCTGCAAATTCTGCGATATCAATTTGACTGTCCCCCTTAGCGTATTGAGTAAACCTGTCTGCGGAATTTTTCCCTCCGCTTATGGCATAGCCGCCTTCATTGGGCGATGACACAAAACGTCCGCTTAAATTTTGTTGTGGTAATGCTACAGAACCTGTGTTAAGAATTTTCATAATTTTCCTCCTAAATTTTTTTAAACACCAAACCTCAAACGACCAACGGCGCGCAAAGCGCGACCGCAAAAGCGGCGTTCAACGTTTGATGTTCATTAGGAGAAAATAGAGAGTGGAGAAAACCTAAGTTTTCCGCGTACCTACACGGAAAATTGGGGGGGGGGGGGGGG
>BGZN01000023.1 GCA_003864455.1 Candidatus Termititenax aidoneus | reverse complement strand
GCCAGGCCGTCGACCGGCACTTTTTGTTTGGAAAATACAGTTTTGGTCAAAGCTTGAATTACACTATTTTGCATTTGTATAACTTTTCTATACATTTTTTATCCTCCTTGTTAATTTTGGTTAGCGAACCGGGTTAGTTTATTTTTTAAATTTTCTATTTTCTCAGTTTTTTCTTTTAACTCTTCTATTTCTGTTTGCAGTTGTACTTCACGGTCAATCAGCATTTGCCGTTCGGTGTTTAGCCGTTGATTTTCCTCCTGTATTCTCGCGTACTCGTTTGTGCGCACGTTCTGTTGTTCCAGTTCGCAGTTTCGATTTATTTCTGTCAGTTGGCAGTTTTCTGCGCGCAGAACGGCGATTTCTTTTTTTAATTCAGCAATCCTTTCCATAGCTACCTCCAGCTCTATGTTTTTTCTATCCGGCTGATAATGGGTGTAATCCAAAATTTCCACAGGCTCAGGTTGCCGCAAATGGATTTGAGCCGAAATATGGCTGTTGGAAAACGATTTCAACTTGATAAACAGCCCTATGAAAGAAAGTGGTTTGTTACGGTCATGCAGGTTTAGTATTTCACCGCTGGATTTATAGACAACTACTGTATTTTTATAGGTTATAAGATTACTTTCGGCCTCAATATGACAGGTATCCAGAGGCATGAACATACGTAACTGACCGGTAGGATAAATAAAACAGTATTCGACGTTTGCCTTGCCACCTGTGGGAGTGGAAATCTCTGTAGGTTCTGTAAAAAATACATAGGCAGTCTTGTGCTGGATTAAACCCACACCGGCTATTTTGTTTTCAGCACAATTAAGTTTCTCGCTGGCTAATTTGGCGGCATCTTTCGCCAGACGAAAAAGATCCCAGTCCAAAACATTGGCTTGGTTTTTAATCAGTTTTTTATATAGTAGGTACATAACATTTAGTTCCTTTGTTTCAAGCTGTAAAGTTATCGTAAGTTATTTCACTTTGTTGCAAGATTTTTGCGTCGTTTTTTCTAGTCCGTTTTGTTATAATTGGCGCATGGCGGAAATGGATAATTTTAATGGTTTTGACGACTTAGATCTGCCTCCGGAACTACGCAGTTTTTTGAATCAGATTTTTGGGCAGCGGCGGCCAGACCGCATCTTTGATTATTTTTCCAACACGGCCAACCGCGTGCTGTATTTGGCCGCCGAGGAAGTGCGCCGGCTGGGGCACAAGGCCATCGACACCGAACATTTGCTGCTGGGCTTGATAAAATCCGAAAGCAGCACCACGCAAACACTCAAAGATATGGGGCTGGATCTGGTCAAAGTATTTTCCGACGTGGAGATTTTAGTCGGCCAGAGCAATAACAAAATTCCGGCCAACCGGCCGATCCTGCTCACGCCGCGCGCCAAAAAAGCGCTGGAACTGGCTTATCAAACCGCCGCGCAGCTGGGCTACAAATATGTCGGGCCGGAGCATATTTTGCTCGGGCTGCTGCGCGAAAACGAAGGCCTGGCCGCGCAGGTTTTGCATAAAAATAATATTACTCTGGAGTCCACGGTCAAGGCTGTCAATGACCGTTTCGGCGACCGCAAAACTCGCAAGTCCAAAAATATTGACGAGTCTTATTTTCAAAACGCGCCGGCGGAGGAGCGCACGGCCTTGACGACTTTTGGCCGCGACCTGACCGCGCTGGCTTATCAGGCGCGGCTTGACCCGGTCATCGGCCGCGAAAAAGAAATCGACCGCATGATCCGTATTCTCTCCCGCCGCACCAAAAACAATCCGGTGCTGATCGGCGATCCGGGTGTGGGCAAGACCGCTATTGTGGAAGGTCTCGCGCAGAGAATTGTCGGCGGCGAAGTGCCGGAAACTTTGCAGCAAAAACGGGTTATTGAACTGGATCTGGCCGGCATGATTGCCGGTACGAAGCACCGCGGCGAATTTGAGGAACGGATCAAGGCTGTCATGGAAGAGATACGCAGCGCAAATGACCGCGTGGTGGTTTTCATTGACGAGATTCACAATCTGGTCGGCGCCGGTTCTGCTGAAGGCGCGATGGACGCGGCCAATATTTTGAAGCCGGCGCTGTCCCGCGGCGAGCTGCAATGTATCGGTGCGACGACTCTGGACGAGTACC
The DNA here is from genome assembly GCA_003864455.1 of Candidatus Termititenax aidoneus. GTDB lineage: Bacteria > Margulisbacteria > Termititenacia > Termititenacales > Termititenacaceae > Termititenax > Termititenax aidoneus. The sequence goes on along the minus strand of BGZN01000023.1, from coordinate 21,944 downwards.
GCAAATATATCGAAAAAGATTCCGCGCTGGAACGGCGTTTTCAGCCGATACGCGTCGATCAGCCAAGCGCCGAGGACACTATCGAGATACTCAAAGGTTTGCGCTACCGCTACGAGGCGCATCACCGCGTGCAAATCACGGACGCCGCGATACTGGCCGCGGTCAACATGTCCATGCGCTACATTACCGAGCGGTTTTTGCCGGACAAAGCAATCGACGTCGTCGATGAGGCCGCGGCCAAAGTGCGACTGGCTTCTATTTCTCTGCCGCCGGAAATTCAAAAACTCAAAAAAGAACTGGAGCTGCTCAAAAAAGAGCAAGCGTCGATTACGCAGGTGGCGGATAAGGCCAAACTGGAGCGAATCAACAATCGCCGCGCGGACGTGGAGAATATTTTGGCGGAGAAAACCGCCGAGTGGAGAGCGTCGCACGGCTCGACCACCGTCGCGGTAACCGAAGCGGATATCGCCGGCATTATCGCCGACTGGACAGGCATACCGGCCGCGCGTCTGGAGCAGAAGGAATCCGAAAGACTTCTGCAAATGGAAGCCGAGCTGCACAAACGTGTCATTGGCCAGAACGACGCTATCGCCGCGGTCTCCGAAGCTATACGCCGCGCCAGAGCTGGAGTGGCCGATCCCAACAAACCGTCCGGTGTGTTTTTGTTCGCCGGACCGACCGGTGTGGGTAAGACCGAGTTGGCGCGCACACTGGCCGAATTTTTATTTGGCTCGCAGGACAAAATGATCCGCATCGACATGTCCGAGTACATGGAAAAATTTAATGTCTCGCGGCTGATTGGCGCGGCGCCCGGCTATGTCGGCTATGAAGAGGGCGGCCAGCTTACCGAGCAAGTGCGCCGCAGTCCTTACTCGGTCATTTTGCTCGACGAGATCGAAAAAGCGCACTCGGAAGTTTTTAATATTCTCCTGCAGGTTATGGACGACGGACAATTGACGGATTCGCAGGGACGCACGGCCAATTTCAAAAACGCGGTGGTCATCATGACCACTAACGCCGGCACCGAGGAGCAGGGCAAAGCGTCATTTGGTTTTGTGGCGGACAAAGACAAAGAAGCGATTTCTTACGAAAAGATGAAAGAAAAACTGCAGACCGCGCTCAAAAATGTTTTTCGGCCGGAATTTTTGAACCGCATTGACGATATTATTTTATTCCGCCAGTTAACCAAAAAAGAGATCCGGCAAATCGTGGAATTGCTGCTTGCTCGGCTCGGCAAGCAACTGCAGCAGCAGAAAATTACAGCGGAGTTTAGCGAGGCGCTCAAGGATTATCTTATCGATATCGGCTACGATCCCAATTACGGTGCGCGTCCGCTCAAACGCGCCATTCAAAAAAATGTGGAAAATATTATTTCGCGTGAGATCATTGCCGGCAAAGTTAAACCGGACGAAAAGATTTTCGTCGATCTGGACAAAGAAAAAAATGTGGTGGTGAGCAGTAAAGAATTGGTAAATAAATAAGGAGGAAATATGCCGGTTGTAAATATTCAATGGCTCAAAGGCCGCGGCAAAGAACAAAAACAAAAAATCGCCCGGGAGATTGAAAATCTCATGATCAAAGAAGCCGGCTGTAATCCCGGTGACACGTATATTTTCTTTCAGGAAACCGAGAGAGAAAATTTTGCGGAGAGCGGAAAATTGTACGAGTAGTTATAAAAAAGAGGACTGGCTTTTAAACCAGTCCTCTAGCGGCCAAGCAAAATTTTATTTTCTTAATGCAAAGCCCTCAATATTGGCGACATTAGAAAAAATATGGTCTGTATTATTTTCCAAAGAATAATAATGGATAAGTCCGTCTGGATGCAAATAATAAATCTTCTGGTCTGTACCGGAATAAGCAACATTTTGATATGTGCCGCCGGTCAATGTGGAATTTGGCAATATACGATGACTACCTGTAATGGTCAATGTGCGTAAGATCTCACCGGTATTATCGTCATCTTTACCGATCATGAGCGCTGTGTCATTATCCAGCCAAAACACATGGGTTGGCTGGTAGGTCATACCTTTGCCGGCAAGCCATGTCCACGAAGAATTATTTATTTCGCTTTCGAGAGTTATTCCAAATTGTCTAGTGTATGCTGCTTTAGTGCCGTCCGGAGATATGGCGATCTTGCTATTGTTATTATTAAAGCTAAATCCATCGGAAGAAGTATAAGGGGCAACCGTTCCAGTAGCCACATCGATACTTTTAATCTTGCGATCAGTTTTATCAATATAAAACAGCCTGCCATCGCTGTGCCAATCCGCGGCTTCAAAATTGTCAATGTCAACCGGCTGAAAATTAAAAAACACAGCAAAGTTGCCGTTCTTGCCTTGCACCAAAAAATCGTGCTCAATTCCGACGGATACTTTATTATCGATCACCGTATTAAACCAATTGTCCCAGTAGACATAATTACTGCTGTCTCTGAGCAAATTCTGCGTCTGCGAACTAAGTGCTCCAGCCCATTGACGATAAACATTGCCGTCGTCATCTTTAGCCATGTACCAATAAGTAGTGTCTGTATAAAAAACAGGAATAGAACTGGCCACAATATTTCCGCTGGCCGGGATAATAATCGGGTCGCCCGCGGCGCCATCTGATTTAATAGGAATATAGCTGCCGGGAACACCGCTGATTTTGGCGAGAATTATTGTAGGAGTATAATTTCCGCCGCCGCTACCACCACCGCCTCCACCCCCACCATCGCCGCTCGCGGTCTTGCCGCAGCCAACAAATAATAAAACTAAAATTATTGCCGCTGTCCCTGCTAAAAATTTTTTCATAAATTTCTCCTTTTGTTGTGTTGTATGGTTTCGACTACGCTCAGCCACCAGTCGCGCGAAAACGGTCGCCGAGCGAAGACCCGAAGGGAGCGAAGTCGAGGTGTTACGTCACGCAGGAAAAATTTGTTAAATGTTTAAATACAGGAAATGTTAGATTTTTAGCGTAGGTACGCCAAAAATGGGGGGGGCAATTACAAAATTACTTCTTATGATATCCATCTGATTGTTAAGTATACTTTGTTTTTGTGTTTTTGTAAGCTTTATCCACTAGCCGCTTTTTCCGTGTCTAGAGCCGACGGGTATTAATAATAGCTGCGGAGTTTAATTTTAAAACAAAGAACAGGCTTTTTAGGCCTGTCCTTTTTACTGTTTACAATCGATAACCAATTGACACGGAAATCTGGCCTAAATAATAAGTGCCGGTCAAAGTGTCATTGTCGGTTAAGAAAATCGCCGTTGTCTCCAGGCGCGGATTGATCACATTATCATAAGAAAATTCCCATTCCCAGGTATCTCTGTCAACGTAACCTAAAGCCAGTCCATAGCCGATGGCGTTGTTGTCAAACCGCAGGACATTGCCGGCCAAATCTCCAGTTAAAGTAATCGCATTATAGGATAATTTTGCTGCGACATAAGTGGCAGTGGGATTATATTTCGTTATCTTGGAAAAGAACATACGTGGTTTTATATAGACAGAAGAGACTTGTATCGTATTAGTATCAATAAAATCGCCGCGTAAAGAACCCCGCCCAGGTTGTCCTGAACCGCCCAATAGCTTTGCCTTGGCCTCCACCTTGCGTATTTCTTGAGGAAACAGATAAGACACTCCCAATAAGATTTCTTGTTGTTTTAAACGCAGCACGGATTGTTCTACAGCAAAGCCAAATGTGTTACCGGTTTGTATGCTCCAATTCTCTTCATATCTTAAATGAGACCCGGCATAATTATTATTAACTGTCTGCCAGCCGAAATTACCAGAACCCAAATAGCCTTTCAGTGTGGTGTATTTTTCCGCAGCCGCAGCCTGCTCCAGCAGCAAAAGCAGTAAAATAGCGCCTAGAAACTTTCTCATTTTTTCTCCTTGTTGTCTTTATTGATTAAATGGATCGTACGGCCAGCGGTAGCCCACAGACAGATATAGACTGGACATAGTATTAGAGCCTTTAAAATTGAAGTCGGAAAATGCCGCCACGGTCATATTGGAATTAAAGATGTCATAAGCCAGTTCGATATCCCATTGGTTATTCAGCAGCCAGCCGCAGGAAAAACCATAACCAAAACTGTTTTCGAAATTCCTGAGTACAGATTCTTCATAATAATCATAAGAACCGAACGAGCCTACTTTAGTTTCATCCCGCAATTTCAATATATTCCAGACACCCTTGCCGCCGACATAGAAAACCAGAGAGTCTTTTTCAGCCGGAACATCAAACAGCCAGCGCGTTTTTAGGTAAAACGACGTGATTTGCACAAAACGCACATCATCATCAAACCAGAAGCCCGGATTAACGCTATCTTCATCATAGGCAGAGATGCCATTTAGGGTTTCTTTGGTTCTTCTATTCAAGATTTGCCGATTATGCATATAATTAATTCCAGTAAGAACTTCCCATCTTTCATTCTGAAAAATGTTTCCGCCTGCTTCAAAGGCCAAACCATACCCGCCATCCAACTCATACTCTTCTTTGTGTGCTAAACGGTCGTTTTTATATGAAGCTTTAAGGTCCGTAGTAAACATATTGCGCGGATAGTAATTGCCTTTGAGCGTGGCATAGATAGGCCCGGCATGCAGCGCGTTTAAGCCTAAAATCAGGGTCAAGAAAAATATTTTTGGTCTGGACATAATTTAAAAACTAACCTCTCTTCCGTCTGCTGTTGTGTATTTCTGGATTCGAACACTTAAATTGTAGGGTTTATTAAATATCCCGACCATGCCGCCGCTGGTAGGGGTAGAAATATTATTATCATTAAATACCGGACGAGAATCATTAATCGTAACCTGCCCGCAGGCATTACCGATTTTGTCGTATAAAGTAACCAGATATTCTATCTTTGCCAGTTCCAGCTGCGGATCTTCTCTTTCTAAATCTATCTCTACGTAATAGCCATTTGCTTCTGAATTGGAGTTCTTAACTCTTGCTCCTACCAAACTCAAACCGGTTTTTTCTGTGTCGAAATCCTGCCAACGCGCGGCATTCTCCTTGCTCAGAGTCAGCATATCTATGGCCATAAAGTCAAGTCCTCCCGTAAAAAAAGCAAAAGGATTGAGCGACCAGGTCGCGTCATGGTCATGATTTTCCGCAGCGGCTGTCCCTTTGAGCGCGTAATTTCGAATACCGACTCTAAAATTATGCGGCAGTTTATCAAGCTTATAGGTTACGCCGGAAACAGTTAAAATCAGAAAGTTGTCATTGAAATTTACCGGCTGTATCCTGTGATTTATATTGCCGAGTACTTCTCCCGTTTCATCATAAAAGCGGATTATAAAATCAATATTATCCAATTCCAGATTGGGGCTTACCCTTTGGAATTTCAAGGAAACATTCCTTACCCCAAAATTGCCAGAAACTTCATTCTTGCTTTCGTTCAGTTTGCGTGCGATTAGAGAGCCGGACAGTAACTTTAAACCGGTCTCTTCTGTGCTAAATGCCTGCGGTTCGGCATGGCCGTCGTCAGTCACCGCGAAGCGCATCTGCTTGGTGGACTCGTCATAATGTATTTTGCCGTCTTTGGGAGTTTCCGGAATTTCGCCCATTGCCAGAAGCACGCTGAATAACGATAATAAAATCAAAAATTTTTTCATGTAAAATTGCCCCTGAAATTTTATTTAAATAAAAATCTTAACAAGACAACTAAAGGACAGGTTTTTTAGGCCTGTCCTTAAAAATTTAGGAAAATATTATTTTCCCGCCACTTGCGTGGTTTGAATGGTCAGCACAAAAAACGGCAGCGAAACAAGATTGGAATCCACGTACACCACTTCCTTGATTTCGCCGTTTTCCGCCGCGGCTTTCACGCCAGCATCGCCGACAGTTATCAAACCAAGTATGGTGTAACTGGAGGCTACGCCTGTCTTATCCGGCACAGCAGTTGAGCCGGTGGCGATCAGCGGAGTCGTTACATTGGAAAACAACAGACCAGCGAAAGATTGGCTGACCAATAAAGCCAAAGCGACAGTTGTTGCTAACAAAATTTTTCTCATTGGGGTTCACCTCCGTTCACTTTTATTTATATGCTTAATATCCGTAGACAATAGTTTTGTATTTAGCCACGCCCAGCAGATTTAGAAAAACAAACGAGGATTCTTTGCGGTCGACGTAAACTATGTTTTTTATGCCGCCGTTTTCTGCCGCGGCTTTGATGCTGGCGTCGCCGTAGGTGATCAGCCCCAGATAAGAGCCGGAATAACTTTCGCCTTTTTTTAACTCCCCGCTGGCTACTTTTTTCTCCGCGTCCAGAGGCAGTGTAGTGTTGACTATGTTGGCCGCCGAAACAAGCCCGGCTATTAACAGCAGCACAATGAATGTTTTTCTTAACGGCATAAAAAACTCCTTATCTTAAAATATTAAGCCTAGCGAGAAACTTAACTCAGCAGCTTTCTCTTCCTCTAGAGAACTTAATTTGGTTGAACTAGACGCAAACCAAAAACGGAATTCCGACTCATGCTTAACTTCGTGGGTTACAGTTCTGTATTTGACCTCAAAAACCCAATCATCTGCGATCTCCATTCCGGCAAAAAAAGCCAGATTTGGCTTATAGCCAGTCAGTATGTATTTATCTTTATCATAACCGCTGCTAGTGCTGCTAAGGGTTTCTTGCGCAAAGCTTAATGGGAAAGTATAAACCGTTCCCACATAAAAGACATCATTCAAATATTTTTTTGCTCCGACATCAGCCAGCAAACCAACTGTCCTGCCCAGTTCCAGACTGCAGCCCGCTAAAGCCTTCCACCCGGCGGTAATGTGATAATCATATTCGCTGCGCAATTCTACGGCGAACGGCGAAAATGATTCAGCCGCCAGAGCGCCGCTGTAAGTTTTAAATGCCTGCGAGAAAACCAAATTATTTGTTTCGGGAGCTGCGAACAGAAAAGCACACATACACCAGAACAAAAACACCACTATTAATTTTTTCACGTTTCTCCTTCTGTTGATACTTAATTATTATTCGGGATTTTATATCGTGTTATTATAATTTAATTTCTTTGGCGTGTCTAGGGCATTAAGTTATGCGTATATGATGAATCTAAAACAAAGAACGCTGTTCTATTTCCCCCGGATACGTAAACGACCGGCGGTGTACTGGCGACCGGCCGTATTGACGCAGAGCGGAAACATGCCAGTCCGTGCAATAGCCTTTGTTCTCGGCGAAATTGTACTGCGGATATTCCTCGTGCAGTTTTAACATCAGGCGGTCGCGGGTTACCTTGGCCACGATAGACGCGGCGGAAATTTCTTTTATTTTGGCGTCGCCTTTGACGATCGCTTTTTGCGCGATTTTTAAATTTGGAATTGTTTTATTCCCGTCGACCAAACACAATTCCACCGGAGTTTTTTCCTGCAAAGCGGCGGCCGCGCGGCGCATCGCCAAAAATGTCGCCTGCAAAATATTCAGGCGGTCTATCTCTGTATGGTCTGCCTGCCCGACACCGTACAAATAATGCGCGGTAATGAACGCGTACATTTCTTCACGCTGTTTCTCGGAAAGTTTTTTGGAATCTTTGATGAGCTGCGGTATGCCTTTGCCTTCCGGTATGAGCACAGCGGCGGCTACCACCGGCCCGGCCAGAGGCCCCCGTCCGGCCTCGTCTATGCCAGCGGTTAACCTGAATACCTGAGCCACGCGCGGAGACTACGTTAGTCGTTGGAAACCAGGACTTTTTTGAGCAGGTCGATTTCTTCCAAAACTTTGCCTGTGCCGTAAGCCACGGAGGACAGCGGATCGTCGACGACGTACACGGACAATTCTGTTTCCTGCGCAATGTATCTATCCAGACCGCGCAGCAAGCCGCCGCCGCCGGCCAGCACCACGCCGCGGTCCATAATGTCCGCCGCGAGTTCCGGCGGAGTTTTTTCCAGCGTCATGCGTATCGCGTCGACCACTGTATTGACCGGCTCGATCAGCGCGTCGCGCACCTCGGCGGTGCTGATCGTAAAAGTCCGCGGCAGACCGGTTACGAGATCACGGCCGCGCACTTCCATAGTGGTTTCATTTTCCGTGGTTGGGTACACCGAACCCATAGCGATTTTGATTTCCTCGGCCGAACGTTCGCCGATCAGCAAATTGTAATTTTTGCGGCACTGATTGACTATAGCTTCGTCGAGTTCGTCGCCGGCCACGCGTATAGACTTGGCAATGACGATACCGCCCAGCGCGATGACCGCCACTTCGGTAGTGCCGCCGCCGATGTCAACGATCATGCTGCCAAAAGGTTCGGAGATCGGCAGGTTAGCGCCGATGGCCGCGGCCATCGGCTCTTCAATAAGATACGCCTCACGCGCGCCGGCGTTCATCGCCGCGTCCAGCACAGCGCGTCTTTCCACGCCGGTGATGCCCGACGGCACGCCGACCACAATGCGCGGCCGGAACTGCATAAACGCTTTGTTGTTCAGGATTTTTTTAATGAAATGCCGCAGCATCACTTCGGTCACTTCAAAATCCGCGATCACGCCGTCGCGCATCGGGCGGATAGCCACAATATTGCCGGGTGTGCGGCCGAGCATTCTTTTGGCCTCGTTGCCGAGCGCCAGCACTTTGTTGGACGATTTGTCCAGCGCCACGACCGACGGCTCGCGCAGGACTATGCCTTCGCCGCGCGCAAAAACCACCGTATTGGCCGTGCCCAGATCGATGCCCAGGTCGCGCGAGTATTTGCCGAAAAATTTATCCAAAAACGACATGGTTAACTCCTTTTACAACTTAAATTTGTCCTAGCATATCAATCAAATCAGTTACGGGCAAGCCCACTACATTATAGTAACAACCCTGTATTTTTTGCACAAACAGCCCCTGCGTTTCCTGAATGCCGTAGCCGCCGGCTTTGTCGTACGGCGTCGGTGTTTTGATGTAGGCGGCGATCTCGGCGGCGGAAATTTTGCGGAAATAAACACTTGTGGCGGCCACACGAGTTTTGCGGAATATTTTGCCGTGTTTTTGATATTTGAGCGCCAGACAACTATATACAATATGTTTGCGGCCGGACAGCATTTGCAAAAAAGCGCGCGCTTGGCGGGGATTACGCGGTTTGCCTAAAACTTTACGGCGGCAGACGACAATAGTGTCGCAGGCGATGATTATTTGCTCCGGCGCAAAAGGCACAGCATCGGCTTTGGCCAGCGCGGTTTTGACCAGTTCTTTTTTGCGAAATTTTTCGCCAAATTGTTCGCGGATTTTTGGCACGCAGATTTTAAAACGCAGGCCTAAATTTTTTAGCAAAATTTTCCGGCGCGGCGAGCCGGAAGCCAACACGATTTGTTTGCGGCGCAAAGCGGCGATGTCCACCTATTTTATAGAAATAAAAGCGTTGTAGCCGTACTCGGTGGCTTTGGTCATCAGCGAGGTGGCCAGCGCTTTGGATTTGAACGCGCCGATTTGCAGGCGGTGCTTGCCGTCCGCGGTGTACATGTACACCGGAAAGCCGTCCGCGCGAATATTCTCGGCCACATCCTGCGCTTCCTGCTTGGTGTCAAAACTGCCGACAACCACGCGGTACATAGTGCCGCTCGGCGCGGCGGCGGTTTGCGGCGGTTTGGCCGCAGGTTTTGCGGCGGGCTTCGGCCGCGGAGTTTCCGGCGGCTTGGGCGGCGCGACCGGCGTGTATTGGACTTCCGGCGGCACAATAGTCTGCGGCGCTGGCGGCTTAGCATAAGACGTGAATGCTTTTTCGTCTTTGACAATGTCCTGACTGCTCATCAAATTATTTTTGAGCCGTTTGAGTTTATTGAGGCCTTTGGTCACGGAGAAAGACGGATTTTGTTTGTTGGGCAATAAAAATTGTGCGCCGACCAGATAACTCAGCCAAAAACTGCCGAGCACGACCACCGCGCAAATCACGACGAATAATAAATTTTTCAAACAGCCGGCGTTTTGTTCTGCTTTCATGATGTCGTTCAATTCACGGCTCTCTTCATCAAATACAGAATTAATACGCGCGGCCGGTGCGCTGGGCAGGGGCGGCGTTGGCTGCACGGGCTGCTGGTAGACCGGCTGCTGCGGCGGATAAAAGAATTGATTTTGGCTTATTGGCTGCGGCTGCGGCGCAGGCGCTGGCTGCGCAGGAGGCGGAGTCTGCACGTAAACCGGAGCCGGCTGCACTTGTATCGGCTGCACAGGCTGCTGATAAACCGGCTGCGGCACGGGCGGCGGTTGTGGGGGCGGCGCGTAGGGCTTAGGCTGATAATCCGGCGCGGGATAACCTGGCGTCTGTCCATTAAATTCAGGAATTTGACTCTCTAGATTAGTACCGAACTCGTCGGTATACTCGTCGAGCATTTAAACCCCCCGCTAAAGTTATGTCCATTCTAGCACAGGCGGCGCGGAAAAGACAATAAATTAAAAAAAATTGTAATTATGCGGTTTTTCCTTTAAAATGCTTTTCTTACAGGCGCGTATAGCTCAGGTGGTTAGAGTGCTTGCTTGACATGCAAGAGGTCTGTGGTTCGAGTCCACATACGCGCACTCGAACTTCACAAGCGCCAAAGGCGCGACGTGAAGTGAGAGCCACAAGCGCACGTAGTGCGCGAAGTGACGAGTTTATGACATGAAAGCATTTTGCGTTATGTACGAGAGCCAGCCGCTGGCTTGGTTAGCCAGCGACACTTCTGCGGCGACTTGTGGTCGCACGCAGTCGCAAGCGCACGTAATGCGCGAAGTGACAAGTTTTTAAAATTGAAGTAAATAACAACAGGCAGTATGAAAAGTGATGCACATGACCGCGAAGTTAAGCACGCCGAAGTGATGAGTTTATAGTAAGGAGGTGTTCTATGGCTAAAAATGAAAAAGAGAAAGAGAATAAAGAAATTTTTAAATGGTATGGCTGGGCTTCGCCGGTCGGACTGGGTATTTTCTTTGTCTGCTGTGCGCTCACTCTGCTTTTTCTGGCGCAGACAGCGATTTCATCGGTGGAGTCAGCGCGCCGCAGCGTTTTGCTGGAGCAAATGAGGGTTCAATAAATAGTAAAAATGGGCATATAGCTCAGCTGGTTAGAGCGCTCGCTTCACATGCGAGAGGTCCGAGGTTCGAATCCTCGTATGCCCACCACGGCGCGCGCTTCGTGCGCTTGTGGGTTTCACTTCACGTCGCACCTAAAGGTGCTTGTGAAGTTCAACGCGAGCTTAACGAGCGGCGGCGCCGTGACAAGTTTTAAAAATCAAAATGAGCAGCAACAAAATAAACAACAGCGGACTGTGTGAAAAATGCTGTGCGCCGCTGCCAAAATAACGAATTTAATCTTAACTTACCAAGAGGTAAACGCCTCTTTATTTCTGTGGCAACATGGTGTTATAATTACTAACGATGTGCGTTTGTACATATTTTTAATATGTATGCAACGACAAAATGATTATGATTAATTAATAATTTAAAAGGAGGAAGTTATATGCGTTGTTTACAAAAAGAGACCAGTTGTCCGGCGGAGATTACGATTTGTTTGATTGGCAATAAATGGAAGCTGCTAATTCTGCGCGAGCTGTCGTTTGGGACGAAGCGTTTCGGCGAATTGCTGCGCAAGGTGGTCGGCATCAGTCAAAAAGTTCTGACACAGAGCCTGCGTTCTATGGAAGAGGACGGCCTGATCAGCCGCAAGGTTTACGCCGAAGTCCCGCCTAAAGTCGAGTACACCATGACCGCCCTGGCCAAGGATTTGAGCAAGCTGCTGGATTTGATGGCCGACTGGGGGCTTAAATATAAGGCCTTGTACACGAAAAAACCCAAGACCGCGTCGGGCAAAGACGAAGCCGCCGCTTTGGGCAAAGGTTAACGGGCTGTTTGGTCTAGGCGGCTTTCATAATGTATATGACTGCGTAGCGGTTCGGCAGGATACTGATAATAAACGCCGAGCCGCCGCCGCAGTATATAGAGGACACCTATGCGTTCAGCTATAACCGAACAAGAATTAAAAAATTTAATAAGTGAAAAATTGCGTTATCTGCGCAGCAAGAGCAAACAAACACTGGAGGAATCCGCTTATTTTTTGAATATTGATTATGCCCAGTATTACAGACTGCTCAATGCAAAATGCCTGCCAAGACTAATCACGTTATTAAAAATCAATAAGGCCTATGGCTTGGACATGAATTGGTGGTTTAAAGACTTTTTAGAAGTAACAAGCAAAATAGAAGCAAAAATAAATAAAAACGAGGAAGATGCGGAAGTGCTAAATAATTATCACCGGCTGGACGAGCGCGCCAGAGAATTTGTGCGCAAAATGCTGAAAACCCTGGCCTAAAAAGATAATTCCGTTTTGTTATAATTGCATTATGCAAATTCTTTGGCTCGACACAGTGGACTCCACCAACAAATACGCTCTGGCGCATCTGGACACGCTGGCCGATTGCGCGGTGATCGCCGCCGAAGAGCAAACGGCCGGCCGCGGCAGATTAAATAGAAATTGGGTGTCGCCGCGCGGCGAAAATATTTATTGTTCCATAGTTTTGAAAGAACAAAAAAGCAATCCGCTGCTGACCGTACTAGCTGCGCTGGCTGCCGCGCAAACTGTGCGCCGCCGCGGACTCGCCGCGCGGATCAAGTGGCCGAACGATGTGCTGGTCAATGAAAAAAAGATTTGCGGCGTGCTGGCCGAAAGCAACGCCAAAGGCTTGGTTATCGGCATCGGCGTTAATATAAATATGTCCGCGGGAAATCTGGCTGCGCTGGACAGGCCGGCGACTTCGCTGCAGGCTGAGACCGGACAGATTCACGACAGAGAAAAATTCTTGCGCGAATTGCTGGAGAATTTTTTTGCTTTTTACGAGCAGGCGCGGCGCGAAGGGTTTGCTAAACTGGCTGAAATATGGCAAAATGAGTTAGATTTAACGGGAAAAAGGGTCAAAATTCAAACCGTACAGCAAGAATTTTACGGCACGGTAATTCAAATAGATAAAGAAGGAGCTTTGCTCGTAGCAACGGCGCAGGGCGTAGAAAAAGTTTTAGCGGGTGATGTGCATGTGGTTTAGCGCGGTGCAATTAACGGTTATCGGCATGGGCGTAGTGTTTTTCTTTTTAGCCTTTTTGGTTGCGGCGGTCAATTTGTTGAGCGCGGTTACTTTGCGCTTTTTCCCCGAGAAACCGAACGCGCTGAAGCAGCCGGAAGTCAACGACAATTTGATCGCGGCGATTGTTGCGGCGGTCATAAGCAAATATTAAGGAGAACTTATGGCCAAGAAAAAAATCGAGGTGTTGTGCACAGCTTTTCGCGACGGCTTTCAGTCGGTTTTTGGCGCGCGGGTTTTTATGAAAGACTATATTCCGGCAATCGAAGCCGCGGTAACGGCCGGCATCAAACGTTTTGAGTTTGGCGGCGGCGCGCTGTTTCAGAGTTCTTTTTTCTACGCCAACGAAAATGCTTTTGAAAATATGGCGCAATTCCGCAAACTGGTTGGGCCGGAGATTGATTTGCAGACACTGTCCCGCGGTGTGAATGTCGTCGGTCTGGAATCGCAGCCGCGCGATATTATCAATCTGCACGCCAAGCTTTTCAAAAAATACGGCGCGACGACAATCCGCAATTTTGACGCGCTCAATGATGTCGACAATTTGGAGTACAGCGGCAAGTGCATCACGGACAATAAATTAAAGCATGAGATCGCGATTACGATGATGGATTTGCCGCCGGGCTGCGCAGGCGCGCACGATGTGGCGTTTTACGAAAAAACTCTGCGCGAAATACTGGACTCCGGCATTGCTTACACTTCGCTGTGTTTCAAAGACGCTTCCGGTACGAGCAATCCGCGCAAGGTGCACGAAACGCTCAAGATGGCCAAAAAACTGCTCGGCAAAAAAACGCCGCTGATTTTTCACACGCACGAAACCGCCGGTATATCGGTAGCGGCTTATCTGGCCGCGCTGGACGCCGGAGCGGACAGCATCGATCTTTCGCTGGCGCCGGTGTCCGGCGGCACTTGCCAGCCGGATATTTTGACCATGCTGCACGCGCTCAAAGGTTCGGAGTACGATCTGGGTTTTGATTTGGAAAAAATCCGCAGGGCTGAGGAAGTGCTGGCCGAATGTCTCAAAGATTATTTTGTGCCGCCGGAAGCTCTGGCCGTGTCGCCGGTCATACCGCTGTCGCCGATGCCGGGCGGCGCGCTGACCGCCAATACGCAAATGCTGCGCGACAACGGCATATTGGACAAATATCCCGAGATCATCAAAGCCATGAGCGAGGTGGTTTGCCGCGGCGGATTTGGCACTTCGGTCACGCCGGTGTCGCAATTTTATTTTCAGCAGGCTTTCAATAATGTCATGTTCGGCCCGTGGGAAAAATTTGCCGACGGCTACGGCAAAATGATCCTGGGTTATTTTGGCAAAACGCCTGTGCCGCCCGACGCCACGCTGGTCAAACTGGCCGAGGAGAAAATGAAACTGCCGAAAACGACGGAAAAAGTACTCGAGCTCAACGAAAAAGACGAAAACAAAGGAACAGCCGCCGCCAAGAAAATGCTGGAAGCAGCCGGATTGAAAACCAGCGAGGAAAATATTTTTATCGCCGCGACCTGCAAAGAAAAAGGCATCGCTTTTCTCAAAGGCGAGGGTAAAGTCGGCGTGCGCAAAATCGAGAAGCCGCAGGACAAACGCAAGCCCGATAATTTTTTGGTCACGGTCAACGGCAAAAAATATCCGGTCATTTTCAAAGACGGCATTGCGACTGTGGACGGCAAAAAATACGAGATAAAAGTGGAGAACGGCATCGCGGACACGACCAAGCATGTCGAGCCGACCGCCGCGGACGCTCCGCTGGAAATACAGGCGCCGTTCCCGGGCACGGTCTTAAAAATACTGCAGGAAGCCGGCAAACCAGTCGCCAAAAACGAAGTGCTGTTTGTGATCGAGGCGATGAAAATGGAAACCGAGATACGCTCGCCGCGTGACGGTGTGCTGCTAGCGGTCAAAGTAAAGTCCGGCGACGCGGTGGCCAGCCATCAAGTGCTGGGCGTGGTGGGGTAAATCGTGGAAACTTTTAGCATTGTCAATCTTTTTCATAATGTACTGCGCGACACCGGACTTTTAAATTTGACATTGGCCAATGCGGTGATGATTGTGATTTGCTTTGTGCTGATTTATCTGGCGATAGCCAGAGGTTTTGAGCCGTTGCTGCTTTTGCCAATCGGTTTCGGCGGTCTGCTCTGCAATATACCGCTGGCCGGCATCTCGGACGAAGGCGGTTTCCTGTATCATGTATACAATTTCGGCATCAGGTCCGGCGTTTTTCCGATACTTATTTTTATCGGCATTGGCGCCATGACGGATTTCGGGCCGCTGATTGCCAATCCGCGTTTAGCTTTATTGGGCGCCGCGGCGCAATTTGGCATTTTTTTTACGCTGATCGGCGCGGTGTTGCTGCCCGGTATGAATTTCACGCTGGCGCAGGCGTCATCGATTGGAATTATCGGCGGCGCGGACGGCCCGACCGCGATTTTCGTAACTTCCAAACTGGCTCCGGAACTGCTTGGCGCAATCGCGGTGGCGGCTTATTCTTATATGGCGTTGGTGCCGATTATCCAGCCGCCGATTATGCGGCTCTGCACCACTCCTGCTGAACGCAAAATCAAAATGACACAGCTGCGTCCGGTCAGCAAACTGGAAAAGATTTTATTTCCAATCGCCGTATTGCTGATCTGCGCGCTGTTTGTGCCTTCGGCCGCGCCGCTCATCGGGGCTTTAATGTTCGGCAATTTGCTCAATGAATGCGGACAGACCGGCCGCCTGGCTGAAACCGCCAAAAACAATATGATAAATATAGTGACTATCCTGCTGGGTTTAGCTGTCGGCTCTAAACTTGCAGCGCAGGAGTTTCTGACTGTGCAAACTGTCGGTATTTTAATCCTGGGGCTGATTGCTTTTTCGGTCGGGACGGCTGCCGGTGTGCTGATGGCCAAACTGATGAACATATTTTCCAAAAACAAAATCAATCCGCTGATCGGCTCGGCCGGCGTTTCCGCCGTGCCTATGGCCGCGCGCGTGTCCAACAAAGTTGGCCTAGAATCCGATCCGCAAAATTTCCTGATGATGCACGCCATGGGGCCAAATGTTTCCGGAGTGATCGGCTCGGCGGTAGTGGCTGGCGTTTTGCTGGCGGTGTTTGGCTGATAATTTGTTGCAGAACCGCGTTGCGGTATTCTCGATAAAGTGCTATCATGAATTTCCTCACATATCGCGGGGTGGTCACAAGGCCGGTTGCCTTGTGACATGCGACCTCGCCACTTGAGGCGGCGGGTCTTGAGCAGTCTGAAGCCAGACTGCTACTAATGGTAGACTTGTTAAAATTTTATAGTGCTTGATGTTTGGTGTTTTACTTATCGCGGGGTGGAGCAGTCTGGTAGCTCGTCGGGCTCATAACCCGAAGGTCACAGGTTCAAATCCTGTCCCCGCAACCAATTTAAGTACAAAATTCCTATTTCTTTTTCCTGTTTTTAGCAGTAACGGTTTTAGCTTTGCGGCCAACCACAATAACTGCTTGATTGTTGCTAATTGGCCGCAAATCAAGTTTGTCTGAATACAAATCAACTATTTTTTGCGCTGCTTTCTGAAAAGGAAAATTTGTAAAATGCGGTACTACGCAAAAATCAACAATCGCCAGAGCTGCAAAATCATCATGCAGGTCTTTGGCCGCGGCAGGATTATCCATATGTTTTACATATTCGATGTTTTTTGAAACGACCATTGCTCCGGCCGATGACCCGATATACAGTTTTCCTTTATTTATATGTTGGCGGATAAGTTTATCTGCGCCGGTGCGTTTAAGCTCTTGCAGCAGGAAAAAGGTATTTCCAGCTTCCACAAAAACGTAATCGGCGCTGGTTATTTTACTGGTAATTTCTTTGCGCGAGGCAGTTGAAATTTCCAATTCGTCAATAAGCAAACCGAGTTTGGCCAGCGCTTTTTTGTCAGCGTCCACATAAAAAGTAACTTTTTCCGATAGACTGGCTGTCGCTATGAAAACAACTTTTTTGCCGGCGCAGGTGTTTTCGGTAAACTCTGCAAACAAACTGGCCGCTCCTGAAAAATAGGACGCCAAAAAAAGTTTTTTCATTAAGACCCCCTTATTTAAAACGATGCGTTAATATTAACATACCCTGCCGCTATCTTGCCTATTTAGCCCCAATCGTGGTATATTTTGCGCCCTCTTTTATAAAGAGATATTTTAGAAAACGAGGTCAAATAAATGAGTTACAAATGCGCAATCTGCGGAAAACAAGTCATCACGGGAAATAAAGTCTCGCACTCCAAACGCCACACACGCACAAAGTGGCTGCCCAATCTGCAAAATATAAAAATAATTTTGCACGGCCGCACTCAAAAGGCGAAAGTCTGCACCAGTTGTATACGCTCCGGCAAGATTACCAAACCGGCGCCGCGTATTCTGTCGCAAAAAGCCGCCGCTTAATTTTCCTGCCGTAGCATGGCTGCCGCCGCGACCATATTGCGCAGGCTGGCCAGCGTTTCTTTTTCCGCCCGGGTTTTCAGGCCGCAGTCTGGATTTACCCAGAGTTTGGCGATGTCCAGTCTGGCGCGCATTTTCCGCAGAATATCGGCCAGTTCCTCGACAGATGGCACGCGCGGCGAATGAATATCGTAAACACCCGGACCGATTCCTTTGTCATAATCAGCCAGAGCGGACAGCAAAGTTAAGTTAGAGCGCGCCGCTTCGACAGTAAGCACATCGGCGTCCAATGCTTTGAGCGTTTCGATAATGTCCTCAAATTCGCTGTAGCACATATGCGTGTGGATTTGAGTTTCCGGCCGCGCCAGATAATGCGTCAAGCGGAACGCCTTAACCGCCCAGTCCAGATAATCTTTTTGCCAGTCCGCCCGGCGCAGCGGCAATTTTTCCCGTAAAGCGGCTTCGTCGATTTGAATGATTTTTATTCCGTTCTTTTCCAGGTCTAATACTTCCGCCTGTATTGCCAGAGCAATCTGGCAGGCAATCTCCGCCAGCGGAATATCCTCTCTGGGGAAAGACCAGTTCAGAATAGTAACGGGGCCGGTGAGCATGCCTTTGACCGGTTTGGCGGTCAGAGACTGGGCGTATTTTATCCACTCCACTGTGAAAGCCGCCGGACGCGAAACGTCGCCGAAAATCAGCGGCGGCTTCACGCCTCTGGTGCCATAAGACTGTACCCAGCCGTTTTCCGTGAACACAAAACCCTGCAAATGCTCGCCGAAATATTCCACCATATCGTTGCGCTCATATTCGCCGTGCACCAGCACGTCCAGCCCCAGTTCCTCCTGCCGGGCGATAACCGTTTTTATTTTTTCTTTGATATGCTTCTTGTATTCCGCCGCGGTCAACTCACCCTGTTTATAAGCCTTGCGCCATTCGCGCACTTCCGGCGTCTGCGGAAAAGAGCCTATCGTCGTCGTCGGCAGCGGCGGAAGTTTTAGCGTTTTTTGCTGCGCGGTCTGGCGCGCGGCAAAGTCAGGCTGACGGACGATCTCCGCGGCCGCGGATTGCCGCGCCTGCTCTCTGACCTGTGTATTCAAAAAATCCGGATCGTTCTGTCCGGCCAGAATAATTTCCTGATTACGCCGCAAAATGTCGCCGTCAGGATTTATAGCCAGATTTTTTAAAATAGATAATTCCTCTAATTTCTCTTCCGCAAAAGCCAGCCGTTGTTTATATTTTTCCGCCAGTTTCTGTTCATAACGCACAGAGTACGGCACATGCAGCAGGGAACAGGAAGTGCTCAACACTAACTGCTCCTGCGGCAGAATTTTAGCCAGCCTGTTCAGCATAACCAGGCTTTTTTGATAATCATTTCGCCAGATATTTTTGCCGTTGACCAATCCGGCCTGCAGTTTTTTGCCGGCAGGGAAACCGTATTTTTCCAGCAGTTCCAGATTGCGCTGTCCGCCTTCGACCAGATCCAGTCCGATGGCGTCGAAATCCAGGGTTATAACTCTGGTGTATATGTCCCGTATATCGCCGAAATAAGTTTGCAGCAAAATTTTCTGGCCGTGTTTTTCCGCCAGCAGCCGCGCGTAAATCCGCTCAAAAAGAACAATATCGTCCGCGGTCAAATCCAGCGCCAGAGCCGGTTCATCTAACTGAACATAGGCGCAGTTGTAAGCGGCCAGAGCGGAAAATATTTGGCTGTAGGCCGCGGCCAATTCGTCAGCCAGAGCGTCCAGACTTTGGGCGGACTTATTGAGGCTGAACCGCAAAAAAGTGTAGGGACCGATCAGCGCCGGACGATAATTTAGTCCCAGATTTTCCGCCGCGGCACATTCCTCAAATAATTTATTATTCTGCAGATTGGGCTTGAAGCCAGCCTCGATTTCCGGAACTAAATAATGATAATTGGTGTTGAACCACTTACGCATTTTCAAAGCTCGCGCGTCCTGCCCGTCTTTTTGATGCCCTCTCGCCAGCGCAAAATAAGTGTCCAGCGCGGACAGTCCCAGCTCCCGATAACGCGCCGGAATTACATTTAGCAAAAAAGCCATATCCAGCATATTGTCGTAAAGAGAAAAATCATTGACCGGAATAATATCCAGCCCTTTTTCTTTTTGCCGCAGCCATTGCGCCTCACGCAGTTTGGCCGCGGACAGCAGCAATTCGGCCTGTGTTATTTCCGCGCGAAAATACTGCTCGGTGTATTTTTTTAATTCCCGCCGCGCGCCGATACGGGGATACCCTACAATTGTAGTTTGCATTTGTTTCCTCCTAAAATTTAATTATTTATGAAAATTTAAACGCTGAATATTTTGAACATGCGGCTGCTCCTCGACCAATTTGGATTCTTTCCCTGTAAGTGTTCCGGCTTTACGGCTGCGGGTCAGCGAGGGAATTGCGCCCTGCTTTCCTTACTTCGAAAGTGGAAGCAGTCTAGCAAAGAATAAAAAGTTTGACAACAAATTTTGCCGCCGGAGAGCAAAACCGGCCAGAAATAAATCTGACCGGTCTTGCGGACGAAACTAAAGCACTATATTCCGATGCTCGGTTCTGTAGTAATTAGTAGGATGTCCATCGGTAAGAGGAAGACTATCATCCATTATTCCCACCTGTACCGCGTAATAAGTCTGCGTTCCCAGCCATTCCTTTATCTTTGCTATAGGAATGCCTACCTCGATAACCTCATTGACACTAACATTTGTATCATTCTCTTGTTCCGAATTATTATTAAGATTGCGTACCCACTGACCGCCATCATCATTATACAGAACATTTATATTCACTTGGTCGCCGTCTCTGGATGGGTTAATACCAATATCATAACGCAGATTTTTGTTCACTCCGTTATCGGGCTTCAACTGAAAATACAGCACGCCGTCTTTCTGCCCGAGTTTCATACCGTATATGCTTGTGCCTACAACATTATCCGTAGTAGTGTCCGCGACTTGCCCTTCTTTAAATAAATAGTCTGTAAAACCGGCTTCATTGTCTAGGCCGTCCAGAATTACGGCGGATACCGGCGGCACATTTACCGGAGGTTTCTCACTATATATGTTGACCAGCCAATAACAATTTTGTGTTACCGAGATAGTTTGCGGATTGGCAGTGTATATGTCTTCAGTATTACCAGGCCAATTTTCACTCATATTCGCCGTAGCGAGTATATACCAGCTTTGGAATACGTTTCTCTGTCCCCATAGTTCCACGCTGAGAGTAACGTCCGTGCCATAATCATAAATGTATTCATAAAAATCATAATTACCATCATTCCCATTAAACATACCGCTATTCGATACATATGTAGAAAAAGTCCGCGGATTTGGCGCTGGAGAGATATTCACTTTCGCCACTTCGACACCATCAGTAATAGCTTTCGGAACACGCACCACCACTGTTTTAACAAACTCTGCCGTGATGGTTTTGCCCGTATTCAGCGTTATTTCATTGTTGACCACAGCATTCCCATTTGCGCCAGACCATTGGTCAAAACGATATGGAGCATTGCTTATCGCTTGCAGTTTTACTTTCGTGCCTTTGAGATATTTGCCGTTACTGCCATTCGGCGCTGGAGTTTTGTTTACGGTTACACCGCTGCTCTCCGCCTCGCTCGGTGAAACCGTTATGATCAATGTATATTCCTCTATTTTAGGAATATTCGACACGTCCGGCGGAGCTGGCGAGGTTACATCTACATTGTCAATCTCGTCCGTGTGCGTGTCGTAATAAGTTTCCACATTTTCTTGAACTGTTTCGACAATACCGGCCACCGCGCTGACATCCGGCTTGCCGCCGCCGCTGCCGGTATTCACGGCGATAAGAGTTTCTCTAATTGTGCTGTTTTGCGAAATCGCTTCCACTACTACGGACGTGATCGGCGTAACATCAACAACTGGATTTTCCTCATGGGCGATATTTTTAATGTTAATAGTCGCCGAGCCGTCGGACGCGGCTTTTTCCATCGCCACCACATAAATTTTACCCAGAGGCAGAGAGACCGAGTATCTCCCGTCATTGCCGGTCTTGGCAGTCACTACTATAGTATCCGTGCCAAGTTCAAATACTTTTACGTCAGCATTTTTTAAAGGTTTGAAACCAAAATCCGCAGCGTAGACCTGCGGAATAAAAACACTGGCCAGTCCGCGTCCCAATCTTTCCGGCCAAGACGCGTATAGAAGATCATCGGCTATTGAACTAGGCACTTGCGCTGCACCGGAAATATCAAATGTCGTCTTTGTGTTTCCTCCTCCTCCGCCCGACGAACCGCCGCCGCCGCTCGCCTGCTGTGCTTTGCCGCAGCCAAATATGGCCAGCGTCAACATTACTGTGAAAATCGCTAAAATTATTTTTTTCATATTTTTTCTCCTTTTTTTGTTGTGTTGTATGGCTTCGACTACGCTCAACGACCGTCGGCGACTGTATGTCGCTCGTCGAGCAAAGTCGAGACGAGCGTTTACGTTACGCAGGAGAAATTGGTTAAATGTTTAAATACGGAAAATGCTTGATTTTCAGCGTAATTACGCCAAAAATGGGGGGGGGGGGGGGGG
>BGZN01000022.1 GCA_003864455.1 Candidatus Termititenax aidoneus | reverse complement strand
CGGACGGTGAGCGGAGTCGAACCGTCCGCGCGACTGGCAGGAATACAGAGCAATTACGGTATTATCACACGGACGCTTTGGGGAGCGTCACGGCAATAACGGACGGAGATGGAAAAATAATCGAAGCGAATATTTACGGGCCGTTTGGGGAGACGGAGTTTAGTTACAAAGCGACGTTGCATAAAGTGAATCCCGAAAAGAGAGCGGAGCTGCTGGTAGACCCGTTCCTGTACTCCAGCGATAACAGGTATACGTATACGGGGCAGGAACAGGATGAGTTCGGGGGACTGATTTACTACAATGCTAGATGGTATGACGCGGAAGTGGGGCGGTTTATCTCCGAAGACCCGGCAGCGGCGAATCCGAATGACCCGTTATCTATAAACAGGTATATATATTGCCGGAATAATCCGCTTATTTACACAGACCCGACGGGGGAGATATTTGGTATAGATGATTTTGTGTTCATATTAATATGCGCGGTTGTGGCTGGAGTAGGAAACACAATAGACGCTATGACAAATCCGAAAAATCAATGGCACGGTGGAAATTATAATGATGCTTTTTGGCATGGATTTGGGCAGGGAGCGACAGCGGGGAGTGCGATAATTGGTGCGGTGAATTTTTGTCAGGGAGTAGCGGCTGCATTAAGTAAAATAACAGCTATTGAGTCTAATGGTTTTTTAGACTGGGCAAAACAGGCTTCTGATATTGTTGGGGCTGAAAAAGTCAGCGGAACATATCTAGGCAAGACTTATGAAGATGGCATAGCAAAATGCAGTGAAGATGCTGTAAAGTACAGTAGTGCTTTAATATCTGGAAAGGGAGGAAAAGGAGGAACAAGCCAGTTCTTTACAAAATTGGCAGGAAGTGTAAATCCATTTACAAATGATTACTTTAGAAATTTTTATAATATTACTGTTGGTAATGCTTATGATATGTACACAGGACAAACCAGAGATATTTATAAGCTTTATTTGGTTAGTGCTACACAAATATGGGGTGGAAAATATATAGATGTTAGTATAGCAAAAACCGAACTTGTTGATATGAATTTATTTTCAAAAGGAGCATTTAATTATTTAACGGGTAATTTAATTAATGGTAGTTCAATAAATAGGCATGATGCTGTGAATTCTGGTTTGGAGCAGGCTAATCCTTTAATAATTTCAACCAGTTTGTTTGGTAACATACATTATAGTCACTATGTAAAAGCTGTTGAGGATCTGTCAAGGCTATGACTAGAAATTTAAAATTAATAATCTGTTTTCTATTATCTTTATTGTTTTTGCTTACAGGATGCATGGATGTATATGAAAGTTATGTTAAACTATCTTTGGATAATAGTAACAAATTAAATGTTTCCGTAATAACCTGTAAGCAGAACGATCTTGTTTCAAATAATTTTGAGGAAGCGGGATATTCTAATTTTAAATTATATAATACCGAGTCGAAAAGCAAACAGGAACAACCAGATTTGTTGTATACGACAAGCAAGCTTTATGCTGTCATTCCGAATGATGTCTCTAATGAATACAAATTGAATTTTAATAGCGGTATTTATTTGATAGATGAGCAGGGCGGGTTTACTGGTGTTGCAGATGATTTTGTTTCTTCTAATGCTGCTCGCGGACTTAGCTATGATTTAGCTAATGATGGTGTTTTGGTGCGAGATTATTCTATTCCTTTAAATATGGTTTCAAATAATCACAGCATGAGAAATATTATCTATTTTGTTAAATATAATTACAGTTATAATTACACCGTAACTTCTAATAGAAAATATAGGCCGGAAGAAGAATTATATTTGTATAGATTGCCAATAAAGGAATATTTGATGGATGGTGATACAGTGGTGTTAATTCCTGACCATGAGAGTATTAGAAAAAAGAAATTGTTTAAACATAATATAGAGACACCTATTGGAGCATTTACTAATATTCTCAAAACCAATAAAGATACAGTTCAAGATTTATATACAGAAATGTTTTCAGAAAAAACGAAAGAGGCGGTTGTGCCGGAGAGAAGTGTGATGGAAAACATAAAAATGACTACTATAGCCATAGCTGCAATAGGGATTTATTTGCTCTTAGAGTTTAACGGCATACATTTTGAGTAGTAAATTTCATATTGAAAATAACGAAATACGAATACACGCAGGACATACACGAGAGACTGGAGAGACAGGTATACGGGAATGGCGCAATAACGCAGTACGGATATGACAGCCATGACCGGATAAACAGTATAGAGGCGCGGACAAGAGAAGGGCAGAATATATTCAAACAGGAATACCGGTATGATGAACTGGGGAACAGGGCGGAGACGCAGTGGAGCGTAGAGGACATGAAAATGCAGAGCGCGAGGTATAAGTACGACACGCAGTATCAGCTCACGGGAGTGGAGTACAGCGACCTGAACAGAAAACCCTATATATACAGATATGATGATAACGGGAACAGGACGTATTTCAGCAATGACCACGGGGCGGAGTATTACGCCTATGAGCAATATGACAGACTGATACAGAGGTATACAAACTCAAATGCCAAGACGCTGTACAGGTACGACAGCAGGGGAAACTTAACACAAAAAGAGATACATAATCCCAACGGGATAACGGAGACAACGGACTATGATTTTGATATACAGGACAGACTGCGCTCAATAAAACACAACAGCCAGACACGGGCGGAGTACGAGTATGACAGCAGGGGTATGAGGACGAGGAGCGTGCAGCACAGGATAGACAAGCGGCCAGATCCGTTTGCATTATTCGCGGCTTCGGACACTGAGCGGAGTATCCTGCGGATACGCTGGCGAAGTGTCCGAAGCGACCAATACTACTGGTACGGAGCAGGGACGGAAGTATTGCTGGATACGGACGACAAGGGAAATACGACGGGGCTGTATATCATGGCCGGAGGCAGGAAAGTGGCGTCTGTGGCGATAGTACCGGACGGTGAGCGGAGTCGAACCGTCCGCGCGACTGGCAGGAATACAGAGCAATTACGGTATTATCACACGGACGCTTTGGGGAGCGTAACGGCGATAACGGACGGAGATGGAAAAATAATCGAAGCGAATATTTATGGGCCTTTTGGAGAGACAGAATTTAGCTACAAAGCGACGTTGCATAAAGTGAATCCGGAAAAGAGAGCGGAGCTGCTGGTAGACCCGTTCCTGTACAGTTCTGACAACAGGTATACGTATACGGGGCAGGAGCAGGATGAGTTCGGGGGACTGATTTACTACAATGCACGGTGGTATGACGCGGAAGTAGGGAGATTCATAAGTGAAGACCATGCGGCGGCCGTGCCGATGAATCCATTGACAATAAATCGATACATATACTGTTTGAATAATCCATTAATATATGTAGACCCGACAGGCATGTGGTCTATCGGGGCCAAAATATTCGGTTTTGGATTTTCGATAGGGGATCAGGGGATGAGCGTATCGATACCATTTATGACGATAGGCGTGAACTTTTCGGATATGTCCATGTATGGATTTGTAGGGTTGGATTTGAGTTCGGAAATCAACATAGGCGTGGCGAGCATAGGATACACAGCGAAAACTGGGGTACAGGTAGATAAACATGGGACGTATGGGACGGCATCGGCAAGTGTATATGCGTCTGCGTGTGGGGCGGTGGCCTCGTTCGGGGCGCATTACGCGTCGCTGGATGGGCGGATAAATATTAGTAGAGGACTTGATTATAATCTTGATCTTGGAGATTTGACGCCGGATATGACGACGGTGGAGCCAGTTAGTCCTATAGAAGAAAATTCACTAGCAATGGGTGCTTTAGTTGATGAATATAAAAATTCGGTAGACCCTTTTTATGAGAGTAGTAAGGTTACGCCAGGGATGTCTCCTGAACAAGCTCGTCAGAAAGGATATGATGCAATAGAAAACTCACCAAAAAATCTTATAGATGGAACAATGTTATTGATTGCCCCATATAAAAGCAGAATACCGACATCAAAAAACCAAGACAGAATAGAGCGGGCTATAGAGATAATAGAAAGAGGATATGATATATATAAAATATATCAAAAAAATAAACAGCAAAAGAAACAAAAAGATGAAACAGCTGTAATTGTATGATACAGAATAAAATAAAATATTTATGTTTTTTTTGCGTATTTTTATGCGAGATGCTATATCCAGAAGAGGCACACACTCTAAAGTTTAATTGGCCAGACAAACTTGTTGGAAAAGTTAAGATTAATTACGAATTACAAACAAAAGCAAACAATTTAAATAGAGTATATTCATTTGATACGATGGCCACATTCAATATTTCTAAAGAAAACAATATATATAAAGTTATGTTTAATGATATCCAAGTAAAACATAAAAAAATCTCACCTCAAATTAATGACAAAATCAATCTGCTGTTGGATATAGATTCTAATTATCTTGACTTTTGCTTAAACGATAAAGGAGAAATCATAAAATTATTAAATTATTCTGATTATAAACAGAATGTGTTGAATCAGATTAATAGAAATAATATAAAGGCTAAGTATTCTAATGATTTATTGAATGAACTGAAAACAGAAATTGACGCAAGTGATTATGAATCAAAGTTGTTGTTAAATTTACAAAAGGAATGGGAATATTTGCTGCAGTTTTGGTTTAATAGAACATTAAGGGAATATTATTATTATACTATTGAAAATTTTATGTATGTAATGCCATCTATTTCAGCCAATGCTATTTCTGGTATCAATCAGTTTTTCATACAAAGTGTTAATAAAAAGAACAGAACAACTGTATTAAAGAATATACAATATATTCCGGCAAATACTTTGTATAAAATATTACGTGAAAAATACAATATTTCTTATATTAATTTTTGGATGCATAAGTATAGGGTAAGGACCACATATTATTTAGAAACAAATATAGATACCTTAGTGCCCAAACAATATGTAGTAGAAACATCTATTAGATTGCCGGGTGTAAAAAAAGACGACATTATAACATATACATTTGATTAATGAAGAGCAAAATAATTATATTTGTTATTAATTAACTATTGCCATACGGATGGATTAGGGAGCGTAACTGCTATTATGGATAATGACGGCAAAGTAATAGAGGCCAATATATACGGGCCATTTGGCGAGACGGAGTTCAGCTACAAGGCGACGTTGCATAAAGTGAATCCGGAAAAGAGAGCGGAGCTGCTGGTAGACCCGTTCCTGTACAGTTCTGATAACAGGTATACGTATACGGGGCAGGAGCAGGATGAGTTCGGGGGACTGATTTACTACGACCGAGCGCGGATTTCTATACGCGCGCCACTCCGCAGGAGGAAGTACCCGCAGGCAACCGGCCAAGGGTGCAACGCTAGATGGTATGACCCAGAAATTGGGCGGTTTATCTCCGAAGACCCGGCAGCGGCGAATCCGAATGATCCGTTATCTATAAACAGATATATTTATTGCAGAAATAATCCGCTGATATATATAGATCCGACGGGGGAATTGTTTGCGGAGATATTAAGTTTTGCGGGAAGTATCTTTGGGCCGATAGGGTCTGCGGTAGGCGGGATAATCGGGGGGATGCTGGACGCGGCTATAGTGAATTACGCTGTAAGTTTTGCGGTGAATGCGATAGCCGGTGAGATGGAGAAGAACGGGGATAGGAGAGGGGCGCAGTTTTTGCGGAATGCGTATCAGGCGTATGTTGTGATAACTACGGCAGTGAGCGTGATAAATGCTTTTGAGTCTGTGGCGAAAACGGCGGACGGGGTGGGGAGTCAGACGCAGGGGGATTTGAATCAAAATGCCAGTGTAAACGGAGATTCGGCAAAGACTGGAGATATGACAAATGTAGAACCCGGTAAACCAGTTGATCAAGGACGGATTACTTCGGAATATGGAGAGCCAAGAATAAACTCTAAGGGACAGAAGTATGAACATAGCGGAGTTGATATAACAATACCTGAAGAATGGAAAAGTGTATCAGGACCGCCTGTAAATGCAGCCTATGGAGGAAAAGTTGTTTTTGTTGGTGAACAAATTGGTTACGGAAATTGCGTAGAAGTTTCTTTAGGCGGAGGAAATTCAAGTTTTTATGCCCATTTAGCGGATGGTAGTGCTTCGCATTTGAAAATAGGTGATGTTGTCAGAAAAGGAGATATTCTGGGAATTATGGGAACGACAGGGAGAGCTACAGGATTGCATCTTCATTTTGAGTTTAGAGTAAATGGAGCCCATATTAATCCGGAAACTGTAAGAGGGTTATATCCATAAAAATGAAAAGTTTTGTTTATTCAGTATTTTTGCTTCTTTTTACCATAGTCGTGGCCGTAGTTGTATCTAGTTGTAAAAAACCTATTGCTCTAACGAAACAAGAAAAATTGGTTATTGGTGATGAATATTCTGAATGGTTTAAATATCCCATAGGATTAGACATACTATACATGAACGCAAATGACATTGTTCAAATTTATGGTACACCGCTTAGAGAGAGAAAAATTGAATTTGAAAATAAGTATATGCCAATGAATAATTTTAAAGATAATAGGCGTGTATTGGTCTATAAAGACATAGATATTACTTTTTACAACAATTATATAGAAACTATTGTTTTAAAAAGAAAGACAAATAAGGACAGCTTAATCAATATAGGTTCTTCAAAAGAGGAATTGGAAGAAGTTTTAGGAGTAACTATTACTTCTGATGTATATACTTTATTTGATAATAGATATGATAGTGTGAGTTTTTATTTTGATAGAGGTGTGGTTTCCAAAATTATTTGGGATTATCCGATTGATTAACACAATTACTGAATGGAACGATAACCAAATACGGATATGACGGTCATGACCGGATAAACAGTATAGAGGCGCGGACAAGGGAAGGGCAGAATATATTCAAACAGGAATACCGGTATGATGAACTGGGGAACAGGGCGGAGACGCAGTGGAGCGTAGAGGACATGAAAATGCAGAGCGCGAGGTATAAGTACGACACGCAGTATCAGCTCACGGGAGTGGAGTACAGCGACCTGAACAGAAAACCCTATATATACAGATATGACGATAACGGGAACAGGACGTATTTCAGCAATGACCACGGCGAAGAATATTATGCCTATGAGCAATATGACAGACTGATACAGAGGTATACAAACTCAAATGCCAAGACGCTGTACAGATATGACGACAGGGGAAACTTGACCAGCAAAGAGAGACGCGACCCGAATGGGATAGCGGAGACAACGGATTATGAGTTTGATATACAGGACAGACTGCGCTCAATAAAACACAACAGCCAGACACGGGCGGAGTACGAGTATGACAGCAGGGGTATGCGGACGAGGAGCGTGCAGTACAGAATAGACAAGCGGCCAGATCCGTTTGCATTATTCGCGGCGCCCTTCGACTACGCTCAGGGACCGCCGCGAAGTGTCCGAAGCGACCAATACTACTGGTACGGAGCGGGGACGGAAGTATTGCTGGATACGGACGACAAGGGCAACACGACGGGACTGTATATCATGGCCGGGGGCAGGAAAGTGGCGTCTGTGGCGATAGTACCGGACGGTGAGCGGAGTCGAACCGTCCGCGCGACTGGCAGGAATACAGAGCAATTACGGTATTATCACACGGACGCTTTGGGGAGCGTCACGGCAATAACGGACGGAGATGGAAAAATAATCGAAGCAAATATTTGCGGGCCATTTAGCGAAACAGAATTCAGTTGTAAAGCAACTCTAGACGCCATGACAAACCCCAAAAATGAATGGCATGGGGGAAATTATAATGATGCGTTCTGGAGCGGGTATAAATCCGGTAATCAACGACAGGTATATTTTCCCAATTTCTGGGTAATACTTTCCCATGAAAAAAATCTACTTGATTGTGAGCATATTTTTAATGCTGGCCAGCAGCGGTTTGGCTTTGGGCAGCAAGACTGTAAAACAGCCGGAAGTTAGCGGCGGTATTGCCGCGCCTTATGTCGACCCGCAGCCATCGCATTACACCTTGATCATAGCGGAGTCAGTTTTTGACACGGCGGATATTGCCGAGTTTACTAAACTTGTTCAACTTGCTCAAACTACTGTTTCGGAATCCATTGCTATTGATGAGTCGGTTTTTGAAGACGAGATTGCCGATCCGCTCACGCTTGCCCAAGCTGATGTGTCGGAATCCGCTGATGTTTCGGAATCTGCCGTTGTTTCCGAGTCGGCTTTTGATGCCGCGGTTACTCCCGATCCGCTCACGCTTGCTCAGGCTGATGTTTCGAAGTCCGCCGCTGTTTCCGAGTCGGTTTTTAGCGCCGCAGTTACTCTCGCTCCGGTTACACTTGCTCAGACTGTCGTTTCGGAATCTGCCGCTGTTTCCGAGTCGGCTTTTGACGCCGCGGTTACGCCTGATCCGCTCACGCTTGCTCAAGCTGACGTCTCGGAATCCGCCGCTGTTTCTGAATCTGCCGCGCCGCAGATTGTCTTTGGCACATTGATCGTGCAGGACAGCAATGGTGTGGAATATCAGCCGGATATTTACGATGCTGTCGGCAGAGATGATTCTCAAGAAGGCGGCGCGAGCGGCAATGTGCGGATTTATTCTTATATTCTTCCGGCGGACAGGCAGCTAAGCCTTTTGTACGAAGGGGCGTTGGGGCGTCAAACTCAAGATTTTGAACTGAACAGCAATCAGACTATGTTGATCAAGGCTAGCCGCGGTATAGTGGATGTGGAACGCGTGGCTGCCAAATATGAAAGAAGAAGAGTTACGGTGATCGTAACTGAAAATACCACGGTTGTAACTGAAAATACAGCCCAGTCTGATTTGAGCGCGACAGCTTCGGCGGAAGAGACCGGAGAAGAGAGCCTGGATGTTGCTCTCGCCATAGATGAAGACATAGAGGACTACGCCGCAGATGAAGATTATGCCGAGGACGACAGCGGTTGGAATGTCGATGATGAAGAAGAATTTGCCGAGGCCGAAGAAGATGAAGAAGTCGAGTATGAATATGTGGATGTCGGCGAAGATGAAGAAGAAATTGAAGGCGTTGAATATGAATATGTAGAAGTTGATGAAGAAGATGAGGAAAATACAGAATATGCTAAAGCGGACGGAGAAGGAGAGTCTTTAGCGGAAGCAGAGTCTGAAAGTCCGACTGAGTCAGAATTGGCGCTCGCCGATTCTATAGTTACGAAAGCTATAACTACGATTGAATATGTTTTGGTAACGGAATCTTATATTGCGCAGGAAGCAAGTGAAAATATTGAATTTACGCTGGCGCTTATCGAAAATTTAAACGAGCAATACGGCCTGGCTTTGACCGAGCAGGCTTACTATACGCTGACGATTGCCGAGGCTTTGTATGACAATACGCCAGGCCGCCGGGCGCATGCTTTTGGCCGGATTACGGTAACCGATGAGGATGATAAAGTTTTTGCGGCGCAGCTCAGCGGCTGGACGGACAATAGCCGCAACGGAGCTTTCAATAACAACGCGCGGATACGCAGATTTTTGGTGCCGCCAAACACCACGCTGCGCTTTAAATACCGCAGCGGCAACACCGCTTTGAGCATGATCGACTGCGACGAGCTGTATCCTAATCCGCTTATGAATTATGAACTGGACGGCACACTTGGCTCTTTGCATGTAACTAAACTGGAAATGAACAACAACTATGTCATTCATATCCGCGCTGGCTGGGGCGACGCTGACGCCGGACAGCCGGTTAGACTGGTCAATGTTAACGGCGGATAATTACTGAATATTATGTTCTGACGCGAATTTTAAAATACGTGAAAACTCTTTATTTTGAATAAGCATTTTTTCTTCAGGAGTTCTGCTGCTGTGTGAAAGAGAAAGCGGATTGTGCTTATAAAAATAAGTCGCTTCCGGCACTAAGACGATTTTATTGGCAAAATAAACGGCTTGAATAGTAAACGGCGTGTCTTCCGCGCAAGGCATATCTTCAGCAAAAGTTAGATTATGTTTTATTAGTAAGTCGAGAGAGTAAAGGTATCTCCAGCAAAAGCCGCCGCGTTTGTTGAAATATAAATCCATTTTGTCGGCAACAGTTGTTAAAATTTTTCCGTTCAGTTCTTTTTCTCTGCCGCAAGATAAGCCGACTTTTTCGTAAAAAAAGCCGCTGCAAGCCAGATCAGCATCTGTTTTTAAAACGGCGGCCAGCATTTTTTCATAATAATTCAATTCGATTAAATCGTCGCTGTCCAAAAAATGCAGATAGTTGCCCTGCGCCGCACGCAATCCGGCGTTTCTAGCCGCCGCTACGCCAAGATTATTTTGCCGGAGAATTTTGATTTGCGAATATTTGGCGGCCAGAGGAGTGTAAATTTCCGTTGAATTATCTGTCGAGCCGTCGTCGACAATAATGATCTCTAAATTCTGATAAGTTTGATGCAAAGCTGTCATTAGGCATTTTGCCAAATACTCTCCGGAATTATAGACAGGTATAATTACAGAAATTTTATGCACAGCCGTTTTCCTAATAAAACAACTGCACTTTTTTCGTGTGCGCCGGCACAATAATTCTGGCGCCGCTGTAAATTTTACCGTCAACCAAAACTTTTTTATATTTGACCGGCACGTTCCATTCGATATTCTGCGGCGGCTGTTTGTAATGCGGAGACAGCTTGAGCGCGGCGCCGGTTGAGCTGGTCTCGATGGTGTAATTTAACTGGCCGAAATAAGTCGCCGCTTTGCTGACAGCAATCTTTTGGCCTTTGTACCAGCGCGCCGGCACGACAGGCGTGATCAGCAGATTGTTGTTCTCTTCCAGGTACAGCATGTTGCGGATCAGCAGGCAAATATCCGCCGCCGCCCAGCCGTGATGTCCGTCGCCGATAGTGCCGCCCAGCGTGCGCGGGTGTATCGCTTCCGGCCAGCACCAAGTCGGACTGGCGACTTTGAGCAGCCAGTTCAAAATATCCAGCGCGCGCGTTGACCGCTGGCCGATGTAGCATTGTGCGATGTGCATAGTCAAATATGTGCCGTAGCCGGAATGATTGACGTCGTGAAAAAATCCGCCGCGGATAAAACATTTGTTTTGCAAAAAATCCACAGTGTTGACCAGACGCGGATCATCGGCGGCGTAAATGCGGCAGGGATAATACGCAGACAAACAGCCGACTGCGGCGGAATCCATGCGGCGGCTGGGCGAGATCGGCATAATTGGCTGGCCGAGATGCGCCGCGGCGTAGCACAGCGAAGTGTCCACCGCTTGCTCCAGTTTGGCGTAGCCTTTGCTGAAAGAATCACCTTTTTTGCCCAGTTCGGCGCAGGCCTGCGCCGCGGACTGCAGGCCGGCCAGCGACCAAAAATCGTCCCAGTAATAATAATCATTCAGGCCAAAATGTTCGGCGGAAAGTCCGGGCGGCATGATGCCGCGGTAGCCCGGATTGAGATTGAGATTGCTCTGCGCTTTGCCGATAATCCATTTAGCGCCGCGCTTGATGAGCGGATAATTTTCTTTGAGAAATTCTTGGTCTTTGGTCAAACGGTAATGCTCCATAAGCGTCCAGATTGCCTGCCCGTTGGAATCCCACTCGCCCTGCTGCGAATGAAAAAGCCCGCTGGCCAGA
Organism: Candidatus Termititenax aidoneus; assembly: GCA_003864455.1. Taxonomy (GTDB): domain Bacteria; phylum Margulisbacteria; class Termititenacia; order Termititenacales; family Termititenacaceae; genus Termititenax; species Termititenax aidoneus. The sequence continues at coordinate 12,566 of BGZN01000022.1, read as the reverse complement.
ATGCGTTTTTGAAAAGTGTTCAGCACGTTGCGGGTTTCCTGATGAAAGCCCAGTTTGTCCAGGCCGTTGAGCAGATAGGTCGCATCGCGAAACCAAAACTCATGATACGTCGACGGGCCGGGCGTGATGTAAGTGTTGTCATAAAACATCAGCATAAACGCTTTATTTGCGTCAAAGCAGCTTTGGATTTTTTCGTCCGGCACAGAAATTTCCAGGCCGGTCTGCATTTTTTTCTGCCAATTGGCAAGATGTTCTTTGAGCAGCGCGGCGTAACTGCCGAGGCGCACTTGCTCACTGTACTGCGCGGCAAATTTTTTATCGGTTAATTTTTTGACGATTTTGCGGTCGACAGGCATGCGGATTTCGAAAGCAGTGGATTGGCCGGGTTTCAAAGTAACGTGATAGACGCAGATGCCGGTCGCCATGCCGACGCGCGATTTGCGGAAATCCGCGAGCTTGCCGTTGCTTTTGGCTTCGTCAAAAAATAATTTCACATCGCCGCGCGACAAAGTGCTCGTCGTGATGCCGCCGGGGATTTGTAGAATAACCGCGGCCAGCCGGTTGTTAATGTACACATCGCCGTTGTTTTTGAATTCCAATTTGTTGATCAGCGCAATGCCGTCGTTGTTGTAAGGGCGGAAAGCCCAGCTAAAACAAAAGGTCTGCGTTTTTTTGCTGATATTTTTTACTTCGGTTTTTTGCAGAGCGACAGTCCGCAGCGCGCCGAGGTCTTTGGCAAAAACCGTGCTGGTCAACTGGATTTTTTTCTCATAAGCCGTGGTCGTCACCACGATCGGCAGATTGTTCAGCAGTTTTTGCGCGCAAACTTTTTCCAGAGCTGGCGAATAAACTTGGCTGTCGAGCTGCAGCCAGGTGTCCAGCGACCAACTATTAAAGTACGGTGTGGTCAAGCCGCGCGGATCAATAGTAGCCTCGTATTCGGAGTCGAGATCGCCGATGCCGGTCCAGTTGCGATAGTTGGTGTTGATCGAAGCCGGATTGAAGCCGCGCGCCGAAAAACCTTCCGAAGTCGCGTAAAACTGCTTGACCATCCAATACGGCCAGATCCAGTCGAGATTGGTGGAGACGACGAAGCGCGTGAAAAGTCCGCGCACGATGTTCAAAATATTGAAATCCATCAGCACTTTGGGTATCGGTTCGCCGGAGGAATAGCCGATAGAGAGAAAAGCAAAAACGTAGTCAGAAATAAATCCCAAACCGATCAGATGCAGCGCTTTGGCAATGAGAAATTCTTTGACGCGCACTTTACCCCCCTTTTAGTGCCTATAGTATAACAGATTTTGGCGAAAATTTTACAAGCTTTAGGAAATTGCCCTTAGCACGCTAAATTTTTAACTATCGCTTCCGCAAATTCGCGCGTGCCGACTTTGGTCGCGCCGGACATTTGGCGCTCCAAATCGTAAGTTACGATTTTTTGCTGAATGGTTTTGGCCAGCGCGTCAGTGATTAACTGGCCAGCGGACTGCCAGCCGAGATAATCCAGCAGCATCACGCCGGAGAGAATGACCGAGCCGGGGTTGGCCATATTTTTGTCCGCGTATTTCGGCGCGGTGCCGTGCGTCGCTTCAAATACCGCCACATGATCGCTGATGTTAGCGCCGGGCGCGAGACCCAAGCCTCCCACCTGCGCGGCGCAGGCGTCAGAAATATAATCGCCGTTGAGATTTGGCGTGGCGATGACCGAATATTCCGTCGGACGCAGCAGCACTTGCTGAAACAGCGAGTCGGCCAGCCGGTCTTTGATGACGATTTTCCCGTCGGGAATTTTGCCGCCGTTGTCCGCGACTTCTTGCTCGGTGATAGTCTCTTGCGGAAAATATTCTTGGGCGGCCTGATAACCCCATTCTTTGAAAGAACCTTCCGTGAATTTCATGATATTGCCTTTGTGCATCAAAGTAACGGACGGCTTGTGATTTTGAATAGCGTAGGCGATGGCTTTTTTGACCAGACGCTTAGTGCCAAAAGCGGAGATCGGCTTAATACCGATGCCGGAATTGGCGCGGATATTGACGTGTAATTCTTTTTGCAAAAACTCAATCACTTTGTCGGCTTCCGGCGTGCCGGCCTTCCACTCTATGCCGGAGTACACATCTTCTGTGTTTTCGCGGAAAATAATGAGGTCGATGTCCTGCGGCCGCTTGACCGGCGAGACCACACCTTCAAAATAACGCACCGGCCGCACACAAGCGTACAAATCCAACTCCTGCCGAATCGTAACGTTAAGCGAACGTATGCCGCCGCCGATCGGCGTAGTCAACGGACCTTTGATCGCTACTATATGTTCTTTGATCGCGTCGAGAGTTTCTCGCGGCAGCCACTCCTGGGTTTTGGCAAAAGCCGCTGCGCCGGCCAGGACTTCCAGCCATTCGATTTTTTTCTGTCCGCCAAACGCTTGAGCGACAGCCGCGTCAAGCGTCAAACGCATGGCTTGCATCACGTCCGGCCCGATGCCGTCGCCCATGATGACCGGTATGACCGGATCATTTGGCACGGCTAGTTGAGCGTTTTGAATAATGATCTTGCTGCCCATGGCGCAGATGATAACAGGAATAGGGAAAAAGTAAAAGTTTTGAAAATTATTTTATCTGAAATCGCCTGATAAAATTTTTGCAACAAATCCAAGAAACTAACGATATATTATAGCTTAAAGTAAAGTTGAAAGCGGAAAGTCAGTAGAGCGGCTTTAGAAAATGGTGCAGCTAAGCCAAAAACAGGTTATATGTGAAATTCAAGCGTTTGAGGTTTAGAAATAATGCTTGCCTTGGCGGAAAAGAGTTTGTTATACTGGCAGCCTCAGAAGTTAAAAGTCGTACTTTTAGGTTTTGAGTGCAGGGGGGAGAAAAGAGGCGTAAGGCTGATGAAGCCCTCACAGAACAAAGAAAGTTTACTGAAAGCCGGAGAACTGGCAAAACTGACCGGCATGCTGGTTTCCACTATCCGTTTTTATACGAAGTTGGGGCTTTTGTCCGCCGATGGCTACACGCCTGGCAAATATAATTTATACGCCAAAGACAAAGCGCTCAAACGTCTGCGGCAGATCGAAGAGTTTAAACAGCGCAGATTTACTCTCGAAGAAATTTTAGAAAAACTTAGCGCGAGGGCAAGTGCATGATGAAAAAAATCTTAGAACGGGTTATTTTACTGGCCGCGCTGTTTAGCGCGCCGCTGCTGGCTTTTGTCAACGGCCCGCAAGACAATACGACGCCCTGGAGTAATCCAGCGCCGGGCGCGGTGTTTGCGACTTTCAATATACAGGGCGACAGCTCGGTTTACCAGAAACTCAACGACAGTCCGGTCAATGTGGCCACGCTGAAAATCGGCGGGATAACTTTGTCGCAGGAATACGCGGCTGCCGGCGCGGTCTTGACCGTGTCTTATACAGTGGAAAACACGGGGAGCGCGGCTGTCTCCAATATCGTGCCGGCGTTGAATTTTTTTAAGACAGCTATTGACGGCTCGCCGGAGAATAATGATTTTCAAGTGTCGCCGATAACGGCGTATTCTTTAAGCGCCGGCGCTTCCAGGACAAATGTTTTCCGGGTTACTGTCAATAATGTTTCCGCGGGCGATGTCTATATTGTGGACGGCAGGCTGACTTCCAGCGGCCCGGCGGACAATTCTTGGCAGCACATCAATATTCTGAGCAGCGCTTGGCAGTCCGGCGCGACAATCACTAAAAGTTTTAAAGCTATGGCCGCCGCTGTAACGATCAATAATGGCGCTGAGTTTACCGGCAGCCGCGTGGTAAATCTTGCTCTGGCTGTGTCGCCGCTGTCTCCGCCGGCGGTATATGTGCAGCTCAGAGACAATGGAGGGACTTATTCTTCCGCTGTCCCGTATAGCACGCCTTTGTCATATACAATTGCCTCCGCTGGAGACGGCGAAAAAATAGTGGAAGTCCGTTTTACCGACTCGCTCGGCAATGTTGTATACGCCACGGCGACAGACTCAATCAAGCTCGACACGACCAAGCCGCTGGCTGTCGCGGCAGGAGGGAAAAAACCGACCAGCAATGTAGCGGCGCCCAATTTTGATTGGCAGCCAGCGAGTGACCAGCTCAACGTGGTGATGTCCGGTGTTTCCACCTACAATATATATTGGGGACCGCTGAATAATGGAGAGTCGCCGTTTGTCGCGATTCCAGTGTCAAATCCGTCTTATAGCGCGCCGGCTATTACCAGCACGCCGCCGCTGGAGACAATTTATTATTTGCGTATTCAGACAGTCGATCGTGTCGGCAATACGAGCAACTGGCAGACAGTTTGGATTTATCCTTTTGACAACGTGCCGCCGACTGGCAGAGTAACTATCAACTCCGGCGCGGAATATACGAACAGCAATGTTGTGGCTTTGACGCTTGGCTATTCGTCAGATGCGGTGTCTATGAGTATAGAAGGCACAGGCAGCACGCCGGCTAGTCTGCTGCCGGTGCAAGCTAGTTATCCGTGGACATTCAGCGCCGCCGATGGCGAAAAAACTGTAACAGTTACTTATTATGATTCAGTCGGCAATACTTTTAAGGCGGCGGACAGTATTAAACTAGACCGCACAGCCCCAGGGGTGGTCAATTTTCAAGGCTCTTTGCCGGTCTCCAACAATCCTGCTCCGGTATTTAGCTGGACACCGGCCAATGACTCTGTGGTCGGAGGCGTGGCGTCCGGTGTAAGCGCTTACAATATATATTGGGGCGACGACGCTAGCGGCACGACAGTAATCACGTCAGTGCCGGCGGCGGTCAACGTGTACAACCCAAGCATTTCCGGCGTCTCGGTAACGACATTCAATTTCCGTGTACAGACTGTGGACGCGGCTGGCAATACGAGCAACTGGCAGACAGTTTGGATTTATCCTTTTGACAATGTGCCGCCGACCGGCTCTGTGACTATAAACTCCGGCGCGGAATACGCGAGCAGCAATGCTGTAACTTTGAAATTTGCTTATTCGCCGGATGTGGTGTCTATGAATATAAGAGGCACGGACGGCAACCCGCCCAGCGGCATAATAGGTGTGCAGCCGCAGTATAACTGGACTTTTGGCGCGGCGAACGGCGAGAAAACAGTAACAGTTACTTATTACGACCGCGCCGGAAATATAGTTGATGCGGTGGACACGATTATTTTAGATACAATTTCACCAAACTTGATCTCGGTCAATCGTTTTGTCCTCGCGCCGGTGGTCAATGATTTTGAGCTGGTCTTGGAGTTTTCTGAAACGATGGACACAGCTACTGTGCCGAGTTTATCCATAGCGGCGAATTTCGGCGCGGTGTCTATTTCCGGTTACCGCGGCTGGAGCAGCAGCGGCTCTACCAACAACAATATTTATACTTTTGCTCTGGATTTGACGGCGGTGGGCGGACGGATCACAGTCAATCTGTTAAATACGCCAAGCAGCGCCCGCGACCGCGCCGGCAATCTGGTCAACGCCAGTCCGAATTTTGCGGTGTTTTATGTGGACTCGATAAAGCCGACCGGCGGCGTGACGATCAATAACGGCGAAACTATCACAAACAATCCGCAGGCAAAAATCGCTCTGGAAGTGTGGGACGACCGCTCCACTTCGCCGAACATGGAGTTTATGATCTTGGCATTGCCTAATAGTCCGGCGTCCGATGTGTCGAGCAATCCTGGCCTGGCGGTAAATACCTGGCTGCCGTATCAGCCAAATTTTTCTCTTAATTTGTCCGCCGGTGTGGGCAGCAAAAATATTTATGTGCGATTTAGAGACGAGGCCGGCAACACCAGCGATGTTTACAGCGACGATATTTTCTTTGACGATGAACCGCCGACCGGCGCTGTAACTATCAACTCCGGCGCGGAATACACGAGCAGCAATGCTGTAACTTTGAAATTTGCTTATTCGCCGGATGTGGTGTCTATGAATATAAGAGGCACGGACGGCAATCTGCCCAGCGGTATAATAGGCGTGCAGCCGCAGTATAGCTGGACTTTTGGCGCGGTGAACGGCGAGAAAACAGTAACAGTTACTTATTATGACCGCGCCGGAAATACGATTGATGCGGTGGACACGATTATTTTAGACACAGTTTCGCCAAACTTGATCTCGGTCAATCGTTTTGTACTCGCGCCGGTGGTCAATGATTTTGAGCTGGTCTTGGAATTTTCTGAAATGATGGATACTACCACTACGCCGAATTTATCCATAACGGCAGATTTTGGCACAGTGTCTATTTCTGCTTACCGCGGCTGGAGCGGCAGCGGCTCTACCAACAACAATATTTATACTTTTGCTCTGGATTTGACGGCGGTGGGCGGACAGATCACGATCAATCTGCTGGATACGCCGGACAGCGCCCGCGACCGCGCCGGCAATCTAGTCAGCGCCAGTCCGAATTTTGCGGTGTTTTACGTGGATTCGATAACGCCGAACGGCGGCGTGACTATCAATAACGGCGAAACTATCACAAACAATCCGCAGGCAAAAATCGCTCTGGAAGTGTGGGACGACCGCTCTGTTTCAACGGATATGGAATTTATGATCTTGGTGTCGCCTGAAAGTCCGGCGTCCGATGTGTCGAGCAATCCTGGGCTGGCGGTAAATACCTGGCTGCCGTATCAGCCGACATTCTCAATTAATCTGTCCGCCGGTGTGGGCAGCAAAAATATTTATGTGCGGTTTAAAGACGAGGCCGGCAACACCAGCGATGTTTACAGCGACGATATTTTCTTTGACGATGAACCGCCGACCGGCTCTGTGACTATAAACTCCGGCGCGGAATACGCGAGCAGCAATGTTGTAACTTTGACGCTCGGCTATTCGCTAGATGCGGTGTCTATGAATATAGAAGACGCAGACGGCAACCCGCCCAGCGGCATAATAGGCGTGCAGCCGCAGTATAGCTGGACTTTTGGCGCGGTTGACGGCGAGAAAACGGTTACGGTTACTTATTACGACCGTGCTGGAAATACGATTGATGCGGTGGACACGATTATTTTAGATACAATTTCACCAAACTTGATCTCGGTCAATCATTTTACTACTGCGCCGGCGGCCAGTGATTTTGAGTTGATCTTGGAGTTTTCTGAAACGATGAACACTGCCACTACGCCGAATTTATCCATAACGGCGGATTTTGGCACAGTGTCTATTTCTGCTTACCGCGGCTGGAGCAACAGCGGACCTACCAACAACAATATTTATACTTTTGCTTTGGATTTAACGGCGGTGGGCGGACAGATCACGATCAATCTGCTGGATACGCCGGACAGCGCCCGCGACCGCGCCGGCAATCTGGTCAGCGCCAGTCCGAATTTTGCGGTGTTTTACGTGGACTCGATAACGCCGACCGGCAGCGTGACGATCAATAACGGCGAGATTGCCACGAGCAATCCGCTGGTGGAAATCGCTCTGGAAGTGTGGGACGACCGCTCGGTTTCAGCGGACATGAAGTTCATGATCGTAGCGCCGTCTTCTGATGTGTCAGCCAACGCTTCGCCCGATCCGGCGATTACGGTGAATGTCTGGCTGCCGTATCAGCCGACATTCTCAATTAATCTGTCCGCCGGTGTGGGCAGCAAAAATATTTATGTGCGGTTTAAAGACGAGGCCGGCAATACCAGCAATATTTACAGCGACGATATTTTTCTCGACAGCGACGAGATTATTTGGCTGTCGCCGACTATGTCAGCTTTAGTCAGTATGTCAGCTTTAGTCAGCGGGCAGGTTGGCGTAGAAGCGCAGTTGGTTTCAACGCGCAATGTGTCCGCGCTGGATTTCTACGTCAGCGCCAACGGCGGTTTGTGGCCGGTCTCGCAAAATGTGCCGTATACCGCGGCCGGTTTGTCCGGCGCGCTGTGGGATACGTTGGCCACGAATAATCCGTATTATTCAACCAGCGGTGTGTCGGCCAAAGCTGTGGAATTGCTGGTGGTGATTTCTAAAAACGGCAGCCTGATTACGGCCGCTCCGACAGTATTGGCAACAGTGGATAACACGACGCCAAATATTGCGTTGCTCACGCCGTGGCCGGATCCGCGGCATGTCATGGCCGGCACAGTGACGATCAGCGGCACGGCGACGGATAATGACACAGTAACCTGGGTCGACCAAGTAGAAATACTCGTAACCGCTGATGTTACCTCCGATCTCGAGGTGTCCGTGTCGGTTGATGCCGCCGGCAATTGGAGTTACGGCGGCTTGTTTATAGACGATGCTGCGCCGGCCGGTACGACGTTCAATATTTCGGTCTGGACTTATGACGCCGCCGGCAATCGTTCCGACACAGCCTTTGTGCGGGTGCTCAAGACCGATGCAGCGGCGATTATCGAAGTGTCCCGGCCGCCGAATTTTACCTGGCTCAATCCGGCTTATGAAGTAACTTTCAACGGCACAGTTGAGTCGTCGATGACTCTGACTGACAATTTGTTAGCGACATTTAATTCGGTGTCTGGACTGGCGCCGCTTATCCCAAGCAGTTCGGTCGGCTGGTCGTGGCAGGTAACTTTTGACATTACTGCTCTGGTTGGCTCGGCCAACCCGGGACTGGCTCTGGAATTATTGGCGGCGACTTCTCCTGACAACAAAATTGCCACGAGTGATTTCACTTATTTGGTGGACGGCATCTCTCCTAATTTGACCGCGCTCAATATTGTTACGCCGGCATATCATGCGGCCGGCACGCTGAATATTACCGGTAATTATTTTGACGGCAATTATCCTGTCACGCATTCCGGTTTGTCCTCAGTGCAAGTCAGCATGAATGATTCGATCGTGGCGGCTTTTTCCACCGGTGATTTTAGCTGGCTGATCGATGTTTCCGCCGACGCTGTTGTCGCTTTCCGCGCGCTGGACAACGCCTATCCGTCGCCCAATGCGTCCGACTGGGTTACAGTGAATTTGATTTATGACCCGGCCATGCTGCCGTCCGGTGAAATTACTTCTCCGGTGTCCGGCTCTTATGTCAATAATGCCATACTGGTTACCGGCACAGCGACGGTCAAAGACGGCGGCGAGGTCGCGCGGGTCTGGCTGGACTTTGGCGCGGGCTGGGTAACCGCAAATATTACAAATCAATATGCGCCGAATGCGCCGACCGCCGCTTGGGAATATCTCTGGCAAGTGCCGACGCCTGATCAGGATCACGGACATATTTTCACAGTGTCCATGAATGTTTTGTCGGCGCGCGGCCTGCAGGCGGAGGTTTCGCCGCAGCCGGTCGCGACCTATATCAAGGATATTTACGGCCCGACCGCTAATTTTTTAAATCTGGCCAACGGCATTTTCCTCACGCGGACTCCGTTCAATGTGCTGGCGCAGACTTACACAGAAGGCGCTTGGGTTTCCGCGGCTTACTTTATCGTGGACGGAGTTACTGAGTCGGCTTTGACGCCCACGCCCAGCGGCAGTTTGGCTGCGGATAATGTTTCTTGGAATTACGAATGGCAGTGGGACGGCCAGACGCACGAGGTCAGGCTGCGCTCTGTCGACCGCATTGGCAACTGGATTGATTCGCCGACGCTGTCCGTGCGGAGCACATCGGATGTGCTTACCGAGCCGCTGCCGCCGGACGGCGTGATCGTGCTGCCCAATAACGGCGGAGTGTTCGCCACCAGCCGGAATTATGTGCTGGTTACGGCTTCGGTGGATTTGAGCGCGTATACTGTTCAAGTGGCGACGGCTGGCGTGGACAATCCGGTGTTTACCCCGTGGCCTACTCCTCTGCTGCCGGACGGCAATGGCAATTTTATTGTTACCTACAATAATGCCGGCAGCGCGGAAATAATTTATTTGCTCAATTTTGTTTCAGCCAACGGCGCGGTCGAATATCAGCAGTTGGTGATGTATGATATTTCCGCGCCGCAGGTCAGTTACAATATATTAACGCGTTCGAAATATTATCCTGGCGCGCTGATCTCGTCGGAACAAGTATTTGAATTTTTCGTGATAGATCGGGTTTATGACAGCGCGAATAATGCGTATACAGACCGCAAAGGCAGCGGATTTACCGCGTCGCCGAATTTCAATCGGGTTTCCAGCGAAAATCTGAGCGCGGCCGGAGCGAACACTATTTTGCGCTCGGTATTTATTTCCAGCACGACAGCCGATGCCGTAACTAAATTTAAAGACGAGAGTTTTGCGCCAAAGGCGGAGAAACTGGCTTTCCGGGTTTCGCTGGCGAAAAACAGCGTTTACGATGTGGCGCTGTACGCGGTGGACAACGCCGGCAATGCGTTGAATGTTGATCTCGAAGCTCTGCTGGCCGGCAATAAATTGGAAATACTCGACAGTTTGGCCGTAACGCGCAACGCTTTCCTGGTCAAAGGCCTGCAGGTCAGCGATGCCGCCAATGGCACAAGCGGCGGTCTGGATAAAGCTAAATTCATCACCGCGTATCCCAACCCCTACAATCCTGAGGAAGGCGATGTTTTGTTCACTTATTATCTCAAGGACAATGCCCAGAAAGCGCGGATCATGGTTTACAACCAGCTTGGCGAAATGCTGCATCTGATTACAGTCAACGGCCCGGGGCAGGAAGGCACGCGCGTCGGCTACAATGCTGTGCCATGGGACGGCTTGGATCGTTTTGACCGAATCCTTTCCAACGGCGTGTACATTTATTTGATCGTTATCGACGGCGACAGCGGCCAGACTTCGGTTAAAGGCACGATGGCCGTGATCAAACGTTAAGGAGCAGATTTTGAAACACTGGCTGTTTATATTATTGCTTTTGAGCGCTTTTGCCGCGGCTGCTTTTGAAATTACCGGCGACGGCTCGCCGGTGGATTTTACCAGAGTCGGTTTTTCCGCGCGCTTTTGGGGCATGGGACGCGCGGGTGTGGCTCTGGCTGATGATTCCGGCGCGCTGCTGCTCAATCCGGCTTCTATGGCCATGGCCAACTCTTTTGAATTTAGCGGTACAAACACGCGCATTTTGGGCGTAACCAATTATTCTCTGCTCAACGGCGTGCTGCCGTTTTACGACAATCGTCTGCTGCTGGGTTTCTCATTGATTTATGAAAATGCCGGCGCGATTTACGAGACCAACGGCTTGGACCAATACGGCCACCCGCTCAAAGGCGGCACTATCGAGAACAACAATATAGTAGCTTCGCTGGGTTTTGGCTCTAAATTTTCCGTGTTGAATAGTTCCTATGAAAATCTCTATCTTGGCCTGCTGCTGAAAAATCACCGCCGCGTGCTTGGTGATTTGACTTCCAGCGGCACGGCGCTGGATTTCGGCGGTGTGTACCGTTGCAGCGATCATGTTTCTCTGGGCTTGGCCGCGCGCAATGTTTTGCAAAGCGGCATCAGTTATTCAACGGCGGAGCAGTCCAGCTCCGAGCATTACGACTCTGAGTACACGGCTGGTTTGGCTTTGTCGCTGCTGAATAATAATTTGACGCTGTCTCTCGACCGGACTTTTAACGCTAAATACGGCCGCAGCAATATTGGCCTGGAGTATTGGCTGGCCAATATGGTAGCTTTGCGCTCCGGTCTGGCGGAAAAAGACATGACGCTGGGCGTCGGGTTTCGTTATGCCGTTTTACAGCTCGATGTGGGCTACCGCTATCAGGACGCGCCGCTGGAAAATCAATTTTATTTTTCCCTGACTTACGGCGACGCGCATCGCATTTTCCTGACCGCGCCGACAGAGATTGAGATTATCGAAAATCCGCAGGAAGAAAAGCCCCGGTCTCCGCTTCCCGCGCCAAATAATCCTGTTGAGCAGTCCGGCCGTTCCTATTATAATAATGGCAGGGATCGTCCGGAGGAGATCAGGCTGTGAAAGCCGTAAAATTATTAAAAATAATGACAGTTGCGCTGGTTTTAACGGCGTTTTTGTCTGCTGAGTCGATAACCTATGTTGCCAAGGATAAAATTTCGGTGCAGGGCAAAGCCAACCGCAATGTGAGAATCGAAGTTTTCGTTAATAATCGCCGGGTTGTGGAAGCGCAAGCCAATGAGCGCGGTGAGTGGGTTGCCTACAATATTCCGCTGCTGCCCAACGCGCGTAATGACGTTTACGCCGTAGCTATCGGCGCGGACGGCGTGCGCAGCAACACTTCCACCAAGCTGACCGTATTCAGCGACACTACAGTGCCGCATTTTTACAGCGTCAATCTTACTCCGAGTACTATCAAGCCCGGCGAGAGCACGCGGATCACGGCCAGAACCGGTGAAAATATTTCCAGCATCAAAGCGGTGATGCCGGACAACAGCACAGTTGAGCTGCTGCAAAACCTTACCGGCGCGGCAAAAGATGACTGGACTGCCGAATGGCAGTCGCCGAGATTAATCTCCGGCGGAGTGTATAAGATCCCGCTGACCGCGGTCAATAGAGCCGGCACAGTCGGCCAGAATAATCAAACCGAACTTTATGTTGACGCTAAATTGGCGCTGATTGTTACCGCGCCGGAAGAAGGCGCGCTCGTTTACGACAACAACTTGACTGTAACCGGCCGCGCGCACAGGGCAACTATCTGCATTTTTTGGACAGCGACGATTTAATCGAATTGAATTATTATGAAAAAATGCTGGCCGCCGTTTTAAAAACAGATGCTGATCTGGCTTGCAGCGGCTTTTTT
>BGZN01000021.1 GCA_003864455.1 Candidatus Termititenax aidoneus | reverse complement strand
CGTTCACCTGGGAAACGGCGCCGGACGGCAGGGGCTCCGGTGTGGCCGGCTATCATGTTTACTGGGGTCTAAATCCCAACGGCGTCTCGACGGATTATCTGGAAAACAATACTTTTGTCATTCCTGAGCTGGCCGAGGACGGCAAATATTATCTGCGGGTGCGCGCCATAGACATAGCGGGGAATGCGGGCAACTGGACGCTGGTGTATAAATATTGGTACGACGGTTCGGCTCCGCTGTTTGTGGTGGAACAAAGGAGTGTTCTGTGGACCGCCAATCCCGATCCGGCGATGGTCAGTTGGGATGAAGCTCTGGACGGCAGCATCGGTGAAAGCGCTAGCTCCGGCGTGGCGGGTTATAATATTTACTGGGGGGACGACCCCAGCGGTAATACGATAACACTCCAGAGATCCAAAGAGAACAAGCAATATGATCCGCCGCCCTGTCTAACAGGTGACCCGCATTATTTGCGCGTGCAGGCAGTGGACAATGCGGGGAATGTCAGTGAATGGCAGACGCTCCTGATGTACCAGTATGATAACCTGCCGCCCGGAATTTCAGCGACCAATATTACGGTTGGGGAAACTAACAATCCCTATGCCGGTGTGTTTACGTGGGCAGAAGCGTCAGACGGCAGAGGCTCAGGCATTAACGGCTACTATGTGTGCTGGAGCAGCCAGCCGGACGGCGAGGATAACAGCGAGGCGGCTTATCAAAATGACCTCCACAAAAACAGCTATGAGCCGCCGATGATAACCAGCGGCGGCGGGACCTATTATTTGCGTGTCAAAGCGGTGGACAATATGGGGCTGGCGGGCGCGTGGAGTACGGTTTTGACTTATCCTTATTATTTTACTACACCGGGCATTTCCGCAACCAACGAAATTTCCGACTGGACAAAAGAGGCGGATCCGCCGTATTTTGAATGGCAGGATGCCACGGACAAACCATCCGGCATTAGCGGTTACAATATTTACTGGGGACAGGATTCCGACGGAACTACAGCGCTGGCGTATCAGGCCGGCAATGACCAGGCCGCGCGTGGCTATGACCCTCCATCCTGTGCCGCGGGAGACGGTCTGTATTATCTGCGTGTCCAAGCGGTAGACGATTACGGCGCTCCCGGCGAATGGTCTACAGTGTATGCCTACCGCTACGATAGTGCGGCTCCAACCGGCAGCCTAATAATCAATGCGGGCAATCCAGAGTATGCTTCGAGCGATAATGTTGTTTTGTATCTGAATTATACCGACGCGCACAGCGGCGTGACTCTCATGAATATCAACGATCTCGGCTGGGAAGCGGTGGCGCCCGCCAAAGAACTGACCCTGTCGGCGGGAGACGGCGAAAAGACTGTGAGTGTGCGTTATCAGGACGCCGCCGGTAATATCAGTCCAGAGTATACGGACAATATTATACTGAATTCGGCTATACTATCCGGCGGAACACTCTTTACACTTTCCGAACCGGACAATGGCCGGATAATTATTTCCTGGATCTCCACCGCCCCGTTGAATACACCGGTTACTTTTTCTGTAATGCCCCTGGCGAATACAGCCAATCCGGTTTTAGTCAGCGACAATATCCTCAGCGCGTCCAGCGGCGACTCAGTTTTAGATGTTTCCAGTCTGGCCCCGGACAATTATGAACTGCATGGAGAAGTAGACGGCGCCGTCTATATCATAGGCGTTTTTAGCATAGCCAAGCCTCAACGGGTTTCCGGCAGCGGCGGCACAGGTGAACAGGTGTGGTCTTATCCCAATCCATTCAGTCCGGACAACGGACAGGAAGCCAAGATCGCCTACCTGGTGAAAGCGGACGGCTGGACCAGGGTGTATGTGTATGACGCGCGCGGCCGGAGGGTCTGGCAGACGGAAAACTATGCGCGCGCGGGACAGGACAATATTGTGCTCTGGGACGGCCGCAACAATCAGGGACGTCTGGCCGCCAACGGTTTGTATATCCTCATTGTCACAGACGAAAAAGGCCGAATCATAACCAAAGGGAGGCTGGCTTTGTATGATGAATAAAATCAGTATTCGCCGGCTTATGTGCATCAGCATGTGTATACTGATGTGTACAGCCGTCGCGCTGAGAGCGGAAGAAAAAGAGACTTATACCGCGGACGCGCTGTTAATCGGCGCGGACGCTATCGGGCGGGGTGGTTCTTACATTGCCGGCGCTGGCAACAGCCCGCTGTTCCAGAATTTTGCGCGGCAGTCCGCTCTGCAATTTTCTTTCACGGCGTTCAAGCTCTTGAGCGAATTGAATTATCTCTCGGCCTCTTACGCGCAAAACGGTTTTGGTCTGGGTTTTCTGACCATGCAGGACAGCGCGGGCTATAATCGCGACGAAAATAATAACCTGACCGGCGGCCAGATCAATTACAGCGATTCCACCATTTACGCAGCTTACGGTTTCGCCCTCGATAAATTAAATCTCGGTCTGCGTCTGAAATACACAACCAAATCTTTGGGCGAAACAGCCAACGCTTCGGGTTTCGCGTTAGACCTCGCCGCGCTTTACTCGCTAAACGCCTACTGGTCGCTGGGAGCGCTCCTCAATAACGTCCCCAATACTTCTTCCCTGCGCTGGTCTGACGGCCGCACGGAAATTTTTGCGGCAAGCGGCATACTTGGCGTTAAATACAGTGTTTTTGGCGAACAGAACAATTTGAATTTATATACAGACCTCAACTTTGAAAAGAGCGTTATTTTTCCCAGCGGCGGCGTGGAATGGCGGCCAGCGGAGATGCTGGCTTTGCGCGGCGGTCTGGCGCAGGTCTATACCTGGCAGGACGACCGGGAAACAATACAGCTCAAGCCCTCCGCCGGTCTGGGACTTAATTTATTTGGCTTGTTTTTTGATTATGCTTACAGTCCGGACACGGAATTGGCCGACAGCGTAACGCATTTCTTTACGCTGAGCTACATCTTTGGCGATCTAGCCGCAAACAATGACCTCGCCCCTGAGCCCGAAAAAAGAACTGACGACGCGCACAGACGGCAGAGAATCTACAAAGACATTTACAACCTTTCTCCGGAAGATCAGCTCGATATAGAAGACCTGGGCTACCTGAACATTTTACCCCGCGATGAATAAATACAAATAAAACTTAATTGTAATATTTATTACATTTTTGTATAATCTATCGCTTTATGCAAACATTTTAGTAACATTATTACTCGGTTTGGCACTTTTTTTGGCGCAAACGCGCTGTTTTTTAACTTGGCTTATTTTCTGCAAGTAACCGCGTATCAATTCTTTAAGGAGGTAGTATTTTATGCGAATTTGGCAAGGAATTTTTAAGAAAAGGAGTATGCGGCTGGGTCTGCTGGCTCTGGCGGCGCTGACAGCGTCCGGCGCGGCTGACCCGGCAGTCGCGGGAGAAAATCTCGCGGACATAGCTAGGTCTGTTGATTTGGTCTGGATGCTGCTCGGCGGGTTTTTGGTCTTTTGGATGCAGGCTGGTTTTGCACTGGTCGAGTCGGGTTTCACCAGAGCTAAAAACGCGGTGAATATCATCGCCAAAAATTTGATGGATTTTGCCCTCGGTTGTCCGTTTTATTTTATTATCGGTTACGGTCTGATGTTTGGCGCCGATAAACTCGGACTCATCGGCACCAGCAATTTCGCCTTGAATGGTGTTACGGATATGTGGGACATTGGCTTTTTCTTTTTCCAGGCGATGTTTGCCGCGACCGCCGCGACTATCGTCTCCGGCGCTATGGCGGAGAGGACACAGTTCAAAGCTTATCTATTCTATACAGTATTCATCAGCGCTTTCATTTATCCGGTGGTCGGCCATTGGATTTGGGGCGGCGGTTGGCTGGCGGAAAAAGGTTTTCTGGATTTCGCCGGTTCGACAGTGGTGCATTCCGTCGGCGGCTGGGCGGCTTTGACCGGCGCGATATTTTTAGGTCCCCGTATCGGCAAATACACGCCAGACGGACGCTCTAAAGCTATACCCGGACATAATATCCCTCTAGCTGCGCTAGGTGTATTTATTTTGTGGTTTGGCTGGTTTGGTTTCAACGGCGGTTCGACTATCGCCGCGACCAACTGGAATATTTCTCTCGTGCTGGTCACCACCACTCTGGCCGCGGCAGCCGGCACATGCGGCGCGTTGTTCTACTCTTGGATTCGTTTCGGCAAACCGGACATTGCCATGGCCTTAAACGGCGCGCTGGCCGGTCTGGTGTCCATCACCGCGCCGGCTTATGACGTGAGCGCGGTCAGTTCTCTGATCATCGGTCTCATCGGCGGCGTGCTGGTTGTGGCGGCTGTGGAATTTATCGACAAAGTTCTGCATGTTGATGATCCGGTGGGCGCGGTTTCCGTGCACGCGGTTTGCGGCGTATGGGGCACTATCGCGCTGGGACTTTTCGCGGAAAGTCAGTACGGCAACGGTGTTAGCGGCTTATTTTTCGGCGGCGGCTTGAGCCAGCTTTTAGTCCAGTTGGAAGGTATTATCGTAGTGGCCGTCTGGACGATCGCTGCTTCGGCTGCAGTTTTCACCGTGGCCAAATATTTAATCGGTCTGCGCGCCAGCCGTGAGGAAGAGCTCAAAGGGCTGGATATTACCGAGCACGGCCAAGAAGCTTACGCCGGATTTGAAATTTTCAGCAATGAATAAATAAAAGAAAAGGAGGCAAGCAAATGAAACTAATTACTGCGATTATTCAACCGGAAAAACTGCCGGACGTAAAACAAGCCTTGTTCGATGTCGACGTGCACAAAATGACGGTCAGCAATGTGATCGGCGCCGGACAACAAAAAGGCTACACCGAAAATTACCGCGGCGTGGTGTCGGAAGTCAATCTGCTGAAAAAAGTGCGCATCGAGATCGCGGTCAACGACAATTTCGTTGACAAGACTGTCGAGGCCGTCATCAAAGGCGCGCGCACCGGCAAGATCGGCGACGGCAAAATCTTTATCACTGATCTCAAAGAATGTATCAGGATCAGAACTAAAGAAACCGGCAAAGACGCGATCGGCTAAAGACACGGACACTGACTGCAAGCCCGTTAGGGAGCGGAGTCGAAGTGTCCCAGGAAAAAAACCCCCGTCACTGCGACGGGGGTTTTTATTTAAGCTATTTTGGCCAGAATATATTGATTGATCGACACGCCGTTTTCAGCGGACTTGATGGCCAGTTTTTTATGCACTTCCTCCGGCACACGCAAAGTTAAATTACCTTTGTAGTGCTTCAAGCCCAATGGTTCAGGGATCGGCTCTTTGGTTTCCGCCAGCCACTTGATAGTGGCAGCCACAACTTTTTCTATTTCCGCCAAGGCCTTGCCCGCAGTGCCGCCATGCGCCGCTAGCGAAGGAAACTCCAGACAAAAAGCAACATGGGCGTTGTCTTCTGCCGACCATTCCACGCGATAAGTATATTTATCAATCAGTCTATTGTTTAACATCGTTATCAGCCTCCAATTTTTCTAAAGCTTTTATAACCAGGCGCACTTGATACGGTTTAGCCAGAGCGCCGTCTTTCTGAATATTAATTCGCGGATCACCAGGCCAGGGCATCTTAAAAATATGGTGGCTGCCGCGGATTCGCGGCCGGCCAAAGGCCTGCACACAAACCGCTAATAAATCCTTAAAACGCACATTTTTAGGATTGGCCAGTAAATCTCTATCCATACCAATTGATGATAGCATATATGCTATCATTAGTCAATAAAAATTGCCAAAAATTTTAGAAAAAACGGGAGAAATTTTAGGCCTAGGCTGCGTCTTCTTTGATTTCGGCGGCGCGGCGTGTGTAGCTTTCCAGCACCTTGTCTTTGTCCACGACGATTTCGCGCTGCTCTTTGTCCACCGGCGCGCTGTACATGATATCGAGCATGACGCTTTCTACGACGGAGCGCAGGGCGCGCGCGCCGACTTTGCGCTTCAGAGCCAGTGTGACTATTTCTTTTAAAGCGCCAGAAGTGAATTTCAATTCCACATTGTCATAGCGCAAAAGTTTCTGATATTGCTTGACCAGCGCGTTCTCCGGCTGGGTCAGTATCTCGATCATCGCTTTTTCGTCCAGCTCATTGAGCGCGGCGACCACCGGCAGACGGCCGATCAATTCCGGTATCAGGCCGAATTTCAGCAAATCGTCCGGCAAAACTTCCTCAAAAATTTTATCTTTGTGTTCCTCTTTGGCCTTTTTCTGCGCGGCGGTTTCAAAACCGATAGTCCGTTTGTTGACACGGCGCGAGATAATCTCTTCGATGCCGGCGAAAGAGCCGCTGCAAATAAACAAAATATTCGTCGTATTCATCTGGATAAACTCGCCCTGCGGATGCTTGCGGCCGCCGGCGTTTTGCGGCACATTGGCGAGCGTGCCTTCGATCATTTTGAGCAAAGCCTGTTGCACGCCTTCGCCGGATACGTCGCGGGTGATCGACGGATTTTCCGATTTGCGCGAAAGTTTGTCGATCTCATCGATAAAGACAATGCCCATTTCGGCTTTTTTGAGATTGCCGCCGGCTACTTGCAGCAGACGCGACAAAACATTCTCCACATCTTCGCCCACGTAGCCGGCTTCAGTCAAAGTCGTCGCGTCCGCGATAGCCAGCGGCACGTCGAGAAAACGCGCCACAGTCTGCGCGATAAGCGTTTTGCCCGAGCCGGTCGGTCCGACCAGCAAAATATTGCTTTTGGACAACTCCGTCTGATCCAGATTATTTTTGTCTTGATTGGAAAGCAGCCGCTTGTAATGATTGTAGACGGCCACCGAAATAATTTTCTTGGCGCGCTCCTGGCCGATAATATATTTGTCGAGATTGGCGTGGATTTCCGTCGGTATTTTGAGAGTTTCCAGCGAAAAATTTAAAGGCGAATCCTCTCTGGGCTGCGGATTTAATTCCGCGTCGAGCATTTCCTTGCAGCGATTGATGCATTCGTCGCAAATAACGCCGCCGGACACACCGGCGATGATTTGCCGCACTTGATCGCGGCGGCGGCCGCAAAATGAACAAATCGCATTTTGCTGGCCGGGCAGCATTTTATTTTAATTTGGTCGGCGAGATGACCTCGTCGATCAAGCCGTATTTTTTGGCTTCTTCCGGCGACATGAAAAAATCGCGGTCGGTGTCTTTTTCGATCTGCGCCATAGTCTGGCCGGTGTGTTTGACCAGAATATCGTTAATTGCTTTTTTCAAACGCATCACTTCATTGGCCTGGATCTGAATATCCGTAGCCTGTCCCTGCGCGCCGCCGATCGGCTGGTGAATCATGATACGCGCGTTGGGCAGAGCGTAACGCTTGCCGGTCGCGCCGGAGGCCAAAAGCAAAGCGCCCATGCTGGCCGCCTGCCCGATGCAAATCGTCGAAACTTTGGGGTCGATGTACTGCATCGTGTCGTAAATCGCTAAACCGGCCGTTACCACGCCGCCCGGCGAATTGATATACATGGAAATATCTTTTTCTTTATCCTCCGCAGCCAGGAAAATCAACTGTCCGACGATCAAGCCGGCCGTCAGGTCGTTGATCTCATCGCTGACAAAAATAATCCTTTCTTTGAGCAAACGCGAATACAGATCAAACGCGCGCTCGCCTTTGGAAGACTGCTCGATAACTGTTGGCACATACGGCATAGAAAACCCCCTTGTTATTTTGCTATATTATACCCACCGCACGGATAAATATACTTGCTTAATTATTTATTTTAGCGTTATTCAGCAAAAAGTCCAGCGTTTTATCCTCGGTCAAATAACGCGTGATATTTTCTCTGAACGCCGGCGGCAAAGTTTTTTTGTATTTTTCTATTTCCTCGGCTTTGAGCGCCTCCTGCCGTCCGCCGTTTAAAATCCGCTCCAACTCGGCGTCAATCTCCGCGTCGCTCGGCTTGATTTCTTCTTTTTCAGCAATTTTTTCCAGCAGTAAATCCAGCTTGGCGCGTTTTTCGGCGGCCGGCCGGTAATCCTGACGCAGCGTCTCGGCGGTTTTGCCAGCCATTTGCAAATATTTGGCAAATTCCAAACCGCGATTCCGCAAATCGGCCTCCAAATTGCGCAGCATAATATCGACTTTTTCGCGCACCAAAGCTTCCGGCACGGCAAAATCGTTGGCCTTGAGCAATTCCTCTATTAAATTATTTTTGGCCTGGCTGTCGGCGGTTTGTTTTTTTTGCTTTTCCAAATTGGTTTTGATTTCCGCGCGCATTTCCGCCAGCGACTGCTTGGCGCTGATTTTTTTGATAAACTCATCATTCAATTCCGGTAAAACGCGCTCTTTGATTTCCAGCAGCAGCGTTTCCGTTTCGATTTCCTGACCAGCGGCTTCTTTGACAAAATAATCCGCGTTGACCTTCACTTTGAATTTTTTGGTCTCATTTACTTTCATGCCAATGACCGCTTGGTCAAAATCCGGCGACATAAAATTTGTGCCAAGCCGCGTGCCGGTACGTTCTTTGGTCAGAGCGTCGATAGGCTGGCCGTCCAGTGTGAAAGCTTTGACAGCATAACCGACCAGATCCTCGTTTTGCGCCGGGCGGTCAACCGCTTTGTACTCGGCGTGATATTCACGGATCTGCGCCAATTCTTTTTCGATCTCCTCGGCAGACGCCTGGTCTGCCGGACGCTGGATTTTCAAACCTTTGTATTTTTCCGGTTTCACTTCCGGCTTGACATCGATAGCCAGCGCAAAAACAAAACCTTTTTCTTTGTCCAGAGTTTTCACTTCCACATCGCGTGGATAATCCACCGGCTGAAGTTTTTCCGTGTCAATGGCCTGCCGGTAGCAGTCATTCATCACGATAGTTGAGGCGCGCTCCAGCAGAAGCGCCGTGCCGTAATGTTTTTCAAAAATGTGGCGCGGCACTTTGCCCGGACGGAAACCTGGGACTTTGGCATCCCTGGCCAATTCCTGAAAAGCCGGCCCGGTGGCTTTTTCGACAGCGGCGTAATCCGTTTCGATCTCCAGAGTCACCGTAAAATTATTGCGCTTGTTTTTTAAAATTTTCATAAGAGAGGCAAGTTTACAATATGCGACCGTTTATGGCAATTTTTAATAGGTTTCCGCGGCGGCGTATTCCGGCGCGCTCTGGTAAACCGGCTGCGCGGCATAGGGCTGCGCCGCATAAGTGCCGGTGGCCGCCAGATATTGATTGGACTCCGGCGCAGGCTGCTCGAGCGGAGTTTCCGGCGCGGCATTCAAAAGGTCTTCCGAATTTTGACTGCCGTCCTCCAGATTGAGGCTGACCGTCGCGCACAAAATCACATTAGCGCCGATCTTGCGGCAAATGCCGTTGTTGCCGTATACCGCGCCGCCGACAAAATCGATCAGCTGCCTGGCAGCCTGCACATCGAGGTATTTGTAATTAATCAGCACGATGTAGCCAGCGCGTAAAGCGGCGACAATATCCCGGGCATCGGCGTCCGCGTTGCGCGGCTCGGCCAACCAAACATTGGCGGTGAGAGAGCGCACGGGCTGCGGTTTCCACACGCGCGGCTCAGGCTTGACCGGCGTCTGCGTGACGCGCGCGGCGGAGGTTTTTAGAGGCGCGGCGGTTTCCGGCGTATTGTCGGCAAAGCCTAAAAACTCCACTACTTTCGCCCAATTATTGCGCATGAAATTCCCCCCAGAATTGATTTTGAAATTATACAACAAACGCGAGAGAGAAAACAAGTTAAAAATATTGCCGCTAAAAAATGGGGCGGTGGTTCGATAGCATATCCGTAGGATACAGGCTCACTAACCGCTAGTTCAAATTGTTAATGTTGACGCTATTGACCGCGCCGCTCTCTTGCCTGCGCCCATCGCCAGTATGACCGTCGCCGCGCCGCTGGCAATATCGCCGCCAGCCCAGACGCCTTTTTTGGCAGTCCGGCCGTTTTCATCGATGATTATATAGCCGCGTTTGTCGGTTGGCAGATCCGGCGTCGTGTCTTTGATGATCGGATTGGCCTGCGTGCCGACCGCGACTATCACCGTGTCCACCGCCAGCTCGTACTCGCTGCCGAGTTCCGGCACGGGACGGCGGCGGCCGGAAGCGTCCGGCTCACCCAGCGTCATTTTTTGCAGGAGCGCTTTTTGCACAAAACCTTTTTCGTCGCCGAGATACCGAAGCGGATTATGCAAAAACAAAAATCTCAAGCCCTCTTCCTCAGCGTGCAGTATTTCCTCGCGGCGCGCTGGCATTTCCGCGCGTGAACGCCGGTAGATGAGGTAGACCTGCGCAGCGCCCAAGCGCAGCGCGCTGCGCGCCGCATCCAGAGCTACATTGCCGCCGCCGATCACCGCAACATTTTGGCCTTTTAAGATCGGCGTGTCCGCGCCGGGTTGATAGGCTTTCATCAAATTGAGCCGCGTCAGATATTCGTTGGCGGAATACACGCCGTTTAAGTCCTCGCCGGCAATATTCATAAAGGACGGAAATCCCGCGCCGCTGGCAATGTACACCGCGGCAAAATTTTGGAGCAAATCAGCAATGGTTTGAATTTTGCCGATAACCGCGTTCGTCTCAAAACGCACGCCGGCGGCGGACAGGCTTTTTATTTCGCGGCGGACGATCTCTTTGGGCAGACGGAATTCCGGTATGCCGTAAGCCAGCACGCCGCCCAATTCATGCAAAGCCTCAAAAACAGTTACATCGAAACCTGCGGCGTTTAATTCCGCGGCGCAGGTCAAGCCCGACGGTCCGGAGCCAACCACGGCAATCTTTGCGGCGGATTGTGGGGCGGCATCTGCCGCCCCCGTAGAGACGCTGCATGCGGCGTCTCTACACGGCGTTGCCGCGTTATGCGGCAACGCCGCCCAATCCGCCGCAAATCTTTCCAAATTACCGACGGCCACCGGCTCGCCTTTTTTACCGAGCACACAGCGTCCCTCGCATTGTGTTTCCTGCGGGCAGACACGGCCGCAGACCGCCGGCAAATAATTATCCGCGCGGATAATTTCATAAGCCCTGGCTAAAGCGCCGTCCTTGATTTGTTGAATAAACTGCGGAATTTTTACGCCGACCGGACAGCCCGACACGCAAACCGGATTTTTACACTGCAGGCAGCGTCCGGCTTCCAAGCGCGCCTGCTCCGGCGAATAATTGCCAGCCACTTCTAGAAAATTGGTACGGCGCGTCTGCGGAGTCTGCTCCGGTTTTTTCTGTCTGACAGTTTTTTCGGCCATAAATTATATTCTCCTAAACGTCTCGCTTTCGCTCGACACCCCACCAGTCTGCTTTTCAGCGGACAGCTTCCTCTTGTTAAGGGGAGGCCTCTAAATACTTATTTAAGCTGTCTTTTTCTGCTGTTTTATATGTATTTGCGCGCTTGAGCAAAGCGTCAAAATCGACCAGATGCCCGTCAAATTCCGGGCCGTGCACGCAGGTAAATTTTGTTTCAGCGCCGACGCGCACGCGGCAGCCGCCGCACATGCCGGTGCCGTCAATCATCAAACTGTTCAGGCTGACAACTGTCGGGATTTTATATTTCCTGGTTAACTCAGCAACAAATTTCATCATAATCAACGGCCCGATCGCCACAACTTTTTTTATTTCAATTTTTTGATCGATCAATTTTTGCAGAGCGTGTGTAACCAAACCTTTTTCGCCCAGCGAGC
This sequence comes from Candidatus Termititenax aidoneus, assembly GCA_003864455.1. Taxonomy (GTDB): domain Bacteria; phylum Margulisbacteria; class Termititenacia; order Termititenacales; family Termititenacaceae; genus Termititenax; species Termititenax aidoneus. The sequence goes on along the minus strand of BGZN01000021.1, from coordinate 12,689 downwards.
CATCATCAGTCATAAGAAGTAATTCATCGCTCAAGGCCGCAAATTCCTCCGGCAAAACCAGCAGGTCTTTATTCCGCGCGCCGAGAATAGTTATAATTTTGTTGCCGGCTTGCTGAAACCCTTTGGCGATCGGATACAGCGGCGCGGTCCCCACACCGCCGCCGAGCATAACCACCGTGCCGAGTTTTTCGATCCGCGTCGGCAGACCCAGCGGCCCCGCCAGATCGAGAATATCCTCGCCGGCTTTTAAACTAACTAATTGATGTGTGGTTTTGCCCACCGCCTGTACGATCAAATCAATCGTCCCCGCGGCAGTATCTTTGTCCGCGATAGTCAGCGGTATGCGCTCGCCGTTTTTGTCCAGGCGCAAAATAATAAATTGTCCGGGCTGATGCTTGGCGGCGATTTCCGGCGCGGCCACCGTCAGCCGATACACATTCTTGGACAAGCGGGTTACTGCTTTGATCTGCGCCATAATGCGGTAATATAATACAAACCCTCGTCTTAGGAAACCCTGATTTTCTGCGTGTTGTATTTCTAGAATTACTCATTTAAAATTTAACCCATGTTGAATTTTCCGGTTACGCTGAACGCGCCGCTGGTTTTTCTCGCGGCTTACCTACTCGGCGCTTTGCCTTTTGGCGTTATCACAGCGAAACTTCGCGGCGTGGATATTTTTCAGGTCGGCTCCGGCTCGACCGGCGCAACCAATGTCATTCGCGCTTGCGGCAAATGGTGCGGTCTGGCGGTTTTTACGCTCGACGTGGCCAAAGGCGCTCTGGCCGCTTATCTGGGTCTGCTGTTTTTTCCGGTTGCCGCCGATCCGCGCAACGCCTGGCTGGTGATAATCTGCGGCTTTTTGGCGCTGGTCGGCCATTCGGCGTCGGTGTTTATCGGCTTTCGCGGCGGCAAATCGGCCGCCACCGGCCTGGGCGTCGCGTTGGCGCTGGACTGGCGCATATTTTTGGCTGTCGCCGTTTTTACCCTGCTCGTCCGGCAAATCACCGGCTATCAATCCGTCGCCAGTTTGTCAGCCGGCCTGCTCGCGCTGATTTTGTTCCTGCTCTTTTCGCCGTATCCGGCTTATCAGCTGCTCACGCTCACCGGAGTGGTTTTTGTCTGGATTAAACATATTCCCAATATCCAGCGGCTGGCCGCCGGAACAGAAACTAAAATCACCGGACGGCAAAATGGTTAAAGCCGCGATTTTGGGCTGCGGAGCGTGGGGCACGACGCTGGCCAAAATTTTGGCGGAAAACGGCCACGCCGTGACTATTTGGTGTCACAACACAGCCATCGCCGCGCAGATCAACGCGCGAGAGAACAAAGAATTATTGCCCGGCATAATTTTGCCGGATAAAATTCAGGCCAGCACCGCGCTGGCGGAAACTCTGCAGGGCGCGGAACTACTTGTCATTGTTACAGCCTCGCAGTATTACCGGCAGATTGTCCGGCAACTTAAAGACCTCGTGCCTCCAGATTGTCTGCTCCTCTCCGCAACCAAAGGCCTCGACGAGACTACCGGCAAGCGCATGTCCGAAGTGCTGGCCGAATATTTTACAAATATCGCCGTGCTGTCCGGCCCGAATATTTCACGCGAGATCGCCGAACAAAAACCGGCTACCGCCGTCATTGCCGCTGAAAATATGGAGACAGCCCAAACTATTCAAAAACTTTTTAACAACAGTTATTTTCGTGTGTACACCAATAACGATGTCATCGGCACGGAGTACGGCGGCACGCTTAAAAATATTATCGCGATTGCCGCCGGCATCGTTGACGGCCTCCAGCTTGGCAACAACACCAAAGCCGCGCTGCTTGTCCGCGGCATGGTCGAAATAGCCAAATTGACGATCACGCTGGGCGGCAAGTCCGAAACGATTTTTGGTCTGACCGGCATGGGCGATCTCATCACTACCTGCTCAAGTACTTTAAGCCGCAATCACACCGTCGGCGAACGGCTGGCACAGGGCCAGAAACTCGCGGAAATCCTGCAAAATCTCAAAGCGGTGGCGGAAGGCGTGCCGACTACCAAATTGGCTTATGCGCTGGCGCAAAAAACCGGCACGCCGATGCCGCTGACGGAACAAATGTATGGTATTCTGTACGAAAATAAGCCAATTCGGGAAGCAGTCGCGGCTTTGATGTCGCGGGACTTGAAAGCGGAGAGCATATGAGTGAAACCGAAACAGAATTAGAACTCCAGCCAAACGACGATTTCAAAGTCCAACTGGAAGTTTTTGCAGGGCCTTTTGATTTACTGCTAAAATTGATCGACGAGGAAAAAGTCGAGATTTTTGACGTGTCGATCAGCAAGATTACCGCGGCCTATTTGGAGCATTTGCACAAAATGCAGGAATTAAATCTGGAGATCAGCAGCCATTTTTTGGAAGTCGCGGCGTTTCTCATTCACCTAAAATCTAAAAAACTTCTGCCGGAAGATCCCGGCCCCGAGCAGGACCCGGGATTTGCCGCGGAAAAACGTTTGTTCCTGGAGCGGCTCATTCAATACAAGGCTTTCAAAAATCTGACGCATACTTTGCTGCAACGCGGAGACGCTTACGCGCATGTGCATACGAGAGACATTATCAACAATGATTATTTGAATACTTTGCCGGCGGAAAAAAATATCGTCTTTCGCAACGCGCAGGTCGAACTGCTGGTCAAAGCTTTTAAGCGCGTCTGGCAGAATTTCATAGTCAGCGGCGCTGACATCAGCATACCGCTGCCCAAAATTTTTCCGGTGCGCGAAAAAATGCAGCAAATCATCGAGCGCCTAAAAGACTCGCCGGCCGCTCTCCCGCTCTCTGAGTTTTTTCAAAACCTGAACGACCGCAGCGAAATTATCGCCACTTTTATCGCCATGCTGGAACTGGTGCGGCAGCAGTTTATTCTTGTCGCGCAAAATGCTATATTTGACGACATTGAAATCAGCGCGCGTAAAAACATCGGCGCGCAGCAGGTGGAATTTGACGAAGCTGAATACAACACGGTCGTGGATTTGACGGCCGAAACAACCGGAGCACAAAAAGAAAATGACGGAAACGACGTCCAGTAATTTATTGCCGCAGTTGGAGATTTTGCTTTTTATGGCGCGGCAGCCGTTGCTGCCCGAACAGTTGGCGCGTTATTTGGAAACAACGGAAGAAACCGCCTTGCAGTTCGTCGCGGAACTGACCGCCAAATACGCTGGTCCGGCGCACGGCCTGCAGATCGTCAATATTTCCGACGGCTATCAATTTGCGACCAAGCCGGAATACTCCAAGCCGCTGGAATTGTACATCAACACGCCGCAGGAATTTTCGCTGTCCGCGGCGGCTCTGGAAACCCTGACTATTATCGCCTACCGCCAGCCGGTTTCCAAAAGCGCGATTGAGGCGATACGCGGCATTAATTCCGATTGGATAGTCAAGTCGCTGCAGGACAAAGAATTAGTCGAAGAAAAAGGCCAGGCGGACACCGCGGGGCGGCCTATGCTTTACGGCACGACCGAAAAATTTTTGCGCCATTTTGGACTTAAAAATTTGCAAGACCTGCCGCCCGAGCCAAAACTGCAAATGGAGGCCGATCAGGAAACGGCCGCGGAAAAATTACAGCGTTTTGCCGCGGCGCAAACCGCGGAAATACCGCTCGACGCCGATCCGCCAGTCTCTTAAAATTGAATATTTGTTAAAATAGTGTAGAATTACAATTTATGACAGACAATACTTTAGAAACTCCAGACCATTCCGCGCCGGAAAAACTGACTCTCGGCCAGCGCCTGAAACAAGCGCGCGAGGCCAAACAGTTGGATCTGGCCGATGCCGCTAGCCATATCAAAATCAAAAAAGCTTTTTTGGAACAGTTGGAGCAGGACGAGTTTAAAAAACTGCCCAATCTGATCACGGCCAAAGGTTTTGCCAAAGTATACGCTGCTTTTTTGGGTCTGCCCGTCGAGGAAATCGCCGCGGAATTTAACGCGCTTTTTCCCAGCGCCGCCGGCCACAAACGCGCCGCCACGGAAGTGAAAGTCGGCCTGGCCGTCGATAAACGTACGCTTTTCCCCAACGGCATGAAAACGATGAACGCGCCGGGGTTTAATAATTTTCACTCCACGCGCAATAAGAAAAACAACAAGTGGCTCTGGCGGCTGTTTTTGGGTGCGGCGCTGATTGCCGGCGCGCTTGGTATTTTTATTTACAGCATCAACTCCTCGCTGGGCAGCATCACCAACAACAATCTGCGCCAGCAAAACGACCTTCCGAGGTTAAATTCCAAAGACACGCCGGAATCCAAGCAGCAAAACTACAATCCAAACAAAGTTTACATTGACGCTACGGCGCTAAACAGGACTTATATTTCTGTGATCATTGACGGCCGTACGATTTTTCAGGGCAATTTAGAACGCGGCGACAGCAAGACCTGGGAAGGCGATCAGTACATCAAGATCCGCGCCACAATCCCGCGCAATCTGCGTCTGTATGTCAACGGCAAAGATTACGGTCTGCTCGACGAACAATCCACGATGCAGGAAAAAACTTTTTTCACGCCGAGCAGCCAGGAAAAAGCAGCGGATGTTCCGCCACCCGCGCCCAAGCCCGTGGTCAATGCGCCCGCGCAAACTCCAGCGGCTGCACCGGCAGAGCCGGTTAATGAAGCGCCTGCAACGCCAACACCAAACAGAAATTCGTTTTTCGGCTTTATCTAGATGGCAGGGTAGCTAACGTCGGCCACTACGCGGCCTTGCGACTACGTGCGGTCTCAAGCCGCCGCAGAAGTGCCGCTGGCTAACCGAGCCAGCGGCTTGCCCTCACTTCACGTCGCGCGCTACGCTCGCTTGTGAAGTTCGGGTCAGTTGGTGAGAGCGATGGATATGATATAATTTCCCAACATTTGGCGGGGTAGCTCAGCTGGTGAGAGCGATGGATTCATAACCCATAGGTCGGCGGTTCGATTCTGCCCCCCGCTACTTGAGCTTAACAAGCCAGCTTTGCTGGCGACGTTAAGCGCGCCGAACTTAACAAGCGAAAGCGAAGTTAAGTGAGGCCAACAAGCCGAAGGCGACGTTAGAGCCACAAGGACGCGAAGCGTCCGAAGTGACAAGCTCTAGAAAAAATATAGTTTTTGTACACATCTTTCAAGGCCGCCGCTGATAGTCGGCGGTTCGATTCTGCCCCCCCCCCGCTACTTGAGCTTAACGAGCGGCGCGGCCGCGAAGTTAACACAAGCGCGCAAAGTGCGCGAAGTGACGAGTTTTAGAAAAAACTGGTCATGCACTGAGCTATACTTTATGGGCTAAGGTTAAAGCAAAATTAAACAATCAGCAGAAATTTCACGGCATATCTCACTCTTCTGGACAAGAAATCAAAAGTTGTATTGGTAAAGCTCTAGATTTTATTGCTTCGGGACACCTTAACCAGTTAGAAATTTTAGATTGTTACGCAGACATTGGCTTGGCGGAATATTCGCTGGGAAATTACCAGGCTGCTCTAAAATATCATAACTCTGTAATTGAAATGTATCACAATAATATAATTCCCCTACCGCCTAATATGCATATTAATCGCGCAGAGGTAAAAAGTTATGCTGGGCGACAAACAGGACGCCTTAGAAGACCTACTACTAGCAGAAAAGCCAGGAGCAGAAGACGCGCGCAGACGCATCGATCTGCTAGAAGCAGGTCTATATTAGCAATAAACCTATTTCGCAATATCCTGCACTCTAGTCTCACGGATAACCGAAACTTTAATCTGTCCGGGATATTCCAGCTCGGCCTCGATCTTGCGGGCAATATCGCGCGCGGTCTTGAGCGCGGCGGCATCATCGACGACATCAGGCTTGACCATGACGCGAATCTCGCGGCCGGCTTGTATGGCAAAACTTTTTTCCACGCCGTTAAAAGCGTTGGCGATTTGCTCCAGTTTTTCCATGCGCTTGATATAGGACTCGACGGCTTCGCGGCGCGCGCCCGGTCTAGCCGCGGAGATAGCGTCGGAGACCATGACAATAATCGCCTCGACAGTATTGGGCTGTATTTCCTCGTGATGCGCCAGCACCGCGTGGATCACCTCATCGGACTCGCCGAGTTTTTTCAAAACCGCGCCGCCGAGTTTGGCGTGTGTGCCTTCATTTTCAAAATCGATGGCTTTGCCAATATCGTGGAGCAGGCCGGCGCGCAAAGCCAGCCGGTGATTGACGCCCAGTTCCTGCGCGATGAGACCGGCAATGCGCGCAACCTCAATCGAGTGCTGTAAACAATTCTGGCCAAAACTGGTGCGGTAGGCCAAGCGGCCGAGCAAGTCATAGGCTTTGGGCGAAAGATTTTGCACGTCAAGCTCCAGCGCGGTTTTTTCGCCAATCTCCTGCACTTTTTTGCCCAAATCTTTACGCATTTTCTCGACAGTTTCCTCGATGCGCGCCGGATGAATGCGGCCGTCGGCCACCAATCTTTCCAAAGTCAATCTGGCGATTTCGCGGCGGATCGGGTCAAAACCGGAAAGCACCACGACTTCCGGCGTGTCATCGACCACAACATCAATGCCGGTCAGCTGCTCAAACGTGCGGATATTGCGCCCTTCGCGGCCAATAATCCGGCCTTTCATGTCGTCGCTGGGCAGCGCGACTATCGAAGTGGTGTTCTCCACAATATTGTCGATAGCGCAGCGTTTGATTGCCAGCGCGACGATGTCCCGTGCTTTTTTCTCGCTGGCGCGTTTGGTCTCTTCTTCATAATCGCTGATCATTTTCGCGGACTGGCTTTTCAATTCCTGCTCCAGACTATCCATCAGTTGCTTTTTGGCTTCTTCTTTGGACAGCGAAGCAATCTTTTCCAAGCGATCCGCGCTTTCGCGGTACAGGACATCTAGCTTTTGCTGTCTGGTTTCTAGACCGGTTTTAAGCTCGGCGACTTCTTTATCTTTATTCAGCAGCGTCAATTCTTTTTCGTCAATGCGGACTTCTTTTTGCGTCAAACGCTGCTCGATTTGATTCAACTCGTGCCGGCGGTCTTTGACCTCGCGCTCAAAATCATTGCGTAGTTTGAGCAACTCGTCCTTGTTTTTTATCTCGGCGCTTTTAATAATATTTTCCGCCTGCAGTTTTGCCTCGGTCAGCATTTTTTTGACTTCCAGATCGGCGTTTTTTAATTCCGAATCCGAAAGATACTTGGTGTACAGCAAAACTACCACGCCGCCTAAAACCAATCCACCTAAACCTAATAATACATACGCTATCATGCCCTATACCTCCTGATTTTTACTTAACTACTTTTTCATCTAATTCAATTTCTTTTTTCGCGGCCTTTTTGTCCTCTGCTACATCGTCTTTCGGCGTGTCGTCCTTCGGCGTGTCGTCAAACGTATCCGGCTTGATTGCCGCGCGGACTTTAGCCTCCAGTTCCTGAAGCGCGGCCGGATTTTCGCGCAAAAACTTGCGCGCATTGTCACGCCCCTGCCAGCGCAGATCGCCGTAAATAAACCACGAGCCGGACTTTTCCAGCACGCCCAGTTTCACGCCCAGATCCAAAATATCGCCCTCGCGTGAGATACCGCTGCCGAAAAGAATATCAAACTCCGCGGTCTTGAAAGGCGGCGCGACTTTGTTTTTGACGACCTTGACTTTCACGCGGTTGCCCAAAAAATTTTCGCCATCTTTGAGCACTTCCGAGCGGCGTACATCGAGCCGCACCGAAGAATAAAATTTCAGCGCGCGTCCGCCCGGTGTCGTTTCCGGATTGCCGAACATCACGCCGATTTTCTCGCGCAGCTGATTAACAAAAACCACCACGCAGCTGGATTTATTAACGATGGCCGTCAATTTGCGCAAGGCCTGCGACATGAGCCGCGCCTGCAAGCCCATAAATTGATCACCCATTTCGCCTTCAATCTCGGTCTTTGGCACGAGCGCGGCAACTGAATCGATCACAATAATATCTACTGCGCCGCTGCGCACCAGCGTCTCGCAAATATCCAGCGCCTGCTCGCCGTAGTCCGGCTGGGAAATCAGCAGATTGTCCACGTCCACACCCAGATTTTTGGCGTACACGGGGTCCATGGCGTTTTCCGCGTCGATATAAGCTGCTACACCGCCGCGTTTCTGCGCTTCGGCGACAATGTGTAGACAGACTGTCGTCTTGCCGGAACTCTCCGGCCCAAAAACCTCAATGATGCGGCCTTTGGGCACACCACCGATGCCCAGCGCATAATCCAACGATATCGAGCCAGTCGGTATCGCGTCCAGCAGCATTTTGGTCGCCTCGCCCATTTTCATAATCGCGCCTTTGCCGTGATTTTTTTCGATTTGCCCCAGCGCGATTTTTAGAGCTTTCAGTTTGTCGCCGCCCGTTTCCGGTTTTGTTTCTTTTTCTTCTTTCGTTTCTTTTTTATCTTTCATAAAATCCTCCAAATTATTTTTTTGTCATTAGCAGGACAAAATCAATTTTCTTTATCTTTCAAATACAGCCACAGCATACCCAGCGCGGCTTGCGCGGCTTTTTTTTGAATTTCTTCGCGGCTGCCGTCAAAAGCAAATTCTTTTACTATCTCGCGCTCCTTGTCGACCAGCCCGACAAAAACCGTGCCGACCGGCCGTCCGCCGTGCGCCTCCGGACCGGCCGCCCCCGTAATGCCCAGCCCCAACTGCGCAAACAACCGCCTGGCTATGCCGCGCGCCAGACCCAGAGCCGTCTGTTCAGACACCAGACCATATTCAGCGACGGTCTTGGGGTCAATACCAGTCTGGATCACTTTAGCGCGCGCCGTGTAGCACACCGCGCCGCCGACAAAATACTCCGAGCTGCCAGCCTGCGAAGTCAGCATACGGCTGACCAATCCGCCCGTGCAGGATTCCGCCACAGCGAGCAAAACTTTTCGCAGCCGCAGAGTTTCACACACACGCTGCTCAAGATTGGCGTCAAACTCCAAACCGGCGCGGTGCATAAACTGCTGAAACTGTTCAACCATAACTTATTTCAAATAACTCCGGTTGTCCCGAAAATACGCGTAACCGGAAACAACCGCCAAAACAAACGACACATAATAAATTTCCTGCGCCAGCGGCAAATTAGCCAGCAGTAAAAACAGCGCAGCCATCTGCGCCGCGGTTTTCCATTTGGCCAACTTGCTGGCCGCGACCACCGCGCCGCCTTTTTCCAAAACCGCGCAGCGCAAACCCATGACGGCAAATTCACGGGCGATCAGTACAAGCACCGAAAAAACTTCCACGCGCAGCTGCACGGCCAACGCCACCAGCACGGACAAAACTAAAATTTTGTCGGCCAGCGGATCGAGAAATTTACCCAGCTCCGTAACCTGCGCGAATTTTCTGGCCAGCCAGCCGTCCAGCCAGTCGGTCAGCGCCAAGAGCGCAAAAACCAGCGCCGGCAGCCAGGCCGGTACACGCAAATACATCAGCAATATTACGACAGGAACAAACAGGACGCGCAGCAGAGTAAGCGTCAGCGCGTAATTCAAGTCAACAGTTTCGCTTTCAGGATATAACCTTCCGCGCCGACGAACTCAGCGTCAACAAATTGTCCGGGAGCGCAGCGTGAGGCAATACTCACGCCGCCGTCAATATCCGGCGCTTCATACTGAGTGCGGCCAAAAAGAGGCAGATCCATTAAAATTTTCACTTGCTTACCCAACATTTTTTTATTTTTCCTGTCTATTACTCTGCTTTGCACGTCCGTCAATTCGGCCACGCGGTTTTCTTTTACCGCCCGCGGCAACTGTCCTGTCAAAGCCGCCGCTTTCGTGCCTTTTTCACGGCTATAGGCAAAAACGCCTACTTTACTAAATTCATACTCCTCGACAAAATCTTTTAATCCGGCAAAATCGGCCTCGCTCTCCCCCGGATAACCGACAATAAAATTGGTGCGAATGGCAATATCGGGAATCGATCTGCGGATTAATTTAATCTTTTGCTTGATTAATTTTTCCGAGCTAGCCCGTCCCATGCGCGTCAAAATTTTGTCCGCGATATGCTGAAGAGGCATATCGAGATAATGGCAGACCTTGCTGCTCTCTGCCATCACCTGCAATATTTCCGGCGTGATCCGCTCCGGGTAGGCGTACATGACGCGTATCCAGTCCAGCCCCGCGATTTTCTCCAGAGCCTGCAACAAATCCGCCAGACGATATTCGCCGTAAAGATCTATACCATAAGAGGTAGTATCTTGCGCCACCAGAGAGACTTCGCGCACCCCTTTGGCGGCTAAACATTCAGCTTCCTTGATAATATCATTTTTTGGCTTCGAGCGGTAGCCCCCTCGCAGGCGCGGAATAGTGCAAAAAGCGCAGGCATTGTCGCAGCCGTCGGCGATTTTGAGATAGGCGCTGTGCGGCAGGGTCGCCGGAAAACGGAATTCTTGTCTGGTCAGCATACGCGGTATTCCCCGAACATTTCGACCATATTCAGCGCCTGCTGTATTTTTACTCCCCTCTACTGCCTCTATAATACCCTGTGCAGCATCGCCAACACCAATTATAGCGTCAATTTCGGGGTATTTTTTTAACAATTTTTCTTTTTCGCGCTGTACCAAACAGCCGGCCGCGATAATTTTGCCGAAATAACCCTGTTTTTTCAGGGCGATTAGTTTTTCAATCTCGGCGTAAGCTTCCTGCACGGCGGAAGCAATAAACGCGCAGGTGTTGATAAGCGCGATGTCCGCCGGAGGTTCAGCGGTGATGATGCGATAGCCTCTAGCCTGCAAAACGCCTAGCATCTCCTCGGTGTCGGTGAGGTTTTTGGGGCAGCCAAGACTGATGGGGAAAATCGACGGCATGGTTTTGGATTATAACATGTTACATATTTTTACTGCGTATGCTAGTATAAATTATGTGGCTATGCAGTTACATACTGGCTGTATATGAGCCGCCTACTGGCGGCGAAGCGTAAACAGACCTGTTATGCGGCGTTTGGCCCGCTTTTATATGTTTTATTTTTATATTATTTATTCCATTATCTTCTATTTTTTTATGTATTAAATATAATTTTATTCAAATTCCATTTTCAAATACACCATGTCCTTTAATTGTTTGCCATCTTCAAATATTTTATGATCATAATTCTTTATAAAAAAAAAGTCTTTTAGAACATGCGAATATTTAAATCCACATTTTTTATAAAAATTAATTATCTTTTCATTTTCACCAGTTCCAACCAATAATGTTTTACATTTATTTTTATAATTTTCTATAATATAATTTATCATATAATATCCATAACCTTTACCCTGATATTTTTCATAAGTTGCTATATTTTTAATTTCATAAATTGTTTTATCTTCTTTTGTAACTATACATACAGTTTTTAAATCACCATCAAATAATGCAAACAAATTCCCTTTGAAAAGGTATTTATAAACCATATTTTCCTGTTCATCACCTAACAACAATAAATCCATATATTTTTCTTTATTGTTAGATATTTCTCTAATTTCCATTATATTTTCCTCCAATATAACAGTTATTATATAATTATTCTTTTGTCTATATATTACAGAAATTTCGGGCCAAATGTCGCATAACGTTCTGGCTGTATGCGACGGTTTGGCGGCTCGAATAAAAAATGCGTAGCATTGCGGCGGACTGGAATGTGGGTGAAAGAGGCGTGGAAACGAAGTGACCTAGCCGGCTGAACCCCAAGCCGCTTTAGCGGCGCAGCGTATACAGACCTGTTATGCGCCGTTTGTCCGTACTCTATTATTTTATATATTTATTATTTTTGTTCTTTATTTTTTCATATAGCCCTTTAATACTTTCCAATTTTTTACAAGATGAATAATTGATAAACCAATAAATAGAAATCCAGCAACAGTATGAATATCCTTAATAATATGCAGAAATTCTAGATATGGTTCAGGATCAACCATTTCTTCTACATCTATAGCTAAAATTCCAATACCCGTAATAAAAAGAATTATTAGTAGAACAAATAAGGATATTGAGACAAATGCCCTTATATTGATTCTTTTTGTTTTTCCCATGATTCTATATCTCCTTTGATATACTACTATTTTCTTTTTTAGGAAACCAACCCCGAGCCGCCTACTGGCGGTGTCGGTCAGGACTGTCATCTGCCCCAGGAGCATCACGCCGCGATGGTTTTGGATTATAACACAGCAAACTGTTACATATTTTCACTGCGTATGCTAATATAAATTATATGGCTATGCAGTTATATACATACCTGGCGGGAATAAGCCAAGCCTCCTGGGGGCAGACGGCCTATCGCATTCAAAATGCTCAGCATACGCCGGAGCTTATAACTATTGAACAGAAAACCGAGGAGTTTCAAAAGAACTGTACGGAAAAATATCTGCCGGCCATGGAGCAGATAAAAAAAGATTTCGGCTGGGATTTGCCCGAAAACGAACGGAATGAAGACAACTATCAAATCGCTTATTCGGCGGATTGGTATAAGTACACCATGGCTCTGCCGCTTAAAGACACTATATTTCTCAATTTGCGCAGCGACGAACAAAAAATACGCGCTTTAGATGCTTGGGAGAAAGAAATACAGGATTTTATTCAAAGTCATTCATTGTAGAACTCCATCTGTAACATTCTAGCCGGAGCGCAGCCTCGCCGCTTAAACAGTAAAATCTTCGGACTTAAAATCCGCGTAGTATCTGCCGGAAACGGCGGTGAATTTGAGGACGCAATAATCGGGGTCAGCCACACCTTTGGCATAATACATAGTATCGCCGT
>BGZN01000020.1 GCA_003864455.1 Candidatus Termititenax aidoneus | reverse complement strand
AGGCCAGAATATCTTTGACTTCTTTGCGCGCGTAAAAACGCACGCCGCCGATCAGCCGGTAAGGAATTTGCCGCTTGTTAAAAACATCTTCAAAAATACGCGATTGAGCGTTGATGCGGTAGAACACTGCAAAATTATTCAAGCTATGCCGCGCGCGCAGTCTTTCTACCGTGTCTGCCACATATACGGCTTCTTCAGTTTCCGAACCGGTCAAAATAAAACTGCATTTTTCGCCGCCGAGTTTTTCAGTCCAGAGATTTTTTTCTTTGCGCAGAGAGTTATTTTTGATGACCGCATTGGCGGCGTTGAGTATATTGGCTGTCGAGCGGTAATTTTGTTCCAGCAAAACTACTTTGGCTTGAGGATAATCCTGCTCAAAATTTAAAATATTGGTGATGTCTGCGCCGCGCCAGGAATAAATATTTTGATCATTGTCGCCGACGACACAAATATTTTGATGCTTGGCGGCCAGCAGTTGAATGAGCGTGTACTGCGCGCGGTTGGTGTCCTGATATTCATCAACCAAGATATATTCGAACTGTTCCTGATAACGTGCCAAAATTTCAGGATTTTTTTGCAGCAATTCAATAGTTAAAAGCAGCATATCGTCAAAATCCACAGCGTTATTTTGACGCAAAATGTCTTGATATTGCCGGTAAATTTTCGCGATCATTTCCTGCACGTCATATTGCGCGCCGGCGGCGTATTCCTGCGGCGAAAGCATTTTGTTTTTGGCCTGGCCGATTTGCTGCAGAACTTTGGCCGGAGTAATTTTTTTGTTCTCATCTAGCCCTTGCGCACGCAAAATATTTTTGATAACGGCCGTCTGGTCAGCGTCGTCGTAAATAACATAATTGCTGCTGTAGCCGGACAATAGATGAATATGCCGGCGCAGTATCCTGCCGCAAATATGGTGAAATGTGCCGATCCACGGCAGTTTAGCGCCGATCCGTGTTTCCATTTCCCGCGCGGCTTTGTTGGTGAATGTGACGGCCAGAATGCGGTCGGAAAAAATATTTTTTTCCGCCAGCAAATATTTAATTCGCGTGGTCAGGACACGCGTTTTGCCGCTGCCGGCGCCGGCGATAATCATGAGCGGTCCCTCGGTATGCAGCACGGCTTCTTTTTGTTTGGCGTTTAGAGTTTCCAGCATGGGGAAAAGATATTAACATATTTTTACTTCAGCCTTAAACTTCACACTTCGGACGCTTCGCGACTTGGCATTTTTCTTGCAATATTACCTATATATGACTTGGCAAAAATGTTGGAAATTTTTGTAAAAAGGAGTGGAGAAATGAAAAAACAAGCGGTTTTGGTGCCGGAAAAGATTATAGAAAACAGGATTTTGTTAATTCGCGGCAAGAAGGTGATGCTGGATAGAGATTTAGCCGATTTGTATCGAGTTTCTACAAAAGTTTTGAATCAAGCTGTTAGGCGGAATATCTACCGTTTTCCGCCGGATTTCATGTTCACTTTAAATGAAAAAGAATTCTCAATCTTGAGGTCACAAATTGTGACCTCAAGTTGGGGCGGTCAACGCTATTTGCCCTATGCTTTCACTGAACAAGGTGTGGCTATGCTTTCCAGCGTGCTCAACAGCAGGCAGGCGATTATGGTCAATATTCAAATCATGCGCACTTTTACCAAGCTGCGGCAAATTATGCTAACGCATCGAGATTTGCAGCGTAAAATCGAAGAGATTATCCTGCGTCAGGAAACAAAATTTAAAACTTATGACGAGCAAATACAGTACATATTTAAAGTTATAAATGAAATTCTTAATCCAGTTGTGCCTGAACCGCCCAAGAAAAAATATGGTTTCTTGGCGGATAGAGAGAATTAAATATGTCTATTATTCTGTCGGCGTTGTTTTATTTTTCCGGTGTTTTCTTGGCCGCGAGCTTCAATATTTACGCGGTTTTGTTTTTGGCCGGACTTTGCCTGTTTTGCCGCCGGCGCAAATGCTGGCGCTGGATTTTTCTTTTGTTTTTGCTTTTAGGTTTGACACGCACGGCCTCTCATCAGGCGGTACTGGCTGCCAAACTAGCCGCGGCGGAACACTGGCGTCCGGAAATTCTGCGCCTGCGTATTGTTTCCGATATACAATATAAAGAAGACACGGCGGTTTTTACGGCGCGCGCAAATGGCTACAAAATTATGACGCGGCTGCGCGGCGCGGAAAATTTACATTACGGCGACGAACTTACTTTGCGTAAATATCGTTTATTTCCGCTGCGTCTCAAACGTAATTTTTTTATCACTGCCTATGATGATTATTTGTATGCGCACGGCTATGCTTTGCGCCTGAATGCCGACGCGCGCGATGTCGCGGAACGTCGGGCGCGGCGGTCTTTGTTCGGTCTGGCCATAGACTGCAAA
This sequence comes from Candidatus Termititenax aidoneus, assembly GCA_003864455.1. Lineage (GTDB taxonomy): Bacteria > Margulisbacteria > Termititenacia > Termititenacales > Termititenacaceae > Termititenax > Termititenax aidoneus. The sequence goes on along the minus strand of BGZN01000020.1, from coordinate 24,268 downwards.
AATAAATTTGTGCAGGTGCAAAAACAGACTTTGCCGGCAGAACAGGCGCGAATAATGTGCACGTTTTTGTTCGGCGCGGCTTCTTCGGCGCTCGACAGCGAGACCATGACGGAATACCGCCGCGCCGGTGTGATCCATTTGCTGGTCGTTTCAGGAATGCATATCACCTTGTTTGTGGCGTTATTGCAAAGCTTGAGCGGCTGCTTACGCTTGCGTCCCTGGCCGTCTTTCTGGCTGATCACGCTGGTCAACGTGTTATTTATCTTTGCCGTGGGCGCCGGACCGTCGGTAGGCCGCGCCGGACTCATGGCCGAAATTGCTTTGCTGGGAAGGACTGTGCAGCGCCGGACAGACGCTTACAATACATTGCTGCTTTCCGGTCTGGGCTTATGTCTCTGGGACCCGCTGCTGATTTTTGATCAGTTTACATTCCAGATTTTTCAAAGCCTCGCCGATCAGCGGCGCTTTTACTTTCGCGGCCGGACAGGGCGTTAGTTTATATTCGGCAAATTTATCCACTTCAGCGCCGGAGCAGTTGCCGATAGCGACAGTTTTTGCCAGCAAATCCGCGCCGGGTATAGCAAGGACGCATTCTCTGGTTTTAAGCAAAGCGCGGTAGGAGCAGTCCCACGGCCCCAGCATCACACCGACCATGGGGCTGAAATCCATCGACATAGTGCAACTGGCGGTCATTATATTATTCCGCCCCCGATAAAAAGTGCTGAGTAAAACGACCGGCCCTTCTTCCATAAAAGTAAAAGCCCTCGGCAAGGGAAATTTTCGGAGAGTATTTTTGCCGCCGCGCATTGAGTTTATTTTAGCGCGGAACGGGGAAAATGACATTTGATTTGCCGTATCGTTTAGATACACGCCGCTCTCATGGAAAGACGGTATGTTGAGAACGTTATGCGCAATATTTATTAAGGCTCAAGTGGACGCAACTGATCAAGAGAAGGCCACGTGCCAAAATGGATACCAGCCTCTTTTAATGCATTTCTTACATTATTGTCACTAAGAACACTACTTTTGTTAGCCTGAAGCATGACTAACGGTCCCTTGATTTTATTTATTTGAGCTTCATCATCTACGTTTATCTCGTTTTCCAAACCCAGTTTTGCAATAATCTCTCTGGCTTTAACAACATTTTCAGCATGTTGCGCCTTTTGTTCGTCAGTCAGTGGGGTAATCTTTAAAGGATTATCAAAAGCAGAAAGAGCAAGAGGAACAAAAGGAGCAAAAGCAGTAAGAGGAGAAAATTTCGATTTCGAGGTCATCGGCCTATGCTCAATAAATTTATCTATAGATTCCTCTCTAGAACTTATCATCTTTTCATTATCAACAGGTTTTTTAGACGGCGCGACAAAATCCGGCACATCTTCTTTGGCAATACTGAATGAACCATCTATATTTTCCTGAACTGCCTTGAAGCCATGCTCTTTAAGAGAATTGACATGATTTTTTAAAGCATTTCTCGCTTCATCATTCTTAGGCGTTACTATATATTCTTGGCCGTCATTTTTCACAGCAAAGCCATGACCACCTTTATCTAAATTATCTAATGTATTCTTTATCGCTAAATCTTTGTTGTTGTTCAGTTGAAACTGATCGCCCTTACCCGCTGCATCTACTGCTGGACTGTCCGTATATAAATATCTCATAATTGCCTCCCAAAAAGTTTGTTACCAGATGTATACCCACTTTTTCAAAATTTATACCTGTATATTTACCTTATTGTAATTCCTCTTAAAATCGGCCAACCACAATAAGCGCGGCAAAGATATTCGCTCTACTGTCGATATGCTATAATTTACCCTCAAAAATGCAGGAACTTTTCTCGATAAATTGCGCTGACCTGGCCAGGATCAAAAAACTTCCGCCGCGGGATCAGGGGCATTATTTGCCATTTAACACTTATCCGCACGGCTGTCCGCTGGGCGGTTTCGGCGCAGGCACGATCGGCCGCTCACCATACGGCGATTTTAATATCTGGCACATCAAGATCGGCGCGCATATCGCCGAGGAACTCAAAGCCTGCTGTTTTCATGTCTATCAAAAAGACAGCCGGAAAACTTATGCCCATACGCTGACCGCGCGGCCGTACACGGACACCGCGCTGCAAAATTTCGCGCCGCCTTTTGCCGCCAAACACGCGCGCTACTCCGCTGCTTACCCCAAAGCCAAATACGTCTTCAATGATCCGCGGCAGCCTGCGGAAATCATTTGCGAGCAATACTCGCCGGTGCTGCCGCACAATTACAAAGAAACCAGTTATCCGGTCGCAGTTTTTGAGCATACAGTGCGCAATAAAACCACGGAAAAAATCGAGGTTGCGCTGGCCTTGAGCTGGGCCAATCTGACCGGCTGGGGGTTTGAAGATCAGCGGCCGGGCGTGCAGGACAATTGGTTTAGTTTTATTAAAAACAATTCAAACCGCCGGCATAAATTGCGCGCCGACCAGAAAATGACGGCGGTAATTATGGGCGGTTCAGCTGCGGACACTGAGCGGCTTGCCTTGAGCGTAGCCGAAAGGAGTCGAAGTGTCCGCAGCGCTCGCAAAGAAATGGACGGTGAAATAGGCCTGGCTGTGCTGGCAGAAGGGACGGTCAAAACTTCCGCGCAAACTTATTTTTATCTGCAGGGCGCTGGCGAAGAATTTAAAAGTTTTGCGCGGACCGGTATTTTTAACGGGCAAAATCCACCCCACATGCTAGAGCAGCAAAATTACGGCGCGGCTGTGGCCGGTAAAGTTACTCTGGCGGCCGGCGAAACTCAAAAAATAACTTTTCTGCTCGTCTGGGATTTGCCGGTGGCGCATTTCGGCGCCGGCGCGGACAGATACAAATATTACACGCGTTTTTTTGACCGCAACGGCCGTAATGCCCATACCCTGCTCCAAACCGCCAGCCGGCAATATGCGGAGTGGTCAGCAAAAATCGACGAATGGCAGGACGAAATTATCCGCGGCAGCCAAACCGCCAAACAATTAAAAAGCGAGAAGTCCCGTAAAAATTATTGGCAAATGCTGATCAACGAATTGTATTTTTTGGCGGACGGCGGCAGTTACTGGGACGCGCAGAGTGGCTCTTTTGGTTTGCTGGAATGTTTCGACTATCCGTTTTACGAAACGCTGGATGTGCGTTTTTACGGCTCGTGGCCGCTTCTCAAATTTTGGCCGGAAATTGAGCTTAAAATCATGCGGGATTTTGCCGCGAATATCGGCAAGAGCAGTTCCAAAATGACGCGGTATCATTTTCACACGGACGACCCTCTGCTGCCCCTGCCCAAAGACAAAAACGCGCGGCTTTTGTGTTATGACCGCCGGAAAATTGCCGGAGCTTGTCCGCACGATCTCGGCTCGCCCAAACACGCGCCTTTTACCAGTCCGGCCGGCTACACCTGGCAAAACACCAATTACTGGAAAGACTTAAACGCCAAATTTATTTTGCTAGTCTACCGCGACTATGTTTTCACCAGCCAGCGGAAATTTTTGCGCGAGGTCTGGCCGGCTATGCGGCAAGCTCTGGCTTATCTGCAAAAAATGGACAGGGACAAAGACGGCGTGCCGGAGAACAGCGGCTATCCCGATCAGACTTATGACAACTGGACAATGCGCGGCGTGTCGGCCTACTGCGGTTCGCTCTGGCTGGCAGCCCTGCGCGTCATGCGCAGCGCGGCGGAAACGCTCGGCGACGCGGCGGCCGGCCGGCAATACGCCGCGCTGCTAACCAAAGCGCAAAAAACTTTTGACCAAAAATTGTGGAACGGCAAGTATTATAATTTTTGCGAGGGCAACACGGACATCATGGCTGACCAGCTTATCGGGCAATGGTACATCGCTTTACTCCAGACCGAGCCGATACTGCACAAGAGCAAAATTTTTTCCGCGCTGAAAACAATTTACCGCGGCACGCGCAGCAAATGGGGATTGCTTTCCGGCAAAAAAAGCAACGGCCAGATGGTCGAGGCCGAACAAGGCCGCGACGTCTGGGTCGGCGCAAATTTCGCGCTCTGCTCTCTTTTCCTGAAAAACGGCCTGCGCAAAGAAGCGGAAAAAATCCTGAACATCATGGCGGAAACCATTTACCGCCGCGGTTTTTTCTTCCGCACACCGGAGGGCTGGGACAGTCAGGGACATTTCACGGCGACAATGTACATGAGACCAAATGCGATTTGGTCTCTGGAGTTTTGATTAGTCCTTCACCGCGCCGCTGGTGAGACCGGACACAATTTGTTTTTGCAGCAAAATAAACATGATCATCACCGGTATAGTGGCCACAGTCGAGGCCGCCATGAGCAAATCGTAGCGGTTCTGGAAATTGCCGACAAAAAGCCTGATGCCGACCGGAATAGTCATCGTGTGCGCGCTGGTCAAAACCCAGGCAAAAACCAATTCGTCCCAGGCTTGCAGGAAAATATAAATACCCGTTGCCACAATACCCGGCATGGACAGCGGCAGCGAAATTTTATAAAAAATCTGGAACGGCGTGCAGCCGTCGAGCGTGGCCGCTTCTTCTAAAGCCAGCGGTATGGACGCGAAAAAGCCGCGCAGTATCCAAATGCTAAACGGCAGGAAAAACGCGGCGTAGACAAAGACCAGACCGGCCACCGTGCCTTTCATCGGTATGCCTGTGGCTTCCGTGATTTTAATAAACATGATGTACACGGGGATCAGCATCATCACACCCGGGATCATCTGCGTTGAGAGCACGGCCGTACTCAAAAAACGGTTGCCCGGAAATTTAAATCTCACCAGCGCGTAAGCCGTGATCGTGGCCAGGATCATCGAAAAAAACGCCGTTACACCGCAAATGATAAAAGAATTGCGCACGTACAGGCCGAAATCAATATTGTAAAAAAGATCGATAAAATTGCGCCAGAAAACATTAAAATAACCGGCCTTGTCCATGAGATAGGTTTTCTCCACCTGTCCGGTCTGCAGATTGTAAATCGCCGCGCGACCGACCGAAGTGGCCACATAAATCCGTTCGCCAATCACCTGGGCATAATTCACATCGGAATTAACGTACACGCCTTTATTGATGAGCTTGCCTTTTTTATTCACATTGTCAAAAAGCGGCGTTGTGATGTCCTCCAGATGCCGGCCGGTCTTGGCTATGCGCGTAAAGCCGTTGCCCGTGCCCAAAATAAGGCCGGCGTCGCTGACAGTCATGTAGCCAATCTGCACAAAATAATCCAAATCAGCCGTGGAATAAATCTGGCGCAGCGCGCCGCCGCGGTAAGCGTAAACTTTGGAGAAAGAATTCATGAACAAAGTATCCGCCGCCTCGTCATAAGCCAGATAACGAATGTCCGAATTTTCAAAATCGGGGTGCTCGATAATTTTTTCCTGCACTAACTCCGCGGCATTGATCACCACCACGCCCAGATTGGTAGCGACGTAAAGCCGGCCGCCATGATAATAAATATTGCCGATCGAAAACTTGTCAAAGAAATCCGGCATCTGGCTCAACACCTGATAAACATTGCGCAACTGCATAGTCTCGCGGTCAAATTCAAAAATCTTGTCGTAATCCAGATAACCGAGCGTCAGCCAAACTTTGTTGTTTTGCGGATCGACCGCCAGCAGCGTTTTGGAAATTTTATTGAAATCCAATTTCGCGTTCCATTTGACGCGAATTTTTTTGACGGCAAAAGTTTCTTTGTCCACACGGATCAGGCCTTTGTCCGCGGAAGACAGCCAGATATATTTATCGTCGCTGACATAATTGGTGTTGTTGGTCTTAAATCTCCGGCGCCGGAGCAGCTTGCCGGTGTCCAAATCCAGATAATTAACCGAGCCGTCGCGCGTGCAAACCAGCAGTTTGCCGCCAACTTTTTCCGTAAAAAGCACATTGGTCGGCGCGCGCTGAAAGAAAATTTTGCCCTGCACGATGTCGTTGTTGTTCATGAAAGCGTTAAAAACCATCCAAAAAATCGGGAACAGCACCACGACCAGCGTGGCGTACATCAGCACATTGTAAACCCGGTCCATGACTTTTTTGTAAACATGGAACGGCATAGTCCGTAAATCCCGCCAAAATTGCCGCATCAGCCTTCTTCCACTCCTTTATAAAATTTGTACCAAAAATTCACGACGACCATCATCACCACCATCAGTATAAAAGACAGCGCCGCGCCCGTGCCAAAATCCCAGCGCTGAAAACTGTTGCGGAAAATATTGGTCATCAGCAAATCGCCCCATTCGCCCGGGAAACCCGCGCCATTGCCGAACATCATGTACACAATATTGAACGCGTAGACATTAAAAATCAAGCCGAATAAAAGCAAGATCGCCCAGACCGGCTTCAAAAGCGGAAAAGTGATGTACCAAAATTTACGCCAGCCGTTAGCGCCATCAATGTCCGCCGCCTCGTAATAATCATGAGGTATGCCCTGCAAACCGGCCAGCAGCATAAGCATCGGGTGCGGCCAGCCGCGCCAGACTGTCGGAATAATTATCGCCGCCAGAGTTTTCGGATCGCCCATCAGCCAAAACGGTTTGTCCGCGCTGACGCCCAGCCAGCCGAGCCAGGTGTGAATTTGCAAAATGTCGTAGAGAATAATGTTGATGATGCCGGTTTCTTTTTGCCACATGAAACCCCAGAGCATACCGACGACAAAAGTCGGCACAATCCACGGAAATAAAAATAGGCCGCGCAGGACATTGCGGCCTTTGAATTGGCGGTTGAGCATTTGCGCGACGATCATGCCGATGCCCAGCGTGCCAAAAGTCACGATAATCGCGTAAAAAATCGTGTTGCGCACGGCCGAGAGAAAACCCAAACGCACCGGTGAGGAAGAATTAAAAAGCACATCGTAATAATTTTTCCAGCCGACAAATGGCGCGCCCAAATACTCGCTGATCGTGAATTGGTCCATTTGCAGCAGCGACATCCAAATGCCCTGCAGCAACGGCAGTAAATGCAGCAAAATCAAACAAAAAACCGCCGGCATGACAAAAATATAGGCCAGCCGATACTTGCGGTAAGTTTCGAGCAGATTGCTTATTATCTTCCGTGTTTTTGCCATTGCTTAGCCGCCTCCGTAAGGATCACGTTCATTTCCCGCTGAATAATATCCAATCTATTGCGCAGTTGGGTCAAGCTGTAATCGCCGTGGCTGCGTACGACTTCGTCCCACATCAAGCCGAGGTCTCTGGTCAAAACCACCGTCTCCATTTGCCCCCAAGCCGGTATAGCCGGATAAGCTTTGGAACTGCGCAGCGCGTCGCTAAACACGCGGCGGAAAGGATCGTCGGTAAAATATGAATTATTGTAAGCGGATTTGAGCGCCGGTAAAAAACCGGTCATCTGCGAGTAAGCGATTTGCGCTTTCTCATTGGTGGTCAGGTATTCCACAACTTTCCAGGCGGCTTCTTTATGTTTGGTCGTTTTGAAAATCGCCAAATTGCTGCCGCCGCAAAAAGTGTAGCGGCCAAGCGGACCGGCCGGATATGGCGCCACGGCAAAATTTTTGGCGACAAAAGTGCCGCCGCCGCCGCCGCGCTCGGGCGGAGTGGTCATGCCTTTGAGCGAATACGGCCCGTCAAAGTAAATCGCGTAAACGCCGTTGTTGAAATCCGAGGAAATCTGATAACTATTCTGCTCAAGACACTGGATCGGCACCAGACCTTTTTTGACCAGGCCGATATAATACAATAGGCCGCGCTGCGTAGCCGCGCTGTTAATAACGCTCGATTTAAAATCCGACGACACGAAATCGCCGCCGGACGACCAGATCCACGGCGCCAAACTGTGAATGACATTCCAGTCGTTTTTGCCGGTGATGCCCAACGGTTCGATATGTTTATTTTCGATAGTCAGGTCAGCGGCTTTGATTTTGGCCAGAGTTTTTTCAAAAGAATCCCAATCCGCAACGTCTTTGGCGGTCAGCCCCAGCCGGCGGAAAACATCCGTCCGGTAAAACATGACGCGCGTGTCCACGATCCACGGCACAGAAACGATGCGCTCAGTGCCTGGAATAAGCGTTGTCGACCAAGCCGCGTCCACAAAAAGATTTGAGCCGCCGCCAATGTCGCGCACATTTTGTGAAACATCGAGCATAGCGTCCATCGAGCCGATCGAGCCGACCCAAGTAGTGCCGAGCTGAATAATGTCCGGAGCGTCGCCGGAAGTCGCCGCGGTGGTGATTTTTTGCCAGGCCGAACCCCAATCCAGAGCCACGACCTCGATCTCTATCTCGGGATTGCGCAGCAGAAACGGCCGCAGAACATTGCGCACATCGTTGACCGGCTCCTGTGAATTGGGCATGATCCACATAACCAATTTAATCTTGCCGTCAGCACCGCGGCCGCCGCAGCTCCATAAACTAAAACACAATAAGACGACAAATAAAATACGGAATATTTTTTTCATCGGGAGTCAGTTTAACATTACCTTGCGGTTAAAGCCAATAATATTTTGTTTAAAATTTGAATTCGCTTGAATGGTGTCCCCGATACGATTTGAACGTACGACCTGCTGCTTAGGAGGCAGCCGCTCTATCCAACTGAGCTACGGGGACACGAGTATAATAAATTCTAACATTAAATTAAGTTAACACACAGAACACTGACCCGAACTTAACGAGCGTAGAAATATCTTTTGCCGCGCGCGGCCAGCAGTCATGTTATAATGATAGTTGTGCCGCGCGCGTTACGCGCTGGTTCTTTGATAGTGGGGCTGCTTGGTTTCGACAGGAATGGATTGTCGGTAAAACGCGGGTCGAGGAGGCGCCTGGCCTCGTCAAAAGGCGCAAAACAACAACTGCTAACAACGTGAAAGTCGTAGACTTTACACCTAAAGCATTAGCCGCTTAATTTTTTAGGCGACGGGTTACGGAGAGACCGCCGGTGTTTCTCCAGTAGCCTTATTTTGCCGGCTGCGGCGGCGGAGTGTTTCGGATCCGCCGTCAAAGTAAAAGTTCTAAAACTTAATTTCTGATTCGCCGGCCTGCGGACAGATCAGAAATGACACTTAAACGCAGACTACACCCGTAGTTGGTTTACCTTCGAGCATTTTTGGACACGGGTTCGATTCCCGTCAGCTCCACTTTGCGCCCCTGCGCAAAGTATTAAATCGCGCGCATAGAAAACCGCGCGATTTATCACTCGAACTTCACAAGCGCCGCAGGCGCGACGTGAAGTGAGAGCCACAAGCACGCGAAGCGTGCGAAGTGACGAGTTTATGACACATAGTCCGCTTTGCGTTAAGCAAGCCGCCGCAGGCGGCGAAGTGACGAGTTTAAAAAAAAGACAGTTTGGATAAATAGCAAGTTACTAGAAAAACACAAGTGCATGAAGCGTCCGCCGTGACGAGTTTTTTACACGAAAATAATTTGCGTCATGTACGAGAACCAGCCGTCGGCTCGGTCAGCCAGCGACACTTCCTCGGCGGCTTGAGGCCGCGTAAGCGTCCGCCGTGATTTGAGCGGAAATTTTCAATTGACTTTCATTATATAAATTACTGTATAAAAAGCCGGTATCACGTCAAAAGCTTGTCCGCCGCCGGCCGTGGTCTCGTCATAAGAATGGTTGTTGTCATGCTCGGCGTCCATCTTCAACCATGTTCCTCTACTGCTTCCAGAGGTATCGTATGTGTATCCGCCAACACTAAAAACCCCGCTTGCCGTATGCGAATTGTCATCCATACCGTCTGTTTCGCCCTGATGATTGCTGTGAGGAAGATGCGTATGCCTATGGCTGTGCTCAGGGATTTCGTCTATAGACAGTGTTTTCTTGCCATCACCGGAAACTGGATCGCTTGCTGTTCCGCCCCGCAGAAATTTATAACGCAAGTCCGGCGCGCCGCCCGTGCCGTCGCAGACCTTCCATTTACCCTTGAAAGTTTCGCTGGCGTTAACCCAGCTGCTAGTATTCATAGCCAGTATTGTGCCCGCCGGCAAAAGAATGTCCATTAACGCAGTGGTCGCCCAGGTTGTTATTGCTCCGACTGTCGGATATTTTGCTGTATCCTCTATATTGGCGGCAGTAATTGACGTAACTTTATTGCCGCTGTTTTCTTTAGCGTCTGCCCAGATATTTGCCCAAGCCGTTACCGCTCCAATCGTTGGATACTTAACCGCATCATCTTTGTTGGTGTCGATAATTGACGTTGCTTTATTACTCGTATTTTCTTTGCCGCTCAGAGCAACCACCACGGCTGCTTCTGTGGGTATTTTATCATTGCTGGTCTTGGTCGTGTCAGTCTCCAGGGTTGTGGCTCTGGTCAATGTGCCAAATGAGCCTGCCGTGCCGGAATAAGCCACGATGTCATTAGCCGTGCCCGCGGCTATCTTGTCCTGTTTGCCGCTCCTCAACACGGCGAAATTTTTCCCGGCCAGTTTCGAGGACGGATAATAATCGTCGCTGGAATTAGCGTTCAAAGTATCTGCCGTCTCATCAGTTGAAGACACCTGCTTGTTGACCACATTTTCTTTGGTATGCAAGGCATTTCTCATGCCTTCGGCCGAAAGGTTTTTGCCGGTCTCGATATTGTAAGTTACCCCTGTAAAATCCGTGTCTGTTGTGTCTGTGTAATTGTTGGCCATAATAATACTCCCCCTTTGTTAGCCTATCGGTATTAACCTATAGGTCATTATGATTATAACCGATAGGCTATGCTGTGTCAATGGCTAGAGCAGAAGAACATTACAGTCCAGATTGGCAGGTTATAAAAGCGGTCGGTCAAAAAATTAAAGCAGCCAGATTGAAAAAGAAATTAAGTATTTATAAATTGTCGATTTATTCTGGCCTAAATTATGTCAGCATCAGCCGCATCGAAAACGGCCACAAAAATCTGACTGTCTCCACGCTTTATGATCTGGCCAAAGGCCTCAAAGTGCGCGCCGCGGAACTGCTGGTCTAATCATTGACAATCCCGTTATTTTCACCGAAAATTTCCGAGCATCACAAATAAAAAGAACTTCCGCAAAGGAGCAAAAATGAAAGAAGCCATTGACTGCAAACCCGGGCAAATTATCAAAAAAGACGGCGCGTTGTATGTCGTGCGTGCTTGGTATCCTCATAAGATCGGCGATCGCGGCGGTATAGTCGTCGATATGAAAATCGAAAATCTGGACACCGGCAATATTTCTATGATTCAGCCGCGTTCGCAAGACAAATTTGACGACGTGATCCTGGAGCGCAAACAAGTGCAGTATTCCTATCAAGACGGCGGCATGTACGTTTTCATTGACAAAAATACTTTTGACCAGGTCGAGATAAACTCGGAATTGCTCGGCGACAATTTGGGTTTCTTAAAAGAAAATATGGAACTGGACATTTTTTTCCACGAAGGGCGCGCGGTATCCGTCGTTTTCCCGACTTTTGTGGAAATGGAAATCAGCTACACTGAAAACGTGGTGCGCGGCGACACCAGCGGCAAGGTCTTGAAAAAAGCCAAAATGGAAGACTCCGGTCTGGAAATCGACGTGCCGGCTTTTTGCAATATCGGCGACAAGATCAAGATCGACACACGCACGCATGAATACGTTGAAAGAGTTAAATAATTTTGCTATAATTTTGGCTCATTTTTGTTCGTGCGGGCTTAGTTAACGGCGGACGCTAAAGCGTCCTTGTTGGCCTCACTTAACGGCGCTTCGCTTGTTAAGTTCGGCTCAGTTGGTAGAGCGCGTTTGGTTATACAGGTAGTTGATATATTTTTGTTCATGCGGGCTTAGCTCAGTTGGTAGAGCGTGACCTTGCCAAGGTCGAGGTCGTCGGTTCGAGCCCGATAGCCCGCTCCATGATGAAATGTCTTTCAGGTTAAACTTTTTTTACTTGAAAAAAGATAGCAACTATCGGGCGAGAACCGAGGTTCGAGTCGAACTTCACAAGTGAACGCAGTGAGCGACGTGAAGTGAGACCCACAAGGCCGATAGGCCGACGTGTGCCCGATAGCCCGCTCCAGTTTCTCAAATAACTTCTCACATAATAAAGAGGTATCAGCGTACCCAGGCCGCCGCCGTTGGTCGCTGGTTAATATTCAAATATCTTTCAATCTCTAAAAATTTTCTTTACAAGCAAGAAATTGTATGTATGTTTAGACCAGCGCCGTTGGTCGTCGGTTCGAGTCGAACTTCACAAGCGTCAGCGACGTGAAGTGAGACCCACAAGGCCGGCAGGCCGACGTGTGCCCGTAATCCACAACAAGTATTACAAAAGAATAAAATATAGTCAAAGACTGTCCATACGGCAGAATGCGATTACTCGCCACGAGTGCGTAGCGCGAGTGTAGCCCGCTCCAAATCATACTTCTTGAAATTTCCGTGCTTTTTAGAACGAACCTTCACTCCGCTTCACGCGAAATACGCAAGAGCACACCCAGCATCGCCAGCGAAACGATCAACGAACTGCCGCCGTAAGAAATGAACGGCAGAGTAATACCTTTGGCCGGCGCCCAGCCCAGCACCACCAGCATGTGCACGGCAGCCTGAATGCCTAGACAAAGTGAAAAACCGAGCGCCAGATACGCGCCAAAAGGATTGTGCACGCGGCCAGCCAGCCTGACTCCGCGCAGCACCAGCAGCGCAAATAAAAAAACTATCACAGCCGCCAAAAGAAATCCGCGTTCTTCGCAAATCATGGCAAAGATATAATCATTGTAATGTTGCGGCAAATAAGCAAATTTTTGACGGCTGCCGCCCAGTCCTACGCCAAACCAGCTGCCCGAACCGACAGCAATCAGCGACTGTACTGTATTCCAGCCGGCGCCCTGTCTGTCCTGTAAAGGATTGAGAAACGCAGTCCAGCGTCTGAGCTGATACGGCGTACGCGAGATCTGAAAAATCAATACACGGACAGCCAGCAGACAAAGCACAAATAAATCCATAAGATTGCTGCCGCCGACGATCAGCATCAGTAGCGCTGTCGCGCCGATCACCAAAGCCGTGCCTAAATCCGGCTGCTTGAGAATGCCGAATACCAGAACACCGCAGACTAGCAGTATTGGCAAAGCGCCGCGCCAGAAATCCGTCAGAATTTCTTTTTTATTGACCAACGCTTCGGCCAGGTAAACGATTAAAAAAAATTTCACCAACTCCGACGGCTGAAAACTTAACAATCCCAAACGCAGCCAGCGCGACGCGCCGCCGGCTGTAACGCCAAGCTCCGGCCTGTAGGTCAGCAGTAATAAAAAAAATGTCACGGCCAAAGCAAACGGTGTGTATTTTTGCAGCTTGGCGTAATCCCAAAAAGAAAGCACGGCGCACAGGATCAAACCGGCGGTTAAATAAAATAACTGGCGCAAAATAAAATAAAATTCGTCATTGTAACTGCGCAGACCAGCGACCGGTGTTACCGAAAGTATCATTAAAAAACCGGTAACTATCAGGATAACAGCCGGCCAGAGTATATAAGCGTCAACCTTGCGGCGCATATTTATACACCAACTCCTTGAAATAACGGCCGCGCTCTTCAAAGTTTTGAAACATATCCCACGAAGCGCAGGCCGGCGACAACAAGATTAAATCTCCGTTTTGCGCCGCGCGGAAACTTTCACGCACAGCTTCGTCATAATCTTTGACCAGCAGCGGCTGAAATTCTTTTAACTCGCGCGCAAATCTTTCCTGCGCTTCACCCAGGAGGATAAGTTTCTTGAGGCGGCCGCGCAAAGCCGCGGCCAGGGGCTGCAAAAAGGTCATTTTGTCGCGGCCGCCAGCGATCAGAATAATATGCTGCTGGCGTGGCTCGGATTCCAGAGCGACAACTGTGGAGTCCACATTCGTGCCTTTGGAATCGTTGATCACGCGAATGCCTTTGTACACGCCGACCTTTTCCATACGATGCTCCACTCCCGGAAATTCCGCGAAAATTTTGTCGATGTGCGCATCGTTCCGGCCACAGAGCCGCGCTGCTAGACGCGCCGCCGCATAATCTTCCTGCAATTTATTCGGCGCGGTAAAAGGCATTTTTTGCGCTTTGGCGTCGGCTGTTATCTGGCAGACCCAGGGATCAGCAGCATTGTAAATCACAAAATCTTCAGCGGTTTGATTGAGCAAAATTCTTTTTTTGGCGGCGGCGTAACCGGCCATGTCACTGTGGCGCGCCAGATGATCTTCGGTCAAATTCAAAATCACTGCGATGCGCGGCCGAAAAGTTACGATATTTTCCAGCATATAACTGGACACTTCCACAGCCAGATAAGGATATTCTTTTTCCACAGAAATATACGGCACGCCGATATTGCCGACAGCCGGCACATCAAGCAGCCGCGAGATCAAAGTGGTGGTCGTGGTCTTGCCATTCGTGCCGGTTACGGCAATCACCGGCGAGGGATTCAAACGATAGGCCAATTCTATTTCGCTGATAATAGGGATTTTGACCGCCGGATAATCCTGGGGTGGAATGCCCGGCGAAACCACTAATAAATCGGCGTCAGTTAAATTTTCCGTATATTGATAATCCGGCAGCTTGGCCAGCCGCGCCAGCACCGCCTGTCCCGTCTTGCCGTCTTTGCCCAACACCGCGATTTTCAGCATCTTTATCTGATCCGAAAAATTACCGCCAGCAAAACCGCGCCGGTTGTCAGCAGCCAGGCTGTGCGTACGATTTTTTTCTCCGGCCAGCCGCACAATTCCAAATGGTGATGAAACGGCGACATTTTAAAAAGCCTCCGGCCTTTAGTGAGTTTAAAATAGCCGACCTGCAAAATTACCGAAACTGTTTCCCAGACCAGCCAAATGCCGGCCAGCGCCAGATAGAGTTCGGCATGCAGCAACAATGCAAAACCGGCCAGCAGTGTGCCCAGCGCCAGCGAGCCGACATCGCCCATAAACATTTTCGCCGGATGCACATTAAAAGCCAGAAAACCCAGACAGGCAATCGCGGCCAGCAGCGCCAAATACATGAGCTGCGGATTATTAAACTGCCAGGCGATAAAAGCAAAAGCGAAAAAAATAATCATGGACACGCCGGAGGCCAGACCGTCCAGACCGTCGGCGAGATTGACGGCGTTGGAGACGCCAACCACAATAAAAGAAGACCACAACACATACAAAAGCGGCTGATTCATACCCAGAACACTTTGCAGCAGCGGCGAAAGCAAAAGATGAAAATTATTTTTCAGCAAATATACACAAAACAGCGCGGCGATAATTAACTGTCCGGCCAATTTATACCGCGCTTTCAAGCCGTTGTTCTTGCCATTTTTGACAATCAAAAAATCATCGATAAAACCGATTACGCCGGTCAGCGTAAAAAGCGTCAATAAAATAATCACTTCGTTGGTCAGGCGCGGCAAACCGCTCAAATACGGCAGAAATAAAATCGCCAGCAAATCCAGCGAGGCAATAATCATCAGACCGCCCATGACCGGTGTGCCGGCTTTGGCCTTGTGGCTTTGCGGTCCGCACTCACGCACAGTTTGCTTGAATTGCAGGCGTTTCAAAATCCGCAGACCTAGATAATTGATAAAAATACTAATTGCCAAGGCCGGTAAAACCGCCCAAAAGATTTTCACTTTTTACCTTTCAGCCGGATTTGCACCGAATGGGCATGCGCGGTCAAATTTTCCGCTCTGGCCAAAACGTCAATATATTTTTGCGCGGCTTGTAAATCGCTCCTGGCATACTCCAGCAGCGAGGTGCGTTTAATAAAATCTTCCACGCCCAGCGGCGAGGCAAATCTAGCTGTGCCGCCCGTCGGCAGGACATGATTGGGTCCGGCAAAATAATCGCCCAGCGCCACCGGAGAATACGCGCCAATAAAAATCGCACCGGCATTGTTGATTTGCTCGGCCACAGCTTTCGCGTCTTTGAGCATTATCTGCAAATGTTCCGGCGCCACTAAATCAGCCAAGCGGACAAAATCCGCGCGGTCGGAAATCACAAAAATTCCGCCGTAATTATCCAGGGATTGTTCAATGATTTTGCGGCGCGGCAGTTTTTTAATCTGCTTGCTGGCTTCTGCAGCCGCCGCTTTAGCCAAAGCCAAACTGTCCGTAATCAACAATGACGAAGCCTGCGGATCATGTTCGGACTGCGCCAGTAAATCAGCAGCGACAAACTTGGGATTGGCGGTTTTGTCAGCCAAAATCAGGCAGTCCGAAGGACCGGCCAGTTTATCGAAACCGACCACGCCGCACAGCAAATTTTTGGCCAGAGCCACATAAATATTGCCCGGGCCGGCGATCATATCCACGCGCGCGATGCTCTCCGTGCCGTAAGCCAGCGCCGCGACAGCCTGCGCACCGCCGCACAAATAAATCTCGTCAATGCCCAGCTCGCAGGCCGCGGCCAGCAGCGCTGGAGGCGCAGAGCCGTTTTTATCCGGCGGAGTTACAACACAAACACGCGGCACGCCGGCCAGTTTCGCCGGAATGACATTCATCAACAAAGATGACGGATAAAAAGCCCGGCCGCCCGGCACATACACTCCGGCGGCGGACACCGGCGAATAACGCAAACCCACGCGCGATTTCCGGCCGGTCTTAATCAGCCACGAACGCGGCACTTGCCTCAAATGATAATCAGCTATGTTTTTGATTGCCAGCCGCAGGGCTTTTAACAAAGTTTTGTCCAGTTGTCCGCGTGCCAGCTCTATTTCTAATGGATCCACACGCAGATTTTGCAAAGACACTCCGTCAAATTTCCGCGTGTATTTTAAAACAGCGCGGTCGCCCTGCCGCCGGACATTTTGGATAATTTTCGCGACAATTTGAGTTTCCGGACGCTGCCAGGTTAATTCACCGCGGCTGCCAATTTGCCGCAGTTTTTCCTCAACATTTTTGGTGTAAATCTTGAGCATCTATCTGGCCGCCTTTTGGAGCAAAGCCGCGAAACCCGGAAAAGAAGTTTCGATGCATTTGTCGTCCGTGATCGTCGTTTCTTTTTGGTTCAGCAGGCCAAATACTGCGGCGGACATGGCAATGCGATGATCATAATGAGAGTTGATTTTCAGCGGCGCAGCTATTTGCAGCTCCGGATTGCCGTCAATGACAAAACCGTCGCTGGTTTCCGCCGCGGAGACGCCAAAACCTTTCAACATCTCCACGACCGTTTTGATCCGGTCTGATTCTTTGACGCGCAGCTCCTCAGCATTTTTGACCACAGTCCGGCCTTTGGCCAGCGCAGCCGCCACAGCAAAGATTGGCGCTTCATCAATCATACGCAGCAACAACTCTCCGCCGATTTCCACAGCTTTGAGCGGAGAATGCACGATTTGCAAATCTGCAACCGGTTCGCCGGAAAGCATTTTTTTATTTTGCCAGATTATTTTCGCACCCATTTTTTTCAAAACGTCGAGCAAGCCGATGCGCGTGGGATTGACGCCCACATTTTTAAGCAGCAATTTGCTGCCGGGCACGATCAACGCCGCCACGATAAAAAACGCCGCGGCGGAAAAATCGCCCGGGATTTTGATTTTCAAACCACCTTTGAGTTTATGTTTGCCGTTCGGCAAAATAACTTTGTGTTTGCCGCTGGGCAGCGCGGCGGTGCGGAGTCTCACGCCAAAAGTTTTGAACATACGCTCGGTGTGGTCGCGGGACAGCGCCGGCTCGGTAACGCTGGTCTCTCCGCGCGCATACAGACCGGCCAGCAAAATCGCGGATTTGACCTGCGCGGAAGCCAGCGGCGACTCGTAAGCAATGCCGACAAGCTGTTTCGTATTTTTATTATTGACGATAACCAGCGGCGCTTTGTCGCCGTTAAATTCCGCACCCATGCGGTGCAGCGGCTCAATGACCCGTCCCATCGGCCTTTTTTGAATAGACTCGTCGCCGGTCAGTTTGGCGGTAAAATCCTGTCCGGCCAGCACACCAGCCAGCAGACGAAAAGCCGTGCCGGAATTGCCGACATCCATTTGCCCGTCGGGTTTGCGCAAACCTTTGAGGCCGCGGCCTTTGATGAGCAGTTTATCTTTTTTGTCCCGATACTCCACGCCCAGCATTTTGAAAATTTTCAGTGTATGCAGACAATCCTGCCCGCGCAAAAAACCGCTGATCTCCGTCTTGCCGTCGGCCAGCGCCGCCAGGATCACCGCGCGATGCGAGATAGATTTATCCCCGGGCATCATGAGCGCGCCGCGCAAACCTTTTTTCGCGCCGGTAATTTTCATACGGTCTTTTTTATCCTTTGGGCCAAGGTCAGGATTTCCCGGTAACGGCTTTTGGCTTTGACGCGGTTGGCAATCAGCCGCGCCGTGCTGGTATAAATCTCGTCAACCACTTCCAGGCCGTTTTCCTGCAGAGTCTTGCCGGTCGCTACCAAATCCACAATCACATCAGACAGGCCGTCGAGAGGGGCTAGTTCCACCGAGCCGTACAATTTAATCAGTTCTACATCTATGTCCAGTTTTCCCTGAAAATATTCCGCCGCGGAATTTAAAAATTTAGTCGCCACGCGCAGTCCGGCGCGCAAAGTATCTTTGCGGTACGCGCCTTTGAGCGCAGCCACGACCAGACGGCAATAGCCAAATTTCAAATCCAGCAGTTCGGTGATTTTGTGGCGGCCTTCCATCAAAACATCTTTGCCGGCCACGCCTAAATCAGCCGCGCCGTACTCCACATAAACCGGCACATCGGCCGGACGCACAATCAGGAAACGGCATTTTCGGTCGGCGTCGGTGAATTCCAGTTTGCGCAAAATTTCGCCGGCTTCCGGCACGCGCAGGCCGACTTTGCGGAAAACTTTCAAGGCTTCCGGCAGCAAGTAACCTTTGGACAAAGCAATCGTCAGCATTTCTATCCTCTCTGCGCCGCCAAAGCCAGCAGCAATTTATCTAAATTGAACGCGCAGCCGACCGCTGGTCTCTGCCGGCCAAACACCGCGCAAAGATTATCGTAACGTCCGCCAGAACCGAGAATATAGCCCATCTCCGGCACAAAACATTCAAAATACAAGCCGGTGTAATAATCCAAATCCACAGGCAACAATTCGGACAAGCGCGGCAAACGTCCCAGCGCGACAAAATCCTGACGCTGCAAAGCCTGGCGTTGTTTAGCCGGCAGACGCTGTATCTGTCCGGCATTGGTCTGCTCAATACGGTAGTTTTTCAAACCGATTGTCCGCAAAACATTTTCCGCCAATTTCAAAATCTCTTGATCGCCGCGCGCGCCGGACACCCCGAGCAGCTCCACGCCGATTTGGTGAAATTGCTGATTTTGGCCGATCTCCAACTGCGCGGCGCGGTACACATCGCCGGAATAATAAAAACGCAGCGGCCCGTTTTGTTTGCGCAAACGTGTGCCAGCCACGCGCGCAATCTGCGTGGTAATGTCCGGCCGCAAAATCATCTGCACGCCTCTATGGTCAAAAAAACGATAGGCCGCGCTCTTCAAATGTTCGGGCAAACCGGCGCTCAATCTGTCGTATTCTTCAAAAGTCGGAGTAACAATTTCCGCATAGCCGGCGCGTTCCAGCAGAGTGGCAATTTTTTGTAAAATCTCGCGGCGCATGGCAATTTCCGGCGGCAGTAAATCTTTATTCATGCAGCGCTCCAGCCAATTGCCGCGCTTCCTGCGCTACAGTTTCAGGCAAAAGCCCGATCAATTCTGTTCCTCTAATTTTCACGCCGGCTCCTTCGGCCAGATTTTTGACATAAGCCAAAACTTTTTCCGGACTGGCAATTTCCGGCGCGCACAGATTCAAACTGACTTGCGCACAGCCGCGAGACGCCAAATACAAGCCCAGAGCCTTGACTCCGCGCAATCCGCTGTTGTGTTCACGGACGCGGCCGGCAATTTTTTTAGCGACAGCAATATCCGCCGTCGCCAAATCAATATTGTAAGCGACGAGATAATTCCGCGCGCCCACACAGACCAAACCGGCTGTCTGATGCGCGTTATTATAACTTTTGCGGCGAACATCGGCAAGATTTTTAGCGGTCGGCTCTAGCGCGGCCTGTTCATAAAATACGACCGGCACGCCAAAGTTCTGAATATTCGCGCCTAATTCATGCGCCAGAGCAATCGCGTCGTACATTTCGGCCTGCCAGATCGGAATAACCGGCAGCACATCTACCACACCCAAACGCGGATGCACACCCTGATGCGCGCGCAGGTCTAAAATCTCAGCGGCTTTTTGCACCAGCGCCAAACCAGCGGACAAAATCGCCGCATGAGTTCCGATATAAGTAAAGACACTGCGGTTATGGTCGGGGTCGCTGGAATAATCCAGGATTTTTAAATTTTTAAGCGGACGAATAACGTCCAGCAAAATCTCTATCTTTTTTTTATCACGCCCTTCGGAAATGTTGGGGACGGATTCGAAAATTGGCATGATTAATTTTACATCAAAAATACTTCACGCGAATAGGAAAATCCGCGCGCCGCCCTGTCGCGCTGGTCTCCAAACGATAACTCCCCGGATACACTGTAACCATAACCGCGCCGTCGATGTCCGTGCGCCAAATATTGCCCCAAACGCTTAATCTGTCCAGCGCTTCCCGGCTGGGGTGGCGGTATTTATTATTCGCGCCGCAGGAGATGACCGTATTATCCGGCCGCACTACCGCCAAAAATTCCGCGCTGGAAGAAGTTTTGCTGCCGTGATGTCCGGCCTTGAGCAAATCCACTTCCGGCAAAATATCCAGGAAATTTTCTTCCGCCGCAGCCTCGGCGTCGCCGGTAAATAACGCGCGGAAATTTCCCTGTGTCAGCGCTGCCAAAATGGAATTATTATTTTCATTTTTCTCATCAATTTGCGCGGCGCGGTATATTTCCACAAAAGGCAGTTCGCCGTTTAAATATCTGGCCTTGTCCGTTAATTTTTCCGCCAGCCATTCCGGCACGCTGTCCGGCAACGCCAAGGTATTAATCCGCGGCAAATCCAGCAGGCCGTTGTAATGATCGGCATGCGCATGCGTCAGCAAAACATCCGGCCGGCTGACACCGAGTTTCAGCAAAGTTTGTTTGAGCACCTCGCCGGTCGCGCTTCCGGATTCCGAACCGCAGTCTATGACCAGCGCTTTTTTGCGGCGCGCCAGGAGTATACAGTCGCCCTGTCCTACATCGAGAAAAATGACACGCAAATTATGCGGTCCGGGATACCAGTACCAGCCCAGAACAAACACGCTCAAGATCAGCGTGTATTTGCCGAGCCAGCGCGGTCGCAGCACGAAAACAAAAGACCAGCCGGAAACCAGAAAGAGCAGCGCCAATGGAATTTGCGGCAAATCGATATAAGTGTGCGCAAAAATGCCGACCAGCCAATCCAGAAAAACGAAAAGTCCGTAACTCACAGTATTTAAGAGCGTCGCCAGCGGCAGGGAAAATAGGCCGACAAATGAAGAAACAAAACCTATATAAGTCAGCGTTTCCACCCAGGGCAAGACCAGCATATTTAAAAACAAAGCGCCCAGCGAAACACCGCCAAAATAATAAATACACAGCGGTGTGGTTAACAGCAAGGGTGCGGTGGACACAGCGACCAGTTCACGAAAAAAACACGGCAGAAAATTTAATCTTTCAGTTAAGACTGGCACAAGAAAAAACAAAGAAAAAGTCGCGGCAAAAGACAGTTGAAAACCGACATCAAAAATCAGCAGCGGGTCCCAGAGACATAAGCCCAGACCGGAAAGCAGCAATGTATTGTAAGCGTCTGTCCGGCGCTGCACAGTCCTTCCCAGCAAAGCAATTTCGGCCATGAGTCCGGCGCGGCCTACCGACGGTCCGGCGCCCACGGCAAAGATAAATAACACGTTGACCAGCGTGATCAGCCAGAAAGACGGCCAGGGACGCAAGCGTAAGCAGCCGCTCAAGCTTTGCAATAACGCCACAAACAAGGTGATATGCATTCCTGAAACGACCAGCAAATGGATCACACCGGCGCGGCGGTATTCCGTCATGGTCTCGCTGTCGAGCGCCGAAGAAGCCGCGCCGAACAAAAACGTGCACATTATTCGCGCCTGTTCTGCCGGCAAAGTCTGTTTTTGCACCTGCACAAATTTATTTTTGCAGTCTATGGCCAGACCGAACAAAGACCGCCGCGCCCGACGTTCCGCGACATCGCGCGCGTCGGCATTCAGGCGCAAAGCATAGCCGTGCGCATACAAATAATCATCATAGGCAGTGATAAAAAAATTACGTTTGAGACGCAGCGGAAATAAACGATATTTACGCAAAGTAAGTTCGTCGCCGTAATGTAAATTTTCCGCGCCGCGCAGCCGCGTCATAATTTTGTAGCCATTTGCGCGCGCCGTAAAAACCGCCGTGTCTTCTTTATATTGTATATCGGAAACAATACGCAGGCGCAGAATTTCCGGACGCCAGTGTTCCGCCGCGGCTAGTTTGGCAGCCAGTACCGCCTGATGAGAGGCCGTGCGTGTCAAACCTAAAAGCAAAAACAAAAGAAAAATCCAGCGCCAGCATTTGCGCCGGCGGCAAAACAGGCAAAGTCCGGCCAAAAACAAAACCGCGTAAATATTGAAGCTCGCGGCCAAGAAAACACCGGAAAAATAAAACAACGCCGACAGAATAATAGACATATTTAATTCTCTCTATCCGCCAAGAAACCATATTTTTTCTTGGGCGGTTCAGGCACAACTGGATTAAGAATTTCATTTATAACTTTAAATATGTACTGTATTTGCTCGTCATAAGTTTTAAATTTTGTTTCCTGACGCAGGATAATCTCTTCGATTTTACGCTGCAAATCTCGATGCGTTAGCATAATTTGCCGCAGCTTGGTAAAAGTGCGCATGATTTGAATATTGACCATAATCGCCTGCCTGCTGTTGAGCACGCTGGAAAGCATAGCCACACCTTGTTCAGTGAAAGCATAGGGCAAATAGCGTTGACCGCCCCAACTTGAGGTCACAATTTGTGACCTCAAGATTGAGAATTCTTTTTCATTTAAAGTGAACATGAAATCCGGCGGAAAACGGTAGATATTCCGCCTAACAGCTTGATTCAAAACTTTTGTAGAAACTCGATACAAATCGGCTAAATCTCTATCCAGCATCACCTTCTTGCCGCGAATTAACAAAATCCTGTTTTCTATAATCTTTTCCGGCACCAAAACCGCTTGTTTTTTCATTTCTCCACTCCTTTTTACAAAAATTTCCAACATTTTTGCCAAGTCATATATAGGTAATATTGCAAGAAAAATGCCAAGTCGCGAAGCGTCCGAAGTGTGAAGTTTAAGGCTGAAGTAAAAATATGTTAATATCTTTTCCCCATGCTGGAAACTCTAAACGCCAAACAAAAAGAAGCCGTGCTGCATACCGAGGGACCGCTCATGATTATCGCCGGCGCCGGCAGCGGCAAAACGCGTGTCCTGACCACGCGAATTAAATATTTGCTGGCGGAAAAAAATATTTTTTCCGACCGCATTCTGGCCGTCACATTCACCAACAAAGCCGCGCGGGAAATGGAAACACGGATCGGCGCTAAACTGCCGTGGATCGGCACATTTCACCATATTTGCGGCAGGATACTGCGCCGGCATATTCATCTATTGTCCGGCTACAGCAGCAATTATGTTATTTACGACGACGCTGACCAGACGGCCGTTATCAAAAATATTTTGCGTGCGCAAGGGCTAGATGAGAACAAAAAAATTACTCCGGCCAAAGTTCTGCAGCAAATCGGCCAGGCCAAAAACAAAATGCTTTCGCCGCAGGAATACGCCGCCGGCGCGCAATATGACGTGCAGGAAATGATCGCGAAAATTTACCGGCAATATCAAGACATTTTGCGTCAAAATAACGCTGTGGATTTTGACGATATGCTGCTTTTAACTATTGAATTGCTGCAAAAAAATCCTGAAATTTTGGCACGTTATCAGGAACAGTTCGAATATATCTTGGTTGATGAATATCAGGACACCAACCGCGCGCAGTACACGCTCATTCAACTGCTGGCCGCCAAGCATCAAAATATTTGTGTCGTCGGCGACAATGATCAAAATATTTATTCCTGGCGCGGCGCAGACATCACCAATATTTTAAATTTTGAGCAGGATTATCCTCAAGCCAAAGTAGTTTTGCTGGAACAAAATTACCGCTCGACAGCCAATATACTCAACGCCGCCAATGCGGTCATCAAAAATAACTCTCTGCGCAAAGAAAAAAATCTCTGGACTGAAAAACTCGGCGGCGAAAAATGCAGTTTTATTTTGACCGGTTCGGAAACTGAAGAAGCCGTATATGTGGCAGACACGGTAGAAAGACTGCGCGCGCGGCATAGCTTGAATAATTTTGCAGTGTTCTACCGCATCAACGCTCAATCGCGTATTTTTGAAGATGTTTTTAACAAGCGGCAAATTCCTTACCGGCTGATCGGCGGCGTGCGTTTTTACGCGCGCAAAGAAGTCAAAGATATTCTGGCCT
>BGZN01000019.1 GCA_003864455.1 Candidatus Termititenax aidoneus | reverse complement strand
GGGCAAGAATTTGGATTTTTTGGCCGTTGACTAAAAGCGCCTCGTCGGTGAAGTCTACTTCTCCGGCGAAACGCCGGTGCAGAGAATCGTATTTGAGCAAATAAGCCAGCGTCGCCGCGTTGGTCAAGTCATTGACGGCGGCCACTTCGATATTGGGGTGGTTTACGGCCATGCGTAAAAAATTGCGGCCAATTCGCCCAAAACCATTAATTGCCACGCGGGTCATGCGGAGGATTGTAACACAAAATATCAATGAGTCTTACCGGCACGGCATGCAAGTTTTTGGCCGCTGTCATCGATACTAGTAGTGAATCGGGACAGGAAAAACAGAAAATCCAGCCCGAGCTTAAATTTAGGAAGTAAAAAAACAGGAGGTGATTGTTATGGGTAGTACAGATGAAATTAAAACGACTGCTGGAAATCTGAATGTTGGTAAGGTGTCACTGAGCAATATAGCCAAAGACGCTTATGCTGCAATTGCTAATGTTACGGATATTCGTTCTCAGATTATGGCTCAGATTACGAGTGTGGCTACTGGCAGTGGCGACAAGGAGATCGATATTGGTGCGCTAACAGATAAAGGTGGCACGAGTGTGAAGATCGACATCTCTACCGGCGCCGGCGCTCTGGTTCTGGACGATGCTTTACAAGAATTGTCGACTTTGGAACAGGCAGCGGCACAGTTAGTGGCTGCGGAGAACAAGGCGCAGAAACAAGTCCATTCAGTGACGGGACAAGGTTAGTTTATTTCAGGCTGACTTGTTTAAAGACCCTGCTGAAAAGCAGGGTCTTTTTGTTTGCTTTTTCTTTCGGTGTTTGCTATAATACATGTATCATACTTATGGCGACGAACCATAAGTCCCCCTGGGTAGCTTGCTACGGCCAGGGGTTTTTTGTTTATGTGTGTTAAAATATCGCAATGAATAAATCACGTGTAAGTTTTTATGTTGACGGTTTCAATATTTATCATAGATTAAGGGATTTTCAAAAGAAAACAGGTCTATGTTTCAAGTGGTTAGATTACAAAAGTCTTTTTCAGTCTCTGTTAAAAGATAAAGAAATTCTAACTGATATTTATTTCTTTACTGCGCTGTCCAAAGATTTTGGTGAGGAATCAATTCTTAGGCATAATAAATATATTACCGCTCTAGAATTACAAGGCGTCAAAATAATTCAAGGTTATTTCAACAAGAAACAGAGAAAATGCCGTGTCGAGGATTGCGCCTATCAAGGGCACAAATATTTTACTGACCATGAAGAAAAACAAACTGATGTGAATATTTCTTTGCAATTGCTCAAAGACGCTATACAGGATAAATACGATAAGTGTTTTTTAATGTCTGGCGATAATGATTTTGCTCCGGTTTTAAAAACCATAATGGAAATGACGAACAAACAAGCCGGTGTGGTTACTCCGCCGTATCAATGCGGAGCGGTTAAATTGCACACACTAATGAAATTAAAAAATTCTTGTTATCATGATTTACAAACCAATAAAAGACTGATAATCAATCTTGCTTTTGATAAATTAAAAGGACATTCTTTACCAGAGGTAATAAAAGATAAAGCGGGTGATATTCTCGTGGCAATGCCAAAAGAGTATCAACAATTTTAAATAAAATCTTACTTGCCCATGCGCGGATACAGAATTTTGTAAATCTTAAAGAGGGGCTTTTTGTTAAGCTGGCGCTACTTTCAATTTAAAACCCAGAGAATCAACGACGCTCATTATAGTCTTGAACTGCGGAGAGCCTTTTTTCGACAAAGACTGATAAAGACTCTCTCTCGCGACGCCGGCTTTTTTGGCAGCTTTGCGCATCAATTTGCGAGCTTTAGCGGCGTCGCCTAACGCCGCCGCCGCAAACTCCGGGTCTCCTTCGGCGAATGCCGCGTTTAGGTAACGCTCAATATCGTCCTCTGTTTTCAAATAATTTAAAATATCCCATTTTTTTGTCTTTAGCATTTACTTCACTTCCTCCGCCAATTTTCTGGCCAGCTTAATGTCTTTACTTTGCGTTGATTTTGCTCCGCCGCACAAAATTAATATCCAGCGGCTGCCCTTATTTATAAAATATAATCTATAACCGCCGCTATAATGTATACGTATCTCAAAAAGACCATTGCCCAAAGACTTATGGTCGCCAAGGTTTCCTTCTTTAATTCTCCGTAACCTTATATTTATAATATCCTGCGCCTGTTTGTCTTTAAGTTTCCGAAACCACTTTTCATAGGCTTCGGTAATCTCAATGTCAAACATGAAAATATTGTAACATATATCTTACTGAATTGCAAGAATTTAACAGCGGGGCGGCCGCAGCTACCCCTTCTCGTACTCGTCTTGGATTTCCCCGATGATTTCTTCGAGCATGTCCTCAAAAGTTACAATGCCGACAGTTTTTTTGTCGCGGTTTTGCACGATGGCGATGTGAATGTGCTGAAAACGCATGTAGCGCATGACGTACGCGCTTTTTTGGTCGATGTAGACAATATAGGGCGGCCGGATCAGGTCTTTAAATTCATTGATGCGCTGCTGCTCATAATCCAGCGTGTAGTGGATTTTCTGCAGCAAGTCTTTGAGATACAGCACACCGACAATATTCCGGCGATTGCCGCTGTACACGGGAATGCGCGACGGCAGACGGTCTTTGATTTTGCGAAAAAGAGTTTCGATAGTGTCCGTCTCGCTGACCAAAATCACATTGTCGAGCGGCGTCATAACTTCACCCACGAAAGAATCGCCGAAACGAATCACGTCGTGCAGCATATTTTTTTCTTCTTTTTCGATCACGCCGGTTTCCTGTCCGGCGTCGATGATCGAGAGCAGTTCCTCTTCGGTCATCAGGCTGTTTTTGCCGAGCGGCTGTCCGCCCAGCAAAGTTATCACGAGATTGGAAAATTTATTTAAACTAAAAACCAGCGGCTTGAAAAGATGCGCCAGGAAAACGATAATGCGGCTGAAAAGCAGCGCAAAATGCCGCGCTCGGGACAGGCCGATAGTCTTGGGCGTAACTTCGCCAAAAACCAGCACGATAAAAGTAACGCACACTGTGGTGAGGATCGTGGTGAAAATTTCGTTTTCAACGCCGAAATTACGCAGGATTTTCAGAGTAATCAGCGTGCCCAGCGCGGTCAGCATGACATTGACGAGATTGTTGCCGATCAGTATCGTGGCCAGCATAATGCCCGGATTTTCTTTGAGAAACAGCGCGGCTTTAGCGCCTTTGACTTTGCGCTTTTTGAGATAGCCGGCCTGATGCTTGGGCAGCGAGGTCAGCGCGGTTTCCGAGCAGGAAAAAAAGGCCGAAGCGAAAAGCAAAATGACGCTGAAAATAATTTCTAAAAGCATTAGCGGTAAAACTCCAGGATTTTAGCGCCGAAAATCAGCAGCCCGATCAAAACCGCGTTGAGCGCGGTCAGCAGCACCGCGCCGGCCGCGGCGTCCTTGGCCAGCTTAGCTTCCGGCCGCTGTTTTTTGGTGGCCAGATTGACATTAGCTTCCAGCGCGGTATTGATTAATTCGGCAAAAATCACCAGCGTGATGGTCAGCAGCAAAATCGCCCATTCGCCGGCCGCGAGCTTAAAAACAAACCCCGCCGCTAGCGCCAGTGCCGCCGCCGCAAAATGAATGCGCAAATTGGCTTCTTGCTGGAACGCCTGGTAAATTCCCTGAATAGCGCAGCCGAAACTGGATAATAAGCTGCGGTTTTTAGAGTCCACTAGATTCTCCCCATGATCAATATCTTATATTTTTTGCGCAAATACGCCAAGTAGCGCTGCTCGGCTTTTTGCATGCGGGCGGTCTCGCGCGGCGCGCCGTGGTCATGTCCCTGCAGATGACAGATGCCGTGAATGAGCAAATAAAGCAGCTCGTTGGCCAAAGTGTTGCGGTATTTTTTGGCGTTGGCGGCCGCGGCCGCCGGACAAATAATAATATCTCCGCAGTCAAAAGACAGCACATCGGTCGCTTTATTCTGCCGGCGAAACTTCTGATTTAAACTGCGGATAGTTTGTTTGCCGCACAGCGTTACGGAAATTTCCGATAGGCCGCTTTTTTGCAAAAGGTCGCTGACAATGGCGCGGTCGATTGGAGTTTTGACGAGTTTATTTAGATAATGCATACGGCGGGATTAGTCTTTGCTTTTGTCGTTGTAAGCAATCCTGTTGTGAAACATATTGCCGATAGTCTGCTGCAAAGAGACGCGGATCTTGTTGATCTCGCGGAAAGTCAGCGGGCTGTCGTCGAGCTGGCTATTGTCGATTTTGTCCTTGATGATGCGGCCGATCAGATTGTTGACGCGCGACGGCGTCGGTTTTTCCAGCGTGCGCACCGCGGCTTCGCAGGAATCGGCCAGCATGATAATCGCGGCTTCTTTGGTGCGCGGCTTGGGGCCGTGATAGCGAAAATCATCTTCGTTGACCGTGGTCTTTTCACTCTCGCTGGCCTTTTCGTTGGTTTCTTTAAAGGTGTGCAAAAAATACGACATGATGCTGTCGCCGTGATGCTGCTGCACAATATCGATAATCGGCCGCGGCAGTTTGTATTCTTTGGCCAGAGCCACGCCGTCTTTGACGTGCGAGATAACGATAATCGCCGACATTTGCGGATTGAGCTGATTGTGCGGATTGTCAAAAGCATGCTGGTTTTCCACAAAAAACAGCGGCCGCTTGATCTTGCCGATGTCGTGATAATACGCGCCGACCCTCGACAGCAGAGCGTTGCCCTTGATGGCTTCCGTAGCGGCTTCGGCTAGATTGGCGACAGTCAGCGAATGATGATAAGTGCCCGGCGCTTCCATGAGCAGTCTTTTGAGCAGCGGACTGTTGGGGCTGGCCAACTCCAATAATTTCGTCGGCGTAACAATATAAAAAATATCCTCGATGTACGGCTGCAAACCGATAATAGTCGCTGTGGAAACCACAGCCGCGACCAATATCGCCACGGAATTATTGTACAAAGTGTGCAGGCTGCTCTGTCCGAGCAGGCAAAACAAAAACATCGTGGCAATACCGGCCAGCGCGCTGAGCAAAGCCGAATAAGTCAGCGAATTGCGCTCAAGACGGCTGCTGGATAAATGGATCAAAAACAAGCCTTGAAACGTGTAAACTATGAAAAAATAAAACCAGTTTTCAGGATTTTGCAGAGCCAGCACAAAAGCCAGATACACAGTGAGATAAATCGCCACCGAGCGGTTGCCGTAGACCAGGCTGTAAATCGTTACGGCCGCGGTAATCGGCACATAAAACGGATTGAGCGGCAGGAGATAATTTGCGGCCAGCAAAACGCCGCAGGAAATCAGCGCCAGCAAAATAAAAATCCGCCGCGTAAAAACAATGCTGCGCGCGTGCATGGTCAGTATTTTGTTGACGATCATCGCCAGCGCCGCGCCGTTGAGCAGGGTCAGCGCCAGCGCGCTGGACCAATGCCAGTCCAGCGAGGACGGCCAGATGATGAGCGCCGAAGACACGGCAAACCAGAGCAGGCCGATCAGGTTTTCGAGCGTGTCGGTTTCCCGCAAAAAAGTCCGCCAGTCTTTGCCTTTTTTAAATGCCATTAGTTAATCCTCTTTATATTCGCGCCCAGCTGCGAAAGTTTTTCGGTCAGTTTTTCGTAGCCGCGCTCGATATGCTCTACGCCGTATATTATCGTCTCGCCCTGCGCCGCCAGTCCAGCCAGCCACAGCGCCGCGCCCGCGCGCAGGTCAGTAGCCTTGACTTCCGCGCCGGAAAGTTTCGGCACGCCCTTAATTATAGCAATCCTTTCTTCGGTGCGGATATTAGCGCCCATGCGCTGTAGTTCGCTGGTGTGCATAAAGCGATTCTCAAAAATCGTCTCGCGGATAGTGCTCATGCCGTCGGCCAGCGCGAGATAGGCCATGATTTGCGCCTGCATATCCGTCGGAAAACCCGGATGAGGATTGGTGACGATGTCCGCGCTTCTCCAAACGCTGCCGGACGCCGCTTCGATAGAATTATTTTTGACTGTCAATTTTGCGCCGGCGATAGTCAGCGCGGAGAGCAGGGCGGAAATATCCGCCGGCCGCACATTGTGCACGGCGATTCTGCCGCGTGTGATCAAGCCGGCCAGCAGCATAGTGCCGGCTTCGATGCGGTCGGGAATGATCTCATGTTCCACGCCGTTTAATTTGCTGACGCCGTGTATCGTGATGGCCGAAGTGCCGGCGCCGCTGATTTTCGCGCCGGCTTTATTGAGCAGCTCGGCCAGATCGACAATCTCCGGCTCTTGCGCGGCGTTGGTAATCGTGGTCGTGCCTTCGGCCAGCGTCGCGGCCATCATGATATTTTCCGTCGCACCCACGCTGGGAAAAGGAAAATCCACATACGCGCCTTTGAGTTTCGGACAGCGGATTTCGATAAAACCGTGCTCCAGCCTGACTTTTGCGCCCAGCGCCTGGAAGCCTTTGAGGTGAATATCCACTGGCCGCGAACCAATCGCGCAGCCGCCGGGCATCGGCACGCGCACCATGCCGACTTTGGCTAAGATCGGTCCGGCGATAAAAAACGAAGCGCGCATTTTGGTAACGAGCTCATACGGGATCAAATGCTTGAGGTGTTTTTTATTGTAAATACGGATATTGTGGCCGTTTTGTTCGGCGACGATATTGATCGAACGCAGCATGCGCACCATAGTGGTGATGTCGGTCAGCTCCGGCACATTGGCAATCAAACTCTCGCCGTCCAGCAGCACAGTGGCCGCCATAATCGGCAGCGCGGAATTTTTGGCGCCGGAAATTTTAACCGCGCCGCACAGAGGCTGTTCGCCGATTATTTTGACTCTGGCCATAAAATCCTTTTTTTCAGCCGCAAAGCCGCGATCAGCAGCACCGCGATTATAACCAAAAACCACAGGTAGGAATATATTCCGGAAGTAACGGAAAGCAGCACGGCGGCCAGATTGAGCACAACCGAGGCGGAATACAGCAGCAGCACCACTTCGCGCTGGCCGTGTTTGTAATAATTCAGCAAAATATGGTGCAAATGTCCGCGGTCCGGCAGGAAAATATTGACGCGGTTTTTGAGCCGGCGGACAATGGCCAGCGCCGTGTCAGCCAGCGGTATCAGCAGCGAGAGCAGAGGTATACCCAGCGCGATGACTGTCGCGCTTTTGAGCACGCCGGTGATCGAGCAGACCGCCAGCAGGTAGCCCAGCAGCAGCGAGCCAGTGTCGCCCAAAAAAATCGAAGCCGGATGAAAATTGAAACGCAGAAAACCGGCTGTCGCGCCGCACAGCGCAATCAGCAAAAAAACCACATGCAGCTGATTGGTCAGCAGGGAAATAATAAAAAGCGCGAAAGCCGAAATCAGCGCGATGCCTCCGGCCAGCCCGTCCAGCCCGTCGATCAGATTGATAATATTCATGACTACCAGTATCCAAAAGACGGAAAGAATTTTGCTAAAAACGCCGAGTTCGATTATCTGCAGGGACAAAGGGTGTTTGAGATAATTAATCTCAATGCCGCAGGCCGCCACCAGGACGGCGATGGCGGTTTGGCCGAGGAGTTTGACCGACCACGGCAGAGTGTAAATGTCGTCGACAAAACCCAGCGCCACAGTCAGCAGGCCGCCGCTCAGAATGACAAGCATTTCGCGGCTGAAAACTTCGCCGTAAAAAAAAGCACTCACACCCAGTCCGGCCAGCAGGCCGAAAAAAACCGCCAGTCCGCCGAGTTTGGGCGTGTCCTGCGCGTGAATTTTGCGCTGGCCGGGGCGGTCGATCGCGTTGGAGTAGACAGCCAGCTTTTTGACCGGCCAGACGGCGAACAGGGCGGCGAGCAGCGCGGCCAAAAAAGTGTCTAAATAGGCGAGGAGGATTTGAAAACTCCTTTTTCGGCGATTAATTTGCGCAGTTTTTCAATCACCTGCTTGTAAATGCGCGTGGTCTGCGATTCGGAAATGCCGATGGCCTCGCCGATTTCTTTGAAAGTTTTATCGTGCTTGAAGCGGCTGATGATGATGAATTTTTCTTTGCGGTCGAGTTTTTGCAGGGCTTCATTTAACACCACGCCGGACTCGATCTTGTTTTCAAAACTGTTGTCCTGCTCCACGGCCAGATAAATATTGGACGCGTCGGTTACCCAGTTGTAAAGCCGCGTCGGGGAAGCCTTGGTGATGTAGCGGATTTGGTCGCGCATCGCCCCGCTGATCCGCGAATAAGCCAGCGGCCAGACATCTTCATTGCGCTCGGGGTCCCAGACTTTGATCGTCTCAAAAAATTCAATGCGCGCGACATTGGCGATGTCGTCGCCCTCGGTGTTTACCACATGCGTCGGCAGCGAGGAAAAATATTTATTAATCAGATAATTGATTTTGTTGTTGTATTTTTTGAGTATCTGGTCGGAATATTTTTCGGTCAAATGTTTTTTGATGTCTTTGTCAACAGTTTTTTTGACCTTTTTCCAGATTTCCTCCACCCGCGCCGCCTCTGTCATTTAACCCAGTTCCCTTTCGATTTTTTTCAAGTATTCGTCGCCGCAGGCGGTTTCCACGTCGGCCTCTTCCAGCAAAGCGCCGGCGTAGAAGCGGTAGGCTTCGCGCCATTTGTCCCGAAAATAGGCTTTTTCTTTGGCGGAAAATTTTTTCAAAGCCTTGAAAATATCCTCAATCGTGGCGGCCTGCGTGACCGGCTGCGCCGTCAGATCGACGTCCCCCCAGCCTGTTAGATATTTAAAACTTACCGGATTGTATCCTGACATAGTCCCTCTTGGGGTTTATTATACACTATTATTCGCAAAGCATTGGCAAAGTTTCCGATTTTGCTTGTCTGATTAGATATTGGTCGGAGTAAGTTCGCCGCGCTTGGCCAATTCTCCCTGGACAGCATTGTTCAGCTCCGGTATTTGCGCGGCCAGCCGTTTGAGGTCGGCAGTGTCTATATCTGTCAGCCTGTTTTCCAAAACACGGAGCAGGGCTTGCTGCTGAAAAGACGGCAGGGAGCGGTATTGATTGGCGGCTTTGAGCAAATCCTGCGCCGGCAATTTTTGCAGAGCCGCGGTGAAAGCGTCCCGTAAAATATCCTGCTCGGCGATTGGCAAATCCGGATAAAGCGCGTTCAGATCGAGTAGGGCAAAATTTGTTTTTCTTGCCGCCTCGCGCGCTGTTTCCCGGGCGCTGTCCGGCTTCGCTTTTTTGCCGGTCTGATAATCGTCCAGCGTGATAATACCCTGCATGACCATTCTGGCAAAGGGCGTCATCAGGCGGACGGCCTCGTCGTGGGTTTCCTGTTCGAGGTTTTCCTGACGGTTTTGCTCCTGGACATTCTCGTCGTATTTTTCCGCGGCTATTCTTTGGGCTTCTTTGCGGAGATAGGGCAGGAATACGGCGAGGTCTTTTTTGAGCGCCAGAGGTATGCCGGAATAAAAGCTGTCGGGCAAAATAGTCTCGGCGGCCAGAGCCGCATTAGAACTAGTTTCGGCGATATTTTCGGAGAAAGAAACATTTTGCTCAATAGTCTGCCGGATAGAGGCTATAAATTCCCGCTGTTTGGTTTGCGCGTCCGCGGGCAGAGCCTTGCCGGGCTGCTGTGCTCCCTGAGCCTGTCGAAGGGAGCTTGTCGAAGGGGTCGAAGGGGCAGGCCCGGACTCTGAGCTTGCGGTCATCGACTGTAAGCCCGCTAGGGAGCGAAGCCGAGATGTATCCTGCGGATACGCTGGCGAAGTGTCCGTGCTGCCGCTGTGCTGATCCACAAGGTTTTCTAAAAATGCAATATCTTTTTTTATGCTTTCCAGCACAGCCTCCGGCGCGAACTGCGGGGGAATATCCTCCGGCTGAGCGTTGTTATCCGCGATAATATTTTCCAGAGCCTGCAAAGCGCCGCGGATTTTTTCCGAGACGGAGCGCAGTATTTCGGCCAATTCTTTATGTCCCTGCTCGGTCAGCTCAAGGATTTTTTCGTCCAGATTTTTCAGCGAGTCAACTTCGCCCTGCAGTCTGGCGGCAAGGTCAGGCTGCGCGGCGGAGAGCGAATCCGACACCCCCCCGCCTAATAGCGTATTGATATTTCCTGATGCGCTAGATGTGGGGTCTAGATTGGATAAACCAGCGACGGCGGCGCGTTCTGACGCGTTGCGCTGGGCGGCGATGGTGTTTATAGCATTGTCAGCGAGTTTAAAATTGGCGTCAAATTCACTAGCGAGGTCTTTAAATCCCCAATTTTCAGCGTTATCTCTGTTCTTGGCATCTGCCTCACGAGCTGCTTGTAAATATTCGGTGTTTCCTTCCGCTTCGGCTGTGCGCAGGTCTTGTTCTCGCGCGGCGTTGAATTGTTTACGAATGTCTTTTGGAGTGTTGTTTAATATTTCTTGCTGTTCTCTGGTTAATGTTTGGTTTGCCGACCAAGCGGCAAGAGTATCTGCCTGCGCTTTGGTAATTTTTCCGTCTCTGTATAACTGGCTGATAGTTTCTAACTGGTTTTTGGCTGGAGTTTTAGGAGACATTCTCTGCGCGGCGGCTTGTTTTACCGGGTCGGGAGAGGTTATATTTTTTCCGATTTCATGTAGGAATGTTTTGTTCTCTTTAATAATCCTCATTATTTCAGAAGCTTCCAGGTCATTTGTATTTGCAAGGATACTGAATATAGTTTTCACACTGGAAGCTTGTATTAGTGTTTTCACGTCTTCACCGCTTGCCAGCATTTCCGCCAGATTTGCGCGAATGTTTTCTATTTCCTTTGGTGTGAAGTTACCTTTCTCTATTGCATTTTCCAGTTCTGCGGCGTCGTCGAAGCCGAGATTTTTAGCGGCTGCATTGAGTTCGGTAAGTGTTGTTACTTTAAAAGCGTCCAGCAGCGGAATTAATTTTTCCGGCACGTTTTCCGTACTGGTGGTGTTTGGGGAGCTTGATGTTCCGGCAGCGGCTTCAAGAGCGGCTAAATTTTTTATCCCATTTTCTTTTAGTTGATTGGCAAACTGAATAATATCTGCCACATTTTCTGGTTCTAGTTCAAGTTCAAGATCATCTCTTAATAGCACTAGTTCATGCTCTTCGCCGAGAAAAGCATTGATGCTTATTTTAATACTGTCATTGATAGTATCCAGACAATCTGGTTTTTGTATCGTATTACCAGAGATTTTTCCGAGCGATATGTGTTTTTGTGTTTGTAATAATGCGTTTTGTAATGCGGCATTACCCATGATTTCCCCCAATCAATACATACCCATTTCTTGGCGAAATATGCCTGTCGTTCCTGCGGCCTATATGCGCATTGAGACCCGCGCGCGGTCGTACCCGCCAGAAAAAATCAATGGGACAGTCCGATATAACTATCGATATCTTTATGTAAGGATATGCGTCGAGGTACATTGATTTTTTGTGTTGAGTCGAGGTTTAGAAAAGAGTACAATAAAAGAGAGGAGTGATATTTATGGCAGAGGTATATTTGACTGGTGGGGCATCATGGTTAAATGATTACGCTAAAACATTGTCTGATGGTTTGACACCAAGTAATAATAAGGTAACGCGAGTTAGTTCAAAATATTATACAGATAGGGATTCGGAAATATATAAAAAAGCTGCCGCGCTTTCTTATAGAGAAAATATCCCGGACAGCGTGTTGGAAATTGCGCTGGCCACTTATTATACAAGCGCGATAAATATCAGGCCTGTAGAGTCGGATAAGTTTTTACCGGCTAACGACCCAAGAGAGGCAGATTTAAAGTTGGGCAAGGAAGTTTATCAGGAGATGCAAGCGTTGCGCTTCTTGGGCAATACAGCGTCTGTCGGTCGTTATGAGGGCATGCTCAAATTTATTATCGACCGCGGCAAGGTCAGCGAGGCGGATATTAAGAAATTTATGGCGAAGGGCATAGCCGAGGAAGTCGACGCGCAGTTTAATAGGGTTAGTTTTATGATTGATAGAAATTATAATGCGGTCTTGACACGCAATCCGCAAACTGGACAGTATAAGTTGAGTTATGAAGGAGTAGGACATGTTGCTAATGAACTTCCTATTGTATCTTCGCTGGAAGCCTTATCATCTGAAATGTCTAAAAGTGGAGATTTTTCTGCCACAGCATTTAATGAAGTCCGCGCGCAGGCCGCGCTGATACCGGCGGTGGTCATAGCTCAAGGCGGCCAAACAGAAGCTGTGCAGGGTACAATAACAAAAGCTATTACGGATTTTTATCTTGAGCCTACTCCTGCCAGATATAATGTTATCAGGGATATAGATGTGCTTTTTATAAAGAGAGCTTATGAGTTCTCCAATGATCCGTTTTTTGCGGTGCTGTCTCAAATGTATGGTCGTCTTTTGGTGAGTTTGAGCAAGCCAATCAGTGAAAAAATTAGTTCTGATACGAAAGAGTTGCCTTCAGTGTTGGCGCTTACACAGACTCAAGTCAATGCTTTGACTGTTAAAAGATAATATTCAGCAGTGTTGCTCGGTGTGGAGAGGTAGAGCGAGACGTACACGGACACTGAGCGTAGACCCGTCAGGGAGCGTGTCGAAGTGTCCGAGTTGCTGTGATGCGCTCCCCTTCGACCCCTTCGACAGGCTCAGGGAGCGGAGAGAGCACGGGAGCGGTGGGTTTGAGTGAGGCGCGGTAAAAATTTTAGCTGCCGGGGTGATAATGAAAACTTTAAGGATTTATATAGAAAATTCTGTGATTGGCGGATATTTTGATAAAGAATTTAAAGATCCGACCAGGAAATTATTTGAGTTAATCAGGCAAGGTGTGTATCGGGCTGTAATATCAGCACATGCAGTTGCTGAACTGGACAATGGCGCGCCGCATGAAGTGAAAGACAATCTCCAAACTATAAAATATGAGCGGCACGAAGTCAGCGAGGAGATGTTGGCGTTGTCGCAAAAATACATGGCGGAAAATATAGTTACCAAGAAATATTACGGCGACGCATTGCATATCGCCATTGCCACTGTGCTTGGCGTTGATGTTTTGGTCAGCTGGAATTTTAAGCATATTGCTAATTTGAATAAAATCAAACTTTTTAATTCAGTAAATTTACGGGAGGGATATGGTATACTAGATATAAGAACTCCTCTGGAGGTAACTGAAAATGATTAAGAAAAAATTTGATTGTGTAAAATTTAAAGATGAATTGTTTGCTAAAGCGTGGAAAAAGAGCGGCGCGAAAGATTTTCGCGAGTATGTTTCTTACGCAAACGCCCAAGCGCGCAAGTCCCCGTTGTTTAAAATGCCAGCGTATAATTAGTTTTCATGCTTAGGTGGAGAAGTAGAGAGCGAGGCGTACACGGGCTGCTGTGGGGTACGGGTACGCTCCTTTCGAGAGCCTCAAGGAGCGAAGAGAGCCTCAGGGAGCGAAGGGCGCAGGGAGCGGAGAGAGCACGGGGAGCGGTGGGAGCGGAGGGTTATTTATTCTGGCGAGAATGTAGCAATGGAGATTTATAATGAAAAATGAAGCAGTTGTTTCCGACTTGGTGGAAAATCTTAAACCGGCTGATCCGTATAAGATTGTGCTATTCGGTTCGTGCGCCAGAGATGAAATGACTGCGGATAGCGACATAGACCTTATGGTTGTGCTGGATAATGACGATGTGGCCAAAACCTACGAGGAAAGAGCCCAAAAAAAACTGGCTGTTCGCAAACTAGTGCGCAGTATAAATTATAAGCATGCTTTGGATATTTTGGTGTATTCCAAAAAAGAATTGGCTATGTTGAAAGACTACGGAAATTTTCTTATCGATGAGATAGAGAAAACAGGAAGAGTAGTGTATGAAAAGACAAGTTGAAGATTGGCTTTTCTTGGCACAAAAAGATATAGATACGGTCGAGATTATTCTCAAAGAAAGCCATTTGACAAATATTGTGGCGTTTCATTGCCAGCAGGCGATAGAAAAATACTTTAAGGCATATTTACTGCACCACGATAAGCCGTTGCTAAAAATACATGATTTAATCAAGTTATACGGCATGGTCAAAGAGATAAAAGACTGGAATATCAATGAAGAGTTATTGGCTGTCGTGAATGAAGCTTACACAGAAACGCGGTATCCTGGGGAGTTGGGGCTAATATCTACCGGAATGCCTACTGAACGACAGGCAATTGATTTTTTTGATTTAGCAAAAAAAATTGAGGCAAAGGCGCGGAAAGAGATAGAGATAATGTAAGTCGCCTAGTGCGACAGGGACTGTTAACCAAACTGAAAAGACAGGGCAAGCCTTCGACAGGCTCAGGGAGCACGGAGAACCACGGGGAGCGGCAGGTTTTAGTGCGGCGCGGCTCATGATATAATTTTCTTCCTAAATTTTGGGAGAATGTATGAACAAAATCGAGCAGGCGGTCGCTGAAATCAAGCAGGGCAAAATGGTCATCGTGGTCGACGACGAAGCCCGCGAAAACGAAGGCGATGTGGTGTGTGCGGCGGACTTTATCACGCCGGAAAAAATTAACTTCATGATTTCTCAATGCAAAGGGCTGGTTTGTGCGCCGATTACCGCCGAAACAGCCGCGCGTTTGAATATTCAGCCGATGGTGCAAAACAACGAAGACCCTAAAAAAACCGCGTTCACGGTTTCGGTCGACGCGGCCGGCAAACACGGCGTAACGACGGGCATTTCCGCGGCGGACAGAGCCATTACCGCCAAATTGCTGGCCGATCCCCAAGCTGCTGCGGCGGATTTCAGCCGTCCGGGGCATATTTTTCCGCTGATTGCCAGAGCCGGCGGAGTGCTGCGCCGCGCCGGTCATACCGAGGCCGCTATTGATCTGGCGTTGTATGCCGGCCTGTCTCCGGCGGCGGTTATTTGCGAGATCATCAAACCCGACGGCGCCATGGCGCGCATGAACGATTTGCGTGTTTTTGCCGCGGAGCATCAATTAAATATTTACACCGTGCGCGATCTGATCGAGTACAGTCTGCGCCGGAATATTTTAGTCGAGCGCACCGAAGAAGTGCAGCTGCCGACCACACGCGGCGTTTTCAAGGCGGTCGGTTTCCGCGAAAAAAATTCCGGCCATGAGCATATCGCTTTGCTCAAAGGCGAAGTCAGCGGCGAGGACGTGCTGACGCGCGTGCATTCCGAGTGTTTGACCGGCGACGTGTTTGGCTCTCTGCGCTGCGACTGCGGCGTGCAGTTGGAGCGCGCGCTGGCGGCTATCGAAAAAGCAGGCCGCGGCATACTGCTCTATATGAAACAAGAAGGCCGCGGCATCGGTCTGGTCAATAAATTGAAAGCCTACAAATTGCAGGAAGAAGGCCGCGACACTGTGGAAGCCAATGAAGAGCTGGGTTTTCCGGCGGATTTGCGCGATTACGGCATCGGCGCGCAGATTTTGGCGAGCCTGGGCGTGCGCTCTATACGCCTGCTGACCAATAATCCCCAAAAAATTGTCGGCCTGGAGGGTTACGGCATCAAAATCACCGGCCGCGAACCGCTAATTATCGAGCCGACCCAGCACAATCGCCAGTATTTAGACGTGAAAAAAAAGAAACTTGGCCATTTGTTGAGCCAAAGTTAAAAGGAGAAAAATATGCTGAAACGTCTGGCCGTGCTGGTGAGCATCGCAGCAGCGCTGTTCTCCGCGGAATACGAACAAAATGACTGGACTTATTTCGGTTTTTGGAATCTCTACAACAGCGGCTATGACCGGCCGACCGCGCCGGCGCTGGCCAAAAATCCGGAAGATCAGGCCAAGTGGAATGCGACGATGTATTTGCGCAATTATCCTTTTGTCTACGAATACATCGGCAAAAAACTTTACTTCATTTCCGAATACACCGGCTCTGCAAATGCGGCGCGTTTAGCTCCGTCGTTTTTTGTGATTAAAAACGGCCGGACTTACGAGGTTTGGTGGAATATTCCGGGCACGAACAACCGCCAGTATTTAAATTTTGGGGGACGGAACAATATTATCACCGGCTGGCTGGAAATCCCCGATCCGGCTAACGCGCGGTTTCTGGCGCGGTTGGAGGACGGCCAGCCTTTTGCGGTTACCAATTCATCGCCGGTAACTCTGGCGGATGTGCGCGGCGGCCTGCGCACCAACTGGCAGCATGATATTCCGGGCGCGTATTCTATAGGCAGCGGCCTGTATGCCGGCAGCAGCGGACAGGCGCGGTTTTATCATTTTTATTTGGGCGCTGAGCGGCAGGTGGCCGTGCTCTCTCCGGAGCAGTCCCGTCAGCTAGGCGGTTTGTCAGCACGCGACAGGGAGATTTTGGAAAACGAATGCGGGCTGCCCGAAACAGTTTTCAGCGGCGCTGTCCTGCCGGCCAATTATTATTATTTTCCGCAAGCTGAACTGGCTGCCGCGCAAAATTTTTATAAAAAATACAAAAAAGATTTTACCGGCGACATTTATTTTCAGAAAAAAAATTATTTGCCCAGAGGCGCGAACGGCTTCAATATTAATGTTATCGCCAATGACCCCGGAACTGCGGTAGAAAATCTGGAAAATTTGACGATACGGAATAAACAAGACCCCTATGCCTGGACGATAATTTCGCTGGGCAGTTTTGCTGATGCGCAGGCGCTGGCCGAATTAAAAGGCGTGGCGCGTCTGACGGCCTGGTACGACGCGCGGAATTTGCGCTCCGGTTATTACGGCTGGCAAAACGC
This sequence comes from Candidatus Termititenax aidoneus, assembly GCA_003864455.1. Classification (GTDB taxonomy): domain Bacteria; phylum Margulisbacteria; class Termititenacia; order Termititenacales; family Termititenacaceae; genus Termititenax; species Termititenax aidoneus. Next base: position 10,758 of record BGZN01000019.1, on the reverse strand, counting down.
TTTTCTCGATGTGGTGCAGTACGATCAGAGCGGCAAAGTCATCGGCCAAAATGATGATTTGATTTTCTCGGTCTTAAACAGAACGCCGAATATTGAAGTTTACAGCGGAGTGCTGGAGCATGAATTTATCGTAGCCCAAAACGCCGCGCGGCTGGAGATAATTTTAAAAATTTCCGGCGCGCCGGATTATGACCGGGCCAAACGCGGCGCGACCGCCGAAACTTTTGTCTTGAAGAGAGTCGCTTTGCAAAAAGGCGCGGAAAAACTCGATGTGGAAAAACTGTTCAAGGTTGGCGCGCCGCTGGTTTTGAGCGGCAAAAATTCCGCTTATCTGCCTCCGGCCGGCCTGGGGCTTTTTGTCGGCGACCGCGCGCTGACTATCGATCCGGCGCGACGGAGTATTAAATACAGTCTGCAAAGTCCGGGCGAATACAGCGGTTTTTATACAAATATTTTCAGCGTGGCCGATATTGAGGAATTAGAAATCGCAGCGCTCTTTAATTCTGATTTGGAAAAATACGGCGAACCGCCAAACTGGGCGAACAACGCCATTGAGTTGATTTATTTTGACGAAAATGGCGGGCAGGTGTATCCGGCGGACAATGGCGCCGAGCGTTATCCGCGTGTCGACGCGGCGCTCAATACCGCGCAGACCCGTAAAAGCTTGTTCGTAGTGCCGCGTGAGCGCGGCGCGAAATACGCGCAGATCAGAATGAATTTTGTCCGCGTCAACGATTCGCGGGATGATCGTCCTGACCAGCGTCATTATTTTTTGGGTCAAGCCGAGGTTAACAATATCGTGATCCGTCCGGCTTTGCAGCCTCACAATGCCGCCAATTTCCTGCCTAACAACGGCTCTTTTTACGACAATATCAACGGCCAGCCTTTGAGCTGGACTGTGCAGGGCGCTTACGTGGAGGAAAATCTGCCGCAGGCGGCGCGCAAATTGGTTTTCAATAACTGGAACGCCGGCGGCTGGTCGGCGGTCAAAACGGAGATCGACATTCCGGCTTCGGCCAATTTGCTGCGCGGCCAGATGAATATCGATTTGCAAAATATCGAGACCGGCCTCAATCAATGGGAAGGTTTTGGCTTCTTTTTGGAGGCCGATGTGCAGACGCCGAGCGGCGCGCTTTTTCACTACAGCGGCATACCGGTTTTTGAGAAAAAAGGCGGCCAGTACGTGCAGTTTAGCCGGCTTTCGCTGGCGCGCCGCGGCTTGATCGAGTATTACATACCGCTCTATCACGAAAATCAAAAAATCGTGAAACTTTACTGGCAAATCGCGCTGCTGGGCAAAGGCCGCGCGGAGCTGCTGCCGCTGAAATCCGGTCCGGAAGCTAATATTTTGAGCGTGGAACTGCTGCGGGAAACGGCTTTCAATCCGCTGCTGTGGCCGCAGTACACGCTGTATTCCGCGGACGGCAATAGTTTTCAATTTCAAAAAAAATATGAGTTAAAAACGGACGCCGGCAGTTTTAATTATGATTACGCCGAAGCGCTGGCCGAGCGGCTGCTCTCCGCAGGTTTGGAAAAACAAAATATCGCCGGGGAATTAAAAAATCTGCCGCTGGATTCCGTGAAAAAAACTGCCGCTTATGAAATAAAAGCTCTGCCGGCTTACGGCCGCGTCAGCAAACTGGCGGATTTTGACGGGCAGGTGATCGAGGTCAGTTTTCGGACTGACGGCACAAATGACGCGCGTTTCAATTTGCAGGCTTTCATTGTGGACGAAGCCAGCGGCAATGTGCAGCAAGCGCCGATTTACCGGCTGGAAAAAGACGGCAGTTGGAAAACAATTGACCGCGTTTTTGAGGTCGGTCAAGCCGAGCGTTTTGTAATTGATTCCTCGGAATACCAGGGTGTGGCTAAAAAAGTCCTGCTGACGCTGGGCGGTTTTCACGGCATAGTGAATTACCGCGATTTGAAATTGACTAATTACGCCGGCTTTGACGGGCGATCTCTGTCCGGCAAACGCGGCGAGACGCGAATTTCCGCGCCGGGACAGGGGCAGATTTTGACGCACGCTTCCTCGGGAAAACTGGAGCAGGCAAATTTGGTCAATTTGACTGAAGCCTATCCGCTGGGTTTTCTCTCAGCTGACGCGCAAAAACTGGACGCCCAGATCCGCGCGGCGGTGCAGACCAATAAATTGGGTTTTGAGCGCGGCGCCTGGACTTACCGCGGCGGCAGCGGCGATTTCGCATTAAACGGCTTTACTCTGGTGGGCGAAACTTTTCAGACCTGGCAGCAGATTTACGGCGCTGAGCTGCCGCGTTTTTGCCGCGAGCAGGGCGAGCGTTGGAAAAAGGCCGGTTTGAACACGATCCGCGTGCATCAGGTTTTTACAAGCTGGGCGGATTTTTCGGAAAAAGATTTGGATCAGCTGATCAAAGTTTTGAAAAATTGGCAGGACGAAGGTTTTGTCATAATTTTTGACGCGCTGCCGGACACGAATTTTGCCGGCAATTATTGGGGGACATTGTTCAATAACAAGCCCTACACCGCGGCGTTCAGCAATACCACTGACCTTTTCAAGGCGACGCTGGTCTTGCCGGAAGTCAGCGATATGTATGTGAAACCGGCTTTGCAAAAGCTGGCCAAAAGTTTTCAGAAAAATAATTTTTGGCCAAATTCACTGACCTATATGAATGAGACCGGCTTCACGCGCGGTTTTTGGACTATCGACAAGTACAACGAAAATGGCCACAAGTATTTTTCTAAAAACTATCATTTTTATTACGGCCGTTATCTAGACCATACGCGCAATGACAAAGCCTGGCAGGATTTTATGGCGCGTGCGGACGCTCTGCTGCAGACGCATATTCAGAGCGTCAATTTGAAATCACTGCTGGCCGATGTCGCGGCGCTGAATAAGGTGATTAACGAAAAATATTATGTCAAAGACACCGCTGGTTATGTTTACTACAATATTTTGCGCGACGAAGCGCTGAACCGCTATCCGGCGTATCAAAAAGAATTAAAAGCCCTGCGTGAAGACGGCTACAGTTGGATTACCAATGCCGAGCCGACCGGCAATTACATCGAGAAATCGGCGCAAATTGCCGCGGAGAATAAAACGCGTTTGAATAAACTGCTTTTGCAAATCGAGGTCGTGCAGAATAACACGGCCAGAGATTTGCAAAATCTGCTCACCGCGGCGGATTTGAAAAATAAAATCAAGGAAGTCCACCGAGCGGTTTTCTCCGTCAAGATGCCGGCAGATTATCAAACGCCGGAAAATTTAACGCTCGGCTACGTCGATGATTTTGCTAATTATGACCGCGCGCAGTCGTTTTTTACTTCATTTCTGCTGCCGGTCGTTTTTGTGCAGGACGTTAATGCTTTTTTGCGCCAGCAGACCACGCGCAATTTTGTCATCGGCCTCAATAACGATTATGCCCGTGACGCCGGCGCGCTGCTAGGCAATGCTTTTCTGTTTTTCAATGACACGCATACGGAACTGCGTTTCAATAAATATACGCATCACCCGATTGGCGGCCACAGCATGCTGTTGAACCCGGGCTTCGGCAATTTATTTGACGAGGATTCCAATATCGATCTCAATCTGGAATTATTCACGCCGCCGGCTGTGTATCCGGCGCAGCTCTCCGAGACCAATTTTACATTTGCCGGCGATGACCAGTCTGGCGAGGGTACATGGACGATCATGGATTATTTGCGCAGCGCGGCCAAGCGCAAGAATATTTTGTTTTTCCACAACGGCCCCAATGTCAAAGACAAGCCGATACTCAGCGATTATTTCAATATCGGCAATCGTCCCTACAAACTCAATACCATGGCTCTGCTCGGCAGTGTGGCTCTGCAAAAACGGCTTGATCCGCAGTACATCATGACTGGTGATTTTCAGTACGACCGTTTTCAGGAAAAAATCGATCTAAAAGCCAAAGGCGTGAACGGCGTTGCCGGCCGTGTGGCCAAAGGCGGCGAACTGCAGGGACGCGCCATTAGTTTTGTTTATCAGGGGCAGCGTCCGCAAACCAATGTGACGGTTATCGAGCAGCGGCTGAACAATAATAAAGAAACGGTTATTTATTTCTTTGGTCTGGAACGCAACAAAGGCCAGCAAAACCGCTCGGGCAATCCTGATCTGGTGCAGTTTTTTGGCGAGAATATAGTTCAATACGAAAGTCTGCCGGGACTTGTAAAAATCGCCGACCGCAAAGTCGGCAAAATCACCGGCTATTATCCGTCAGGACGCACGGTAGATATTCCGCTGCGCTATCTACGGAGAGACAAAGGCCTGCTAACGCTGGACTTGACCGCGTTTGCAGGAATTGTCTGCTGTCAGCTGACAGAATAAAGCAATATATCTAAAAGGAGCAGGGCATGACAAACAAGCAGCCGCGTAATCTTTATGAGGTTTTCGCCGCGGTCGTCGATGAAAGAGAAGACAAACTGCTTTTTGAAAAAAAATATACTTTTCGGCAGGCCTGGAATATGGCCAAGAACCGCGCTGTAGTTTTGCAAAAAGCCGGCGTTAAACGCGGCGACTGCGTGGGCATTTTGAGCGGCAATAGCTGGGAATGGTGCACGACGCATATGGCGATCCTGTGTTTGGGCGCGGTAGCCCTGCATATGGACCAAAATCTGGACAGAGAGACCTGGCAAAAAATGATTGACCGCGTTTCCGCCAAAGCGCTTTTTGTGTCCCGGGATTTTGCCGAACTGCAGTTTCAAAATGTGCAGATTTTAGACATTCATTCCGGCTGGGACGACCGCGCGGTTGAATTAGCTCCGCCGGAAGTTACGATGCAGGACACGGCGTGTTTTCTGTTTACCTCCGGCACGACCAGCGAGCCGAAAATCGTGCAGCTCACACACGGCAATCTTTATTTTACCTCGATTAGCTTGATTAAGTTTTTGCGCGACGATTTGCGCGTGATTACCGGCGGCGAAAATTTTTTGTCGATCCTGCCGCTGCATCACAGTTACGGCCTGCTGGCCAATTATGTGGGGCCGATTATACTCGGCGGCATGATTATGTTTCAGCCGTCGCTCAAAGGTCCGGACATTATCAAGAGTCTAGCCGAAACGCCGATCCATATTTTTTCCGGCGTGCCGCAGCTTTGGGAGTTGTTTTTTGACGGCATTGCCGCCAAAGTCAAAGCGCAGTCCGCGCTGAAATATTTTTTGTTTATGACTATTCTCAACACCGCTCCGGTCTGGCGCAAAATCCCGCTCTTAAATAAAGCGCTGGCCAAAGTTTTTGAGCCGGTGCATCAAGTGATCGGCAAAGAAATGAAATTTTTTATCAGCGGCGGCGCGGCGCTCAAGCCGAAATATTTTAAATATTATTCCAATATGGGCGTCAAAATCATCGAAGGCTACGGCCTGACCGAGACCACCGGCCCGGCCTGCTTGTCCAATCTCCTGCATAATACGCTCGGCTCGGTGGGCGGTCCGATCGAGGGCAATGAGGTAACACTGCGCAATATCAATAAAGACGGTGTCGGCGAGATCTGGATGCGCGGCGTGTCAGTAACGCCCGGCTACTACAACAATCCGCAGGCCAACGCCGAAGCTTTTGACCGGGACGGCTGGTTCAATACCGGCGATTTGGGATTCAAAGACAAGCGCGGCGAGCTGCATATCACCGGACGTTTCAAAAACATGATACTTTTGGACTCTGGCGAAAATGTTTATCCTGAAGAATTGGAAGCCTACTATCAATACTCGCCGCTGATCGAGGAAATCTCAATTTTTGGCTACCGCATAAATGGCGCGGAAAATGTTTTCGCGGTCATCGTACCGCGGGAAAAAAATAAAGAAAGTTACGCGCGCCTCAAAGCCGAGATCGAAAAAATGAACAGAGGTCTGCCGAGCTACAAAACGATTTCCGCCTTTGCCGTGTCGTTTACGCCGCTGCCGCGCAACTCCACAAAAAAAATCGTGGTGCGTAATGTCATCAAGGAACTAGAGCAGGGCAAATATCAGCGCGGAGACGCCGGCCAGGGAGTGCGCCGGCAGTACAAGCCTGATGAGCCGCGCCAAAAGGAGATTTTGAAAATCCTAGCGGAAAAATTTAGCGATGTGAGAGTTTTTTATCAAGACACCACCTTGCTGGAATTAAAAGTCGATTCTTTAAAACTGCTCGATCTGGCGGCCTATTTAGAACAGCGGCTGGGCGTGGTCATAAAATTAGATGAGTTGGCGGCCAAACAGGATTTAAAAGAGATCGTGGAATACGTAGCCGGCTGTCCGGCGTTGAGCGCGCCTCCGGAAGATCAGTTGACCGGGCCTTTGCATTACAAGGTCAAACCCAGCGGCAATCCGCTGCTGTCTTTTTACGCCTGGGTGTGCGGAAATATTTCCAGCCGGCGCTGGAATCTGACAGTCAAAAATCCTGAGTTGTATGCGGTCGAAAATTGTATTTTTGCACCCAATCACCAGTCCTATCTGGATATTATCTGGCTCTGGGTTACTATGCCCAAAGCAGCGCGGCGAAAAACTTACATACTTGCTAAGAGAGAATTAGCTTTTTTGGCGTGGCTGCTGGGCGGCCGTCTGCCGGTCATTTATGTCGACCGGCAGCAAAGCCAGGCGCTGGCCTCGCTCAAAGCCGGTGCGGACGTTTTACGGCAGGGTTGTTCGCTGATCGTTTTTCCGGAAGGCACGCGTTCCTTGGACGGCCGCCTTGGTGAATTTAAAATCGGCGCGGCTTTGTTGGCGCACAAACTGGACAAGAAAATCGTACCGGTAAAGATCAAAGGCGCTTACGAGATTTATTCGCGCCGCCGCCGCCTGCCGGACTGGAAAGCCAAAGTCAAAGGCGAAATGATTTTAAATCAGCCGCTTGATCCGCGCGATTTTGCCAGCGCGGAAGAATTGAATAATAAATTAAAAGACGTGATCGAACGTGCTTAAAAATCTCAAAGACCTTGAGTTGGCGGAATTAAAAAAAATCGCGGATAAGCCGTTTTACGGCGCGATATTATTTGACTGGATACAAAATAAGGCGGCGGAAAATCTCGACCAGATTTCCAATCTGCCGAAAACTTTGCGGACAGAATTAAAAAATAACGGCTTTACGCTGGCCAATCTGAAATTATTGAAAAGATCAGCCGCCGCCGACGGCACGCTAAAATATCTTTTTGCTTTGCCGGACGGCCAGAAAATCGAAACTGTTCTTTTGAACGACGCCGGCCGGCGTACTTTATGCGTTTCCACGCAGGTCGGCTGCAAAATGGCCTGCGCTTTTTGCGCGACCGGCCGCATGAAATTTAAGCGCAATCTGTCCGCCGGGGAAATAGTCGATCAAGTTATTCAAGCGGAGAAGATCGAGAAAAACAAAATCCAAAATCTCGTCTATATGGGCATGGGCGAACCGCTGGACAATTACGACAATGTTTTAAAATCTATCCGTATTCTCAACGACAAAGCCGGCAAAAATATCGGTGCGCGGCATATCACGATTTCGACCTGCGGCCTCGTGCCTGGCATTGAGAGATTGGCGGACGAGGGTCTGCAACTCCGCCTAGCGATTTCTCTGCATGCGGCGACGGACTCCCTGCGCGCCAAACTAATGCCGATTAATAAAAAATACCCGCTGCCGGATTTAATGCGGGCTTTAAAAATTTATCAAAAGAAAACCGGCCGGCGTTTGACTTTCGAGTACATCATGCTGCACGGCGTCAATGACGCGCGCGAGCAGGCCAGAAGCCTTTTAAAATTGCTGAGCGGAATCAGCGCGCATATCAATCTTATCGAATACAATCCCCACGCGCGCGCGGAATTTCAGCCCAGCGCCAGGAAAGCCATAAAAGAGTTTTGGTGGCTCACGACTGACCGCGGTTTTGAAACGGCGATCCGCTACAAGAGAGGACAGGCCGTTAACGCGGCTTGCGGCCAGCTTTATGCGGAAAATTATTAAACCAAAGAAACAGCCGCGGCGGTTATTTGACTTTTTGATAGGCGGTCAGCAGGCCAAATAAAAATTCCAGTTTATCTTTGCCCAGAGAGTTTATAGCTTCGTAAATTTTCTTGGTGGAATGCGGCACTAAAGTTACATCGTCATTTCTGAACCAGAAATCCAAAGACACGCTTAAATTATCAGAAATTCTTTGCAGAACATCAAGCCGTACATAGCGTTTGCCTTTTTCGATCAGGCAGTAATGCGCGTAATCCAGCCCGCATTCAGTGGCCATTTGCTGCAGCGAATAGTTGAGCTTGTGGCGAACAGTTTTAAGCTTGTCGCCGATAACTTTGCGGATGTCGACGCTTTCAGGCATTCTAATTTACTCCAATGAAAGAATTATAGTTGTTAATAAACAATTCCTGTATTACATGGATACATAAACATAACATGTTGACTTATACATGACATCATGGTAGTATAATTATACATAGGTACTTAATGTCGCTTTATGCATAGTAAATATATTGATATTTAGCAAATGACAGAAATGAGGGGGGTCTATGGCGCGTTACAAATATAACCTGCCGGACACTGAGACAGCGGTTACCGGCGGGACACCAACAACAAATGTGGGGTTGAATAATACGGCGGAAAAGAAAACGCAAAGGTATTTGTCCGGCAAAGAGGCTTACGCGGCGGATTACAATCAGACCGCCGAGAATCTCAAAAAAGAACGGACGCACCGCGTGCTGTCCGCTGTAAATCTGCCGGTTGTTGTAGCCAAACAATCCTTGATGAAAGCCAGCGATCTCACGGCTTTGCGCAGCACGACCAAAGGTTTGGTCAATTATAACGGCAATGACACTTTTTCCTGGGAGGACGCTGTTATCAATCTGGGCACGAAACTCAAAGCCAGGCATTTAGAAGAAATCAGGCAGGTGATAGATGACGCGCTGAATAACGCGCGCTGTGTGGGCGGTTGCACATCGACTTGCGGGAGAGGCTGCGGCGAGGGCTGCGTGGCGGACTGTGCTGCAAGCTGCGGCGGGGCTAGCTGCGTCAGTAATTGCGGGGTGGCCTGCGCGACAACTTGCGGAGACGGGTGTAAAGAAGTCTGCGGTGGAACATGCGAGACTACCTGCGGCTCGGCTTGCGCTGATGCCTGCGGGCAAAAATGCGCGACAACTTGCGGGGGCAATTGTGATAGCGCCTGCGGCGCTTCCTGCGAGGTTGACTGCGGCCGAGCTTGCGCGGATGCCTGCGGAGGCAGTTGTGCGGAGAGTTGCGGAGATAACTGTAAGGGGAGCTGCGGCAATGATTGTAAAGAGACCTGTCATACTATCTGCGCGTCCAGTACTTGCGGCGCGGCTTGTAGAGAAGACTGTGGAACTGGCTGTGATGGAAAATGCGGCGGAAATTGTCACGTTGACTGCGGCGCGATCTGCGCAGCCTCTTGCGGAATAATTTGCGAAGCTTCCTGCGGTGTTGCCTGTAAAGAAGTATGCGGCAAAGCTTGCGAAAATGGCTGCAGTGATGCTTGCAAAAACGGCTGCGGGGGTTTGTGCGCCGGCAATGGCTGCGCCGAGGCGTGTAAGGAGACCTGCTTCAATTCATGCAGTGGGAATAGCTGCGGCTGGAGTTGTAGGGGCAGTTGTGTTGGCACCTGTTCCCGGAATTGCGCTGATGGGGCCTATTATGATAGTGGTGGAGGTTGTACTAATCTTTCATGTGCCTCGTCTTGTTTTAGTACATGTGCCAATAGTTGTACTGGCGGTTGTCTTAGCATGTGTAGCTACTCATGTAGCGATACTTGTATAAATGGCTGCGGCGATAATTGTGTCAACTATTGCGGCAGCGGATGTAATCGTGATTGTAGTAACAGTGCATCTCTTTTTTACTGTGGTAATACTTGTAGCTCTGCATGTAAAACTAAATGCGGAGAATCATGTTCCAGTGGCTGCGGAAATACTTGCGGCAACGGCTGCGGCGATACCTGCGCGGCGGCCTGTACCGACGGATGCAGGGCGGTTTGCGGCGGGAGTTGCGCAAAAAACTGCGGCGGTGTTTGTTCTGATGGCTGCGGCGGCAAATGCGCCGAAACCTGCGGTAGTACTTGTGACGGCAAATGCGGCGGGGATTGCAAAGTAGGCTGCGGCAAGGATTGCAAAGGGTCTTGCGGCAAGAAATGCGAGACTACCTGCGGCGATACGTGTACGAGTAAATGTGGTAATACCTGCGCTGCTGATTGTGGCTCGGTTTGCGCGGATAACTGCGGCGCAAAATGCAAGGTTACCTGCGGGGACGGCTGTAAAGGAGCTTGCGGTGGGACCTGCGCGTCTGCCTGCGGCTCGGCTTGTGGCACGGGCTGCGGGGCGGCCTGCGCGTCCACTTGCGGCGAGGGTTGTGCCGGAAGCTGCGGTGGCGCTTGCGCTTTAAGCTGCGGGGTGAGCTGCGCTGTGGGCTGTTCGCAGACCTGCGACGCGGCCTGTGATCTAAACTGCAATACGAATTGCCGGAATAATTGTTATGACGGCTGTGTCAGCAGTTGTTTTAATGGCTGCGCGGAAACAAGCCGGTATGAGCCAAATCCGGCCGGCAGCACTAAAAACACTAAAGCCAATCGCGCGGCGGGGACATAGATATGACCGAAAAAGTTATCACTGTCCTGAATAGAGACGATGTCCGTAGTTTGGAGATTGCGTACAATAAAACAGTCTGCGCCAAACAAGCCCTGCGCGCGAACGCTATACCGCCATACGCGCCGGTTCAAACAGCGGATAAATATTTCCGTGAGGCGATCTTTGCGTATGCGGACGCGCAATATTTGCAGGAGTATTTCTGGCGAGATTTGGCGCGGCGGTATGGAATTAGGCAAAAAG